>JAACFO010000059.1 GCA_009937425.1 Gammaproteobacteria bacterium
CAAGCTGCTGGTACCCATGGTCTTCGTTTATTCGCCCGCGATGCTGATCGTTCTCAGCGACTATTTCACCTGGGGCGCGTTCCTTGAAACGGCGCTCACCTGCGCGCTGGGCGTCACCATGATGGCAACCGCCGTCAGCGGATACTTCATCGACCACATGCCAACACCCCTGCGCTTCTTGATGGCGCTGGCCGCGGTTTTCATGGTTGCGCCGGGCGCGACCAGCGACATATACGCCGCGGTGCTTGCACTTCCCGTAGTGATCCAGCAGGTGCTGGCCTGGCGGAAAAACCGTGAGGCAGTGCCCGAAGTTGCCTGAGACTGCCGGCAAGGAGGTCATGGTCGTTGGTGCCGGCATCGTCGGAATTTGCACCGCACTGGCACTGCAAGACAAGGGATTCGACGTCACGGTCATTGACCGCGACGGCCCTGCGGAAGGCGCCAGCTACGGCAACGCCGGCGTGATCTCGCCCTGGTCCTGCGTACCGCAATCGCTGCCCGGCCTGTGGAAGAGCGTACCCAAATGGTTGCTCGATCCGGAAGGGCCGCTGTCGGTGCGCTGGTCCTACGCACCGCAAATGTTTTCCTGGCTGTTGAAGTTTTTGCAAGCCGGTGCGCCGCATCGACTGCCCGCCATCGCCGACGCCATGCTCGCGGTCAACCAGCCCAGTGTCGATCTGTACCGCCAATACCTTGCCGGCAGCGGCGAGGAAGCTCTGGTGGAGAACTGCCTTTATCTGCATGTTTATCGAAACGCGAACGCCGCCAATCCCGATGATCTGCCCTGGCGTTTGCGCCGGGAACGGGGCGTGCCTCTCGAGTTTCTGAAAAACGGCGAGGTCCAGGAACTGGAGCCGGAAATATCACCGGAATTCAAATCCGCCGTGGTAGTCAAGCAACAGGGCCGCACGGTCAACCCGGGCCGGCTCGGCAAGGTGCTGGCTGGCATGGCACAAGACCGCGGCGCGCGCTTTTTGCGCGGCCGGGTAGATCGCATTGTTCCCGATGTGAACGGCGGATACCGGATCGAAACCGATCAAGGGAGCCACGCCGCGAAGACCGTCGTCCTCGCCGCCGGCGCCTGGTCGCTGCGCCTGCTGTCGGCCCTGGGCGTTCGCCTGCCGCTCGAGGCAGAACGTGGCTACCATTTGATCTTCACCGATCCAGGTTTGTCACTGACTCACTCGGTCATGGATGCGGATCATAAATTCGTCACCAGCTCCATGGAGATGGGCGTGCGCAGTGCCGGAACCGCTGAGTTTGCCGGCGCCGACGCGGCCCCCGACTATCGCCGCGCCCGGGTTTTCGAGCGTCATGCCAAGGCGCTGTTGCCAAAGCTCAACACCGAGTCCACCGAGGAGTGGATGGGGGTGCGCCCTTCGTCACCGGATTCCGTTCCCTACATCGGCCCGGTGCCGGGACATCCCGGCTTTTTCTGTGGCTTCGGCCACGGTCACCTGGGACTCACGGGTGCACCCATGACCGGGCGTATGTTGGCGGCTCTGGTGGCCAAGGCACCGTTGAACATGGACATGACGCCCTATCGTCTGGATCGATTCAACGGCTGAGATCGGAGGGACACGGTCCTGAGCATTCATGACGCGATCGTTGTCGGCGGTGGCCTGGTGGGTGCGGCCCTCGCTTATGGATTGCAGCGACGCGGTTTGTCCACTCTGATGCTCGACGAAGGAGACATCGCTTTTCGCGCCGCGCGCGGAAATTTCGGCCTCGTCTGGGTTCAGAACAAAGGCACCGATTTTCCTCCTTACGCCCAGTGGACCTGGACGTCGGCGCAATCCTGGTCCGAGTTGGACGCGGAGATGCAGGAGATCACCGGTGAGGATATCGGCTACCGCCGCCCCGGCGGAGTCGAAATATGTCTGGACGCCGAGGAATTCGCAAGCACCCGCGCGGCCATGCAACGATTGCAGGCGCACGCGCCCCACGTCGAGTACGAGATGCTGGATCGCAAAGCCTTATCCCAAGTGCTGCCGGGACTTGGACCGGATGTTGCCGGTGGTTGCTATTCGCCCGCCGATGGACACGTCAATCCCCTCGGCCTGTTGCGTAGTCTGCACCAGTGCTTTAAATCCAAGGGCGGGCGGATCGAAAACGGCGAGCGGGTCATCGCAGTGCAACGCCGGGGCTCCGCGTTCAGCGTCGACACCGCCAACACACGCCATCACGGCGCCCGCCTGGTTCTCGCCGCCGGGCTCGGCACGGCCGAGCTGGCGGCGATGATCGGCCTGAAGATTCCCCTGCGACCGGAGCGCGGGCAAGTTCTGGTGACAGAACGTCTGCGCCCGTTCTTGTCGCTGCCCGTGTCCATGGTCCGCCAAACCACCGAGGGCAGTGTCCAGTTGGGCGCTTCGAAGGAGAACGTGGGATTCGACGAGGGTACCCAGGCGCCTGTCATGAATCGCATCGCGGCCCGGGCGGTGCGCGTGTTTCCTCATCTGGCCCGCGCCCGAATCGTGCGCGCATGGGGCGCGCTTCGGATCATGACACCGGACACCTATCCCATTTACACACAATCACAGCAGCACCCGGGTGCCTTCGCCGCCGCTTGCCACAGCGGCGTTACCCTGGCCGCCGCCCATGCCCTGCATCTGGCACCCGCGATCGGCGACGGCGTGTTGCCCGAGGCCCTCGGGCCCATGCACCCCGAAAGGTTCGAGCATGCATAGGATCCAACGCGACGGCACCCCGCAAGTGCGCATGGAATTCGAAGGCGAGACACTACTGGCCCACCAGGGCGATACCGTCGCCGCCGCCCTGCTTGCCGGCAATCATTGGAACTTTCGCACCACGCCGGTGAGCGGCGCAGCACGCGGACCGTTCTGCATGATGGGCGTTTGTTTCGAGTGCCTGGTCGAAATCGATGGCGTTGCGAATCGGCAGGCCTGCATGACGGAGGTACGCGACGGCATGCGCGTCAAACGCCAACAAGGTGCCAACGACACCGCCGGGAATGTCTTCAGCGACGCTGAGCAGGACACCGGACAGTGAACGGCCACTACGACATCGTCGTGGTCGGGGCCGGGCCCGCAGGCATGGCCGCGGCAACGGTGGCCGCGAAACACGGTGCCCGCGCGCTGCTTCTCGACGAGCAGCCGGCGGCCGGCGGCCAAATCTACCGGGCCGTCGCCCGCCCGACGCTTACGGATCGGAATATTCTCGGCCCCGATTACTACCAGGGACAGGATCTGATCGCGGAACTCGAGGCCAGCGGGGCCGAGCACCAGGCCGGCGCGACTGTTTGGCAGCTTTCAGCGGAGCGCGAAATCGGTGTCTCCAAAGACGGCGTCGCGCAACTGTTGACCGCCGATCAGATCATCATCGCCACCGGCGCCCAGGAACGCCCGTTTCCTGTTTCCGGCTGGACATTGCCCGGCGTCATGACCGCGGGCGGCGCGCAGGTTTTGCTCAAGTCCGCCGGGCTCGCAGCGTCCGACGCGGTGTTCGCGGGAACCGGTCCCTTGCTTTACCTGGTGGCCAACCAGTACTTGAAGGCGGGCATCGCGATCCGCGCCATCCTCGACACCACACCCCGGGGCAATAGCTTGCGCGCCTTGCCGCACTTACCCGCCGCGATGATGAGCATCGGCGCCCTGATGAAGGGGCGGCGTTGGATCGCCGAGCTGCGTGCCGCCGGGGTCCCCTTTATTAAAGGTGTCGAGGACCTGAAATTGATCGGCACGGATGCCCTGTCTGCGGTGGAGTACCGGCATCGACAGCACTGGGAGCGAATCGATACAACCCGTGTGTTTCTGCATCAGGGGATCGTTCCCAACGTCAATCTGGCCATGGCCGCCGGCTGCGCCCACCGCTGGAGCGACGCGCAACTTTGTTGGCACGCCGTGACGGATACCTGGACCGAAACCGATGTGCCGGGCGTCGCCATCGCCGGCGATGGTGCCGCCGTCAACGGCGCCCTGGCCGCGGAGTGCCTTGGCCGGATTGCCGCCTACGGCGCGCTCCACCGTTGCGCGCACCTGGACGCGACACTGCGTAACCGGCTGGCTGCTCCGTACCGGGAGATCCTCGCCAAAGAACGCCGCCTGCGCCCCTTCCTCGACGCGATGTTTCGCCCGTCTCGACAATTTCGTATTCCCGAAGATGACGCCACCCTGGTCTGCCGTTGTGAAGAAGTGCCGGCAGCACGGGTTCGCGAGTCCGTCGATCTCGGCTGCATCGGTCCCAATCAGTTAAAAGGCTTCAGCCGCTGCGGCATGGGGCCATGCCAGGCCCGCATGTGCGGCCTGACCATCAGCGAAATGATCGCCGAGCGCCGCGGCGTCAGTGTCGCCGAAGTCGGCGCACTGCGGCTGCGCCCGCCGGTGAAACCGCTGATGTTGGGGGAACTGGCTGCGTTGACGGCGACGTCCGATGCAACGCCCGAGAGCGACTGAAATCGTGACCAGGGGCAAACGCAGCGCCGACGCCATCGTTATCGGCGGCGGCTTGCACGGATGCGCGACCGCGCTGCACCTGAAGCGCTCGGGTCTCGATACCATCGTTGTCGAGAAGGATTACGTGGGACGCCACGCATCCAGCGCCAATGCCGGGGGTGTGCGCCGGCTGGGCCGGGCGTTGCCGGAAATTCCCCTTGCTGTCGCCGCCCTCGCCTCCTGGCACCGCATTGGTGAGCTGGTCGACGACGATTGTGGCTTCGCCGTTTCCTGTCAGATGAAAGTGGCGGAAACCGAATCCGAGCTGGAAGCTCTGCGAGACAGGCGCGAGACGCTGCTCAGCCTGGGATTCGAGCACGAAGAGATCATCGACCAGGAGCAGCTTCGGGGTCTGCTCCCGGCCATCGCACCGCACTGCGTTGGCGGCATGGTGGTGCACGGCGACGGCCACGCCAATCCCTTCCTGACTGTTCAGGCTTTCAAGCGCAAAGCGCTAGCTCTCGGTGTGCGCATTCTCGAAAGCGCGCCGGTGGAATCCGTGCAAAAGCAAGACGAGATCTGGCAGGTCCAATCCGCGCAAGGTCATCTGCAAGCGCCGATTCTGGTCAACTGCGCGGGTGCCTGGGGGGGGCGCATCGCCGCCATGCTCGGCGAGCACGCGCCGGTAGAGTCCGAGGCGCTGATGCTGATGATCACCGAGCGATTGAAGCCCTTCGTCACTCCAGTCGTCGGCGCCCAGGGCCGCATGCTTTCCTTCAAGCAATTCGACAACGGCACGGTATTAATCGGCGGCGGTCACCAGGGCCGTGCCGAGCCGGACAGTAACCGCACGCATCTGGATTTCCGGGAGCTCGCCACCAGCGCGACTACGGCAGCGATACTGTTTCCACGTTTACGCGGCGTTCAATTAGTGCGTTGCTGGGGGGGTATCGAAGGGCAGCTGCCGGACGGTATTCCGGTCATCGGTGCCAGCGCCGTGGAAGGTGCCTACCACGCATTTGGATTTTGTGGCCACGGCTTCGCCCTCGGTCCCATCGTAGGGCGGATAATCGCCGACCTCATCGTAGCTGGAGAATCTGATTTACCCATCGGGGCCTTCGATATTGGCCGGTTCTCCAGTCCCACGGCAGCATGATCTGAATACGAGCTCAGATGCACGCCGCTGGCCGCACTTAAACTCGTATCTTGAATTCTTGTGATACTCCTGGCTTCGGCTTCGAACCAGGTGGTCGGGGTTCGAGTCCCTCCGGGCGCGCTAGGAGATGAGCACGGCTGCCTCTCGTGCTTCGATGGTCCCGAATGCGGCGCACTTTCTGCATGCGGGAAGCGGAGAGAGATCGCGCCGGGAACGGCGGGTGGCGCCCCTGCACGAGGAGATTGTCGAGCATCGCGATCCGTACACGGAGAAACCACCGAGCCTCGACTATCAGGTGGCTGGTGTCGAGTGAAATCGGTTACGGGGTCATCGGACGATCGCCGAATCGGTCGTGCCAACGGGTCGCGGGAAAAAGTTCGGCAGCCCTGCTCGATTGCATTCAGGTATCGCGGTAGGTTTCCCCGGGCACCGGAGCGGTGTCGGGCGACCGGCCATCTCCGGTCGCCCCTGAGCGTCGCACATCCGCAAGGATCCCCTCGAGGGTCTCCTCGAACCGTCCACGCATGGGACCGCCCAACTCGACCGCCCGCCGGGCGAATTCCTCCGCCTCGCGCAGGCGGCCCCGGTCCGCTAGCACCTGAGCGAGGTTGTTGAAGGCGACGCCGCGCTCGGGGTGACGTAGCGCTGCGCGACGGTAGGCCGACTCGGCGCCGGGCAGATCGCCGAGTGCATACAGGCTGTTGCCGAGACCAATCCCTGCGACGACATTGTCCGGCCAGCGTGCCAGCGCAGCTTCGTAGGCGGTTGCGGCCTCACGCAGGCGCCCGAGGCGTTCGAGCTCGACGATTGCGCGCGTATAAGTTCGCGACTGCGCGGTTCGTGGCAGCCGATCAGGAGGCATGACCACCATCGTCCAGTACCCGCCACGTTCCCAGGTGCGCTCGAAGAGCCGTAGCGGAATCACGTGGCGTGCCTCCTCGCCAGATCGAAGAATCATCTCCCCGGCCGACAGGTCGAATCCGACCACCACGGCAAAGTGCCATTGAGGATGCCAATCGAGCCCGAGGTTCTGGAGGACGAGCACGGGGTTGCCCGCGCGGACCTCGTGCAGCACGCTGTCGAGCTGCGGCGCGAGCACGTAGGGAACGAAGCCCCGGAGCCGTGCCGCCGCCATGAGCTCGAACTGCAGGCTACCCTCGCGTCCGGGCAGGTAGACTTGTGAGACGAGGTCGTCCGGGGCGACGTCCTCACCGGCGGCCGCGAGCATGGTCGAGAGTGCGGCGGGGCCGCACTGGTAAGCGGTCTGCGGAAAAAACGGCACGGCGGTAAGCTCGACCGAGGGTGCCCCGTCAATCTGCATCGCCAGGACTGCATCCGTCTGTGGTGTGCTCGCGCAAGCGGCGAGAGCGAGGGCGGACGCGCCGGCAAAGATTCGGGTCAACAGACACATGGATCTCGCCGTGCTCCTCACGTCAATCAATCCGAACTTTGGAGTCACTCGGTAGTCTTCTTCACGAACGGGAAAATGTCCGTATAGCCGAGGATGTCCGTTATGAGCAACGCGATGAATGCAAGGAATGCAAGGATCAGCAGCGTCTCGAATCCCTCGCCGGCCGGATACTCGTCGAAACGCTCGGAAAGCGCGCGGATCTCACCGTCCGACAGTCCATCCAGACGCGACTGCACGATCTCCCTATCCACTCCATTCGCCAGTAGAAAAGACTTGACGACCTCGTTATCCAGCATTCGATTCAACTGAGCTCGCTGCATTTCGACATCTTGCTCAGCTGCAACTGTTTCCGTGCCGACGATCGCTGCGCGGGCCGCTGGGACGTAACTGCCCAGACTGAGCAGGCACAGCAAAACCAGGTAGCTTGTAGGTCTCGAAACTTTGCGCATTCTTTCCATCGCAGGACTCCAGGCAATGACTGAAAACTTTTCTTCGCATCGAGCACAAACGGCGTGCGGAGCCGAAGTGTTACACAGAAGGTGAACGATTTCTCGAATCGGACGAGAGCTTGTTCGAATTGTTCACCTTCCATGTCTGGAGGCATCATTTGGATCCATAGCCATTTGCCGCGACGCGTAGAAGCGGGATCCGAAGCGTCGAATTAGTAGTTCGGCCTCGCCACGGACGCAATCTCAAGTCCGGCTAGTTTTACGCTCGGTGAACGTCTGAAATCGCAGCCGATTTGAGTGGTTCGCGCTCCCGCAAGGCTGACTCCGTCGGTTCGATCTCAATGGAACCCTTACCAGGATCACTTGTGCCAAATTTGTGCCACCGTGATGTTTGCTGAAGCAGGGAATCGCGAATTATGTCGGATTTGCGAATGTGGCAAGCGTCGCAAGTGACTGTTTCAGTTGAGTTGTTGAAGTGGCCGGTGTGACTTCGAACCAGGTGGTCGGGCGTTCTTGTAACTCATAGAGCGCGTGCGCCTGGGCGGCGCGCTGCAATCATTGCCTCATCGCGTTCCCGCGCGCAGGCGCTTCCGCGGAAGCGCCTCCCATCACCGCGTTCCACACGTCGTCGATGCCGTCGTCGACTATGTCATCGGTCTGATAGCCGCATCGGGGGATGGCCCGACCGTCGGGACGGCGGAAGTACCACCCGCCCGAAGTGTCCTTGCGGATTTCGTAACCGCCCTCGTGCACCAGGCGGTGATGGGCGCTGCACAGAAGCATGGTGTTCTCCATGCTCGTCTCGCCCCCGTCCGCCCAGTGGCGGATGTGGTGGGCATCCACGTAACGCCGGTGGGTGCAGCCGGGGAACGAGCAGCCGCGGTCTCTCGACCATAAGGCACGTTTCATTGCCGCCGGCACCGTGCGCTGCTTGCGCCCGACGCTCAGGGGCTCCCCGTTGGCGCCGTCCACCATGGGCACCACGCTACCGTCGCAGCAGAGGCGCTTCACCGACTCCACGGCCGAGTCCGAGCGGCCTTCTTCCCCCTGCAGCGCAGCCCCGTCCACGTGCACGACGACTTGATAGGCGTCCGCGGTGCTCGATGCGCTGCCTGATTCACCCGACCCGCCGCTGAGGTAGCTCCTGGCAATCGTCAGCAGCCCATCCGCCTGCTGCGCGCCCCAGGACTCCGCCTCGAACTCGGGACCTTTCTCGCCTTGCGCCTCCACCGCCTTGTCCAGGGCCTGACAGACGAGCGCGCCCTCTTCCAGGGGTAGCTCGACCGTCAGGGTCATGGTGCCCCGCTCCACATCCCGGAAAGCCCGCACCTCGCGCCGAGCGTGGGCCTGGTTAGCCGCCTCCAACGCCCCCGGGAGGGTGTTGCGCATCTGATGACAGCGCTCTTCCACCCGCGCCGCCGTTGTCGAGAGGGCGAAACCGAGCAACGCGTCCTCGTTCACCGGCGTCGCCACTCGGGTGAGTGCCCGTACCTTGGAATACGACAACCTGCCCTCCGAAAACGCAATGGCAATCGACCGTAGCGCCTTCAGCGCGTGAGCGACGCGCACCTTCTCCCGGGCCGTGGACTGGCTCAAGTCACAGCGCCAGTGCAGCCACTGGCTGCAGCTCTCGAGCCCCCACTCGAGCCACCCGGCACGCTCGTCGAACTCGCGAATGAGGATCAGCAGCTCGTAGGTCGAGGCATTGATCCTGGCGGAAAGGTTGACGATGGCCTTGTCCAGCGCATCGATGGCGAGGTGACGGTCGGAGGGATGGTGGGCAGTGGCGGGGACGATTGCGGTCATGGCGGTCTTCCTTGAGTGGGTTGAGCGATTACTGTAATTATATACAGTAGTCTGCTCACCCTCAACGACCGATGTGCCTCAATACCATGCGGCCGTGGTAACGCGGACTATCGACGCTTGTGTAAAAGCGGCTCGGCTCACGCCACCTTCAGCCGCACCGTGCCGAGCACACCGAAGTCCGCCGAGGCCTCGTCACCGGGGTTGAGCGGGATCAGGCCGCCGCAAGTGCCCGTCATGATGCGATCCCCCGCGCGCAGCCCGCGCGCGGCCACCTGCGGGTGGCTGGCAAGGTAGGCAACGGCGCCGTAGGGATTGCCCCACATGAGCAGATTGCTCGAGCCGGTGGCGACCTCGACCCCGTTTATTTCAACCCGCAAGGGGTGGTCGGATAAATCTGCCTCGCGCCAGGTCGTTGTGGGCTCGCCGGGGATCACCGCGACGTTGGCGGCGCCGTCGGCAATCAACAGCAGTCCGGCTTCGCCGAAGGCGATGTCGCCCCGGCAACCGACGATCTCGAAAGCCGGACAAATGCTGTCCACCGCCGCCATTACTTCATCATCGGTGTAGGGTTCATTCCGGGCTGGCAGATCGGCCGCGAGAGTGACCAGGAACTCCGTTTCCAGTTTTGGACCGTGCTCGGGATAGACCGCCAGTTCGTCGTTCTGATTGTGAAAGTGAAGCGACAACAGCGGACCCACGAAGGGGCGATCGAAACCCAGTAAATCGAGGGTCTTCTGGTTCGTGGCGCCCAGCTTCCAGCCCACCATTTCAGCATCGAACAGCGCTGTTATCTCGCCCTGTATGGCATAGGCATCGGCAGCACTGGCGGGCCGCGACCCCTCGTCCACCGGGATTGCGCCGCCTTCGGTACGCGCCTTCCACAGCGCCTTGGCGAGATGACTGCTCATGACCTGTCTCCTCTGATAATTCTGTGTCCGGACAAAATGAGAACTGCGCCTCACTCCGGATGATTGTGACCGGCTTTGTCCGAGATTCTACTGCGATTCCCCACCTGGTTCGCCGAACAAAAGCTGCAAATAGCTATGGTAAAGCTTGTGAACCGCACCTGTTTGGGCCCGAGATTGTGAGCACGGATTCTGGATCGAGCGACGGTGGACCGCCATCGGCATATGGCGAGGTCCCCCATGATTCCCTGGGCGATACCCAGCTCGGACGTGGCCTGAGGGAACTCATCAAAGAGATCCGCAAGGAGAAGGACGCTCTCCAGAATGGTCTCGTCCCGGATGGGGCATCGGGCACAGAGAGCCAGGACGGCGATGTCTTCGATCCCAGCCAGACCCGTTTCGACCGAGCCCTGGAGCTGGCTGCGTCCGGACAGGAAGAACCCACCGCCGCCGGGAACGGCGCCGGGAAACCGGCGGGCGCGCCGTCAGGCCAGAAAGGAGCTCCGGCCGAAAACGGTGCTACGGACCCGGAAACCGACGCCGAAATTGCCCAGGCCATGTCCGGAATGGAGGCGGTCTTGCGGCGCCTCGCGCAGGCCGAGCGCCGCCGCGGCGAACAGCAAATCGCCGAATGGAAAGTGCAACTCAAGAAAGCGACGATGGTCGTCATCAAGAAACAAGTGGACGCCGCCCGTGCGAAATGGATGAAGAACCTGTCGGCCCACGAGGCGGCCATCGCCGAGCATTATCGACGATTGAAAGTGCTTGCGGACAAAGTTGCCAGGCAAAAAGCGCAGATTCAACTGGCGAAAAAGGAACTGGAAGAAAAGCTCAACGTAGCCGATCGGCTTCACACGGAATTCGACGAAATACGTAATGTTCTCGACGGGAAGATCGACGCCATCGATGCCCTGGACGAGAACGACGATCCTGCCGCGTCCTAGCCCGGCAAAACCCGGATCAGTTACTGAAGATGTCAGCGCCTTCCGGGGGCGTAAATTGGAACAGTGTCGGCTCGAGCTCCGGGTTTCGTTCCAAATTCACGAAGCGCAGGCGGGTGAGCTGTCCGAAGGCATCCTTGAGTTCCATGACCCGCAGGGTATCGCCTTCGAAGCCGAGGCGGATCTCGGTGAAACTGATCTGATCGCCCAAGGGCTCGAGCCCGGCCCATTCGTAGCCGTCAGGCCCATCCATGGCGCGCACCTGGAAGCTCTCCTCCACGGGCCGATCGGAACTCAATAACATGACAGGTGTATCGCCGAGGGCGTCATCCAGGGGCCTTACCGTGACCTGCTCCAACTCGCTGTCGTAAATCCACACCCGCTCGCCGTCACCAACGATCTCCTGGGCATAGGGCTCGACGTAGTCCCATCGAAATCGACCGGGGCGCTGGATGTACACCATGCCACTGGCCTGGTCCAGTTGACGGGCGTCTTCGTCGAAGACGCTTTGCTGAAACTCGGCCCGCAGCGAGCGAACCTGATCGAAGAATGCCTGCAAACGTTCCGGGCCGTTACCGGCGAACGCCGGCACCGCCAGGGTAAACAGAAACGCAAGAAAAAATGCTCTCACCGGCCACGCCTCACTGACCCGGCATCGGTGCCGGGTGCGATGGCACAGGCCATCGGCGCTGCAATCTACCCTGACGGCGGAGGCGGCGCCAGTACGTCGCGGGCTCCGTTGGACTGCAGCGGCCCGACCACACCGGACGTCTCCATCTGCTCGAGCATGCGCGCGGCCCGGTTGTAGCCAATCTTGAGGCGCCGCTGAACGCCGGAAATGGACGCACGCCGGGTATCGGTGACGATGTGCACGGCCTGATCGTAGAGTGGATCGCTTTCCTCGTCGGAGCCCTGGCCCGGCAACGCGCCGCTCATGAAATTGCCGGCGGCGTCATCCGGCCCGTCCAGGATCCCCTCCAGGTAGGTCGGTTTGCCCTGCTTGCGCAGATGGTTTACCACTCGATGCACTTCCTGATCGGACACGAAGGCGCCGTGGACACGGGACAGAATGGATGTCCCCGGGCCCAGATACAGCATGTCGCCGTGGCCGAGCAGGGTTTCCGCGCCCATCTGATCGATGACAGTGCGCGAGTCCACTTTCGCCGAGACTTGAAAGGCGATGCGGCTGGGAATATTCGCCTTGATGAGACCGGTGATGACGTCGACGGAAGGCCGTTGGGTGGCGAGGATGAGATGCACCCCGGAAGCCCGCGCCTTTTGCGCCAGGCGCGCAATCAGTTGCTCCACTTTTTTGCCGGTGGTCATCATCATGTCGGCGAGTTCGTCCACGACCACGACGATCAGCGGTAACTTTTCGAGTTCCGGCGCTTCCGGGTTCTCCTCGCTAGGCGTGAAAAACGGATCTCTCAGCTTCTCGCCACAGTCGGCAGCCTCTTTGAGCTTGCGGTTGTAGCCGGCGATATTGCGCACGCCCAGCGTCGACATGAGCTGGTAGCGCCGTTCCATTTCGGCGACGCACCAGCGAAGCGCGCTGGAAGCCTGCTTCATGTCGGTGACTACCGGGGCCAGCAGGTGCGGAATGCCCTCGTACACGGACAGTTCCAGCATTTTCGGATCGATCATTATCAAGCGTACGTCACTGGCCTTGGCCTTGTAGAGCAGGCTCAACACCATGGCGTTAATCGCCACGGATTTACCGGAGCCCGTGGTTCCCGCAACCAATAGATGCGGCATCCGGGCCAAGTCCACGACCACCGGCTGGCCGCCAATATCCTTGCCCAGGGCCAGCGACAGCGGCGACGGATCGTGATCGTAGGATGACGACTTCACGATTTCGCTCAGGCACACCAGTTCTCGGACTTCGTTGGGAATTTCCAGGCCGATCACCGATTTGCCGGGAATCACCTCGACGATGCGCACACTCGTGGTCGACAGAGAGCGGGCCAGATCCCGTGCAAGGTTGGTAATGCGGCTCGCCTTCACCCCCGGCGCCGGCTGCAGCTCGAAGCGGGTGATCACGGGCCCGGGATGCACGGCCACGACTTCCACCTCGATGCCGAAGTCCCGCAGCTTCAACTCCACCTGGCGCGACATCGCTTCCAGAGCTGCGTGGGAAATCGTATGGCGGCTACTCGGCGGCTCGTCCAGCAGCCCCAGGGGCGGCAGGCCCGATGCGTCGGTGGGCAAATCGAACAGCGGCACCTGGCGTTCCATTTGTGCCCGCACGCTGGGCAGCGGCGGCGCCACCACCGGCTCGATGCGCGGCGGCACCCGTTCCTTCTTGTGTGTGCGTGCGGCATTCACCTGCGCTTCCCGGCGCTGCCTGGCGTGGCGTGCCCGGCGGTACTCGGAAATCCGGCGCACGACCATCGTCCCCCGGCTCACCAGCCACAGGGTCCAGTAGCCGGTCTCGTCCATGATGGTCAGCCAGGACACACCGGTGAACAGCGAGAATCCCGACAGGAACAGCGCCAGCAACAGCAAAGTAGCGCCGAGGGTGCTGAGCATGGCCTGGAGATTATTGCCGATGACGGCACCCAGCACGCCGCCGGCGTCCAGGGGCAGGCTGCTGCCGGCCTGGTAATGCAGCGTCGCCAGGCCACAGCCCGCCGCCAGCGTCACGACAAAGCCGATGCCCCTGGCCGAGAGATGAAAGCCATCCAGTTTCTCCCCCTTGGTGCCGGCTTTGCCATCGCCGTTGCGGGTCAACATCCAACCGGCATAGGCCACCATTACGGGAAACAGGTAGGCCATATAACCGCACAGATAGAACAGCACATCGGCCAGCCAGGCACCCACGACGCCGCCCTGATTGACCACCGACACGCTGCGACCGGTGTGCGACCAGCCGGGATCGTCCGGTGAATAGCTCGAGAGCGCCAACAGCAGATAAAGTGCCAGTGTGGTTACCAGGATGAACATGCCCTCACGGGTGCCCCGCGCCAGGGGTGCCCGCCACGCCATGTGCCATGGGGCTTTTTGCCGAGATGCCTGAGCCATAGTTAAACTCGTTTATAGGTTGATCCGTTAACTCTGTAATTATTAACGATAAATTCCAAACAATCCAGTACGCCTTTCGAGGGAAGGCCTTTCCCCCAACCGCCCCGGGGGCCCTGCCCATGACGGATATTGAAAATTGGCCGCGCTTGCTCCATGTTGTGGCGGGCGCGGGGCGCTGGAAACGGGATATGTGCGCGTCCACGGCCCCGGATCCCTGCAATGGTCCCCGGTAAATGAGCCCGAAAAGGTGAGCGAATCTTCATGACCGACGTCAAACACTGCCGATTACTGATTCTCGGGTCCGGCCCCGCCGGCTACACGGCGGCCATCTATGCCGCCCGTGCCAATCTGCAACCCGTGCTGATCACCGGCCTCGAGGTGGGCGGTCAAATGACCACCACCACCGAGGTGGACAATTGGCCCGGCGACGCCAGTGGCTTGCAGGGACCGGCGCTCATGGAGCGGATGCGCGAGCACGCCGAACGCTTCGATACTGAAGTGATATTCGACACTATCCAGCAGGCGGACCTGGACACTCGGCCCTTTCGCCTCACCGGTGACGACATTGTCTACACCTGCGACGCACTCATCATCGCCACCGGCGCTTCGGCCCGCTACCTGGGGTTGGGTTCCGAGGAGGCTTTCAAGGGCCGCGGCGTATCCGCCTGCGCGACCTGCGATGGTTTCTTCTACCGGGATCAGTCGGTGGCGGTCATCGGCGGCGGTAATACCGCAGTGGAAGAAGCGCTTTATCTTTCCAATATCGCCTCCCACGTGACTGTGGTGCATCGCCGGGATCAGTTTCGCGCAGAGAAAATGCTCGCCAATCAACTGATGGAAAAGAGCGAAGGCGAAAATGTCAGCATCGCCTGGGATCACGTCGTCGACGAAGTCCTCGGCGACGACAGCGGTGTTACTGGCGTGCGCATACGCCACGCGAGCAACGGCAGCACCCGGGATCTGGACGTCAAAGGCGTCTTCATCGCCATCGGTCATACGCCGAACACCCATCTTTTCGAGGGCCAGTTGGAAATGAAAGGCGGCTATATACGCGTGCACAGCGGCATCGCCGGTAATGCCACCGCCACCAGCATCGAAGGTGTTTTTGCTGCGGGCGACGTGGCCGACCAGGTGTATCGCCAGGCCGTGACGTCGGCCGGTTCCGGGTGCATGGCGGCGCTGGACGCGGAAAAGTACCTGGACGCACAGCAGGCCAAATGAGCAATCCACTGCAACGGGATCCCCGTGGCCTCGACAGCCGCGCCTGACACACCATCCGAGCCCGCCGGCACGACCCTGCGGGCAACGGTCAGCGACAGTCTGTCCGATGTCCCCGCGCACGCTTGGAATCGCCTGGCGGGTGACGAAAACCCTTTTCTGCGTCACGAGTTCCTGGTTGCTCTGGAGCGCCATGGCTGCGTCGGCGAGGATTCCGGCTGGTATCCGCGCCACTTGCTGGTGTACGCCAAAGACCGGCTCGTGGGCGCCGCGCCCATGTACATCAAAGTGCACTCCTTCGGTGAGTTCGGCTCCGACTGGGCCTGGGCGGACGCCTACCAGCGCGCGGGATTGGCGTATTACCCGAAGCTGGTCAGCGCCATTCCCTTTACACCCGCCACCGGAAAGCGACTGCTGTGCGCACCCGGTGCCGACAGCGCTGCCATCAAGGCGACGATCATCGAAGCGGCCCTGGAAGTCGCCCGCAGCTCCGGCGTGTCGTCCCTGCAGTGGTTGTTTGCCAGCGAGGACGATGACCGGATGCTGCAGGCCAGAGGGCACGCCGCGCGCATCGGCTGCCAGTACCACTGGCACAACCACGGCTACCGCGACTTCCAGGACTACCTGGAGCATTTGCGCTCCAAGCGGCGTAAACAGGTGCGCCGGGAGCGGCGCGAGGCCAATGCCAGTGATGTGGAGATTCAGGTGCTGTCCGGGAGCGAGGCCAGCGAAGCGGACTGGCACGCTTACCACGGCCTGTACAGCGCCACCTACGACCGCAAATGGGGTTATCCGAGCCTGACGCCGGAGTTCTTCTGCGATGTTGGCGCGAGCATGCCCGAATCGGCGATGCTGGTGCTGGCGCGGCGGGGGCAGGCATGCATCGCCGGCGCGCACCTCTACCGCGGGCGCGATGTTCTTTATGGCCGCAACTGGGGCTGCCGGGAGTACCTGCCCTCGCTGCACTTCGAGATGTGTTACTACCGCGGCATCGAATACTGCATCGACAAGGGGCTCGCTGTGTTCGAGGCCGGCGCCCAGGGAGAGCACAAGATCTGGCGCGGCTTTCTCCCGCAGGTCACCCATTCCGCAAACTGGTTCCGCGATGACCGCTTCCGGGATGCCATCGGTGATTTTCTGCGCCGCGAGGGCGCTCAGATCAAAGAGCACATGGATGTCATGGGCGAGCACCTGCCCTTTCGGAATGTGCCGGACGAACGGCATGGATAAGCGGACGGGGGGGAGCCATTGGGGGCGCCTTTACCCTACAATATTCAATGAAACAGGGTTTGCAGCCGGCTCTGGAGGGGCCGCCCGATGACGCTACAACCCATATGGATCACCGACGACGCCCCGGTTCACGCCTTTCCGGACGTGGATTACGCCATGATCCAGCCCAACGGGCTGCTGGCTGTGGGCGGCGATCTGAGTCCGGCACGCCTGCTGCACGCCTACCAGCGGGGGATTTTTCCCTGGTTCAGCGAGGCGCAGCCGATTCTGTGGTGGGCTCCGGATCCCCGGGCGGTGCTGCTTCCCGAGGCCATCAAGATCTCCCGCAGCCTTAAAAAGACCCTCCGTCGCGGGGTCTTTCAGGTGACATTCGATCAGGTTTTCCCACGGGTCATCGAGGCCTGCGCGGCGCCCCGCGGCCATCAGAACGATACCTGGATTACCAATCACATGATTGCCGCCTATTGCGAGCTGCACGCGCGCGGTTTTGCCCACTCCGTGGAGTGTTGGCAGGACGGTGCGTTGGTCGGCGGGCTTTACGGCGTCGCCATCGGCAAGGTTTTCTTCGGCGAATCCATGTTCAGCCGCGTATCCGACGCCTCGAAGGTGGCGCTGGTAACCCTGTGCCAGAGCGGCTACGAGCTCATCGACTGCCAGTTGCCCAGCGATCACCTCAAGCGCATGGGCGCCACGGAGATCCCGCGCCGCGATTTCATGCGCCTGTTGGTGCAGTGGCGTGACGCACCCAACATCGTTCTCGGCTGAACCGGCAATGACGGTGCGCGTCGAACCCGCAAAGCTGCTCCTTTACGCCACGCCGGCCCACGAGTGCAGCTACCTGCCGGGCAATGATGCAACGACGCTGTTCGTCGATCCGGAGTTTCCCAAAGACGCCGGCGTTTATACTCTGTTGTCCCGGAACGGTTTTCGGCGCAGTGGCGAGCATGTTTATCGGCCGAATTGCCAGGATTGCGTGGCCTGCGTGCCGGTGCGGGTGCCGGTGGACAAATTCACCCCGCGTCGCAGCCAACGGCGCGCTCTACGGGACAATCGTGACCTGCGTGCCGTCCCTTGCGAGGGTGAGTTCCACGAAGAGCACTTCCTGCTTTACAGCCGCTATCTCGACGCCCGGCATGCCAACGGCGGCATGGACAATCCCACCCGCAAGCAGTACCGGGAGTTCTTGCTGAGCTCCTGGGCAAGCACGATGCTCTATGAGTTTCGCCTTGGTGGGCATCTGGTGGCGGTGACTGTCGCCGATCACCTGATGGATGGGCTGTCGGCCGTCTACACCTTCTTCGACCCGGATTTCTCCCAACGCGGCATCGGTACCTTCTCCATCCTGTGGCAAATCGAGGAAACCCGCCGCCTGGGGCTCCAGTGGCTTTATCTCGGCTACTGGATCGCGGATTCACCGAAGATGTTGTACAAGCAGGAATTTCAGCCCCAGGAGCGCTTCATCGAGGGCCGCTGGCGCTTGTTCGAAGACTGATTTTGCCCCTTATGCGCTTTGCCAGCGTGACCAGATTTGGGCACACTACCGTCCATCTTAATTTAGGTCCGTTCCAATTCAGGTCCGTTCGAAAGCAGGCCGTCTGCGCGCACGTTCCACTAAGCGAGGAAACATTGCCGAAAGAAGAACACATAGAAATGGAGGGCACCGTCATCGAGACGCTGCCGAATACCATGTTTCGAGTGGAGTTGGAGAACGGGCACGTGGTCATGGCCCATATCTCCGGCAAAATGCGCAAGCACTACATCCGCATACTGACCGGCGACAAGGTCACCGTACAATTGACGCCCTATGACCTGAGCAAGGGCCGCATCACCTACCGCGTGCGTTAAGCGATCACCCTCTCAGTCAACATCGTGGGTATTGATGGAATACTCCTGGTGACAATCGGGTTGGATTTCCACCAGGGTCAGCCGCGCTTCCTCGTAGCCATCGTAGCTGTAGGCGGCACCCGTATCGATGTAGTAAACGTTATCGATTTGAACCGTCTCCCGCGTCGGCGTGTGGCCGCAATACACCCGCTGAACACCACCGGTAACGGGCAGGCTCGTGCACATTCCCGAAATCCGGTTGCGTGACCACATGGCGTACAGGGCGGCGTCCCGATCCCGGGCCTCGAGCAGGTCCATGAATCGCTCCCAGGGCAACAGTGGCGGCACATCGGCGTGTACGATCCCCACCCGCCCCCAGCGGGTCTCCACTTCCAACGCCATGGGAAGTTCCTTGAAGCGGGTACGAAATACCTCCTGCTCCTCGATGTCCAGATCCATCCACCATTCGCCGCCGTTGTAGTTCACCCACACGTCCAGTTGTTCCGGATCGTTGGAGTCGATGGCGAACTGCTCGTGGTTTCCCCGGCAGGCGTAGAACCAGGGTTTGTCCAGCCATTCCAGTGATATTTTCGAATCGGGGCCGCGATCCACGAGATCACCCACGGAGAACACCCGGTCGGTTTTTTCGTCGAATTCGATTCTCGAGAGCAGCTTGCTCAAGTGCTGAAACATGCCGTGAATGTCACCGACCACGAAATCGCGGCCGTGCTCGTTCAGCGGGAAACGCAATACGGCCCGGGCATCCGAGAAAACGGGCGTCGGCAGGCCGTCGCGGTACTCAGAAACCTTCATGTCAGTCCTGGCTTCCTGTTCGCTGCATCAGGCGATGGTGTCGCGTCCACCGAGGCGATCGTGTAACTCGTCCATGAGTTCCTCCATGCACAGCTCGAGCATATCCAAGACCTTTTCGAAACCATCTCCGCCCACATAGTAGGGATCCGGAACCTCCCGTTCGCGCAGATCCGGGGCGAAATCCATCACCGGCTTGATCCGATCGCTGTAGAACGGCGGGCAAATCGCGCGCAACGCCTGTTCGTTGTCCGAGTCCATGGCCAGTATCAAGTCGAACTCCTGAAAATCAGTGTCGCGCACCGGCCGCGCACGTTGGCCGCCAATTTCGACGCCCCGCTGGCGCGCCGCTGCCACGCCACGCCGGTCCGGTGGATCGCCGCTGTGATAGTGATGGGTTCCGGCAGAGTCCACCTGCACCCGGTCTTCGAGTCGTTCCTCATTCAGGCGTTGCTCGAGGACTCCCTGGGCCATCGGCGAGCGGCAGATATTTCCCATACAAACGAACAGGACGCGGATCATCTCATGCCACTGGAATCGCCGGGGAATTCCCTCCCACTGGGTCGGATCTCCGGCTGCGGGGTGATGCCACTGTCATGCCAAGCATAGACCATGGCGATGCCGCACTTTGCCAGAGTCCCTGCATATTTCAACACCTCGGGTCACGATTTTGCGCCCGCCGGCGCCAGCGCCCCGAGCAGCGACAAGAGGCGTACTCCGAAGGCCTCCGGGAGCTCCGCCTGGACCGGAACGCGCCAGTGGCGTGCGTCGGCGAAGCGCTGGCACTTCACCGCGTCCTTTTCCGTCATCAGCACCGGAAGCTGGTCGTCAAAGCTGATGTCCGCGGCACAAAATCCGTGGTGGTCGGGGAATGGGTGCTGGATCACCACCACCCCGGCGCGCTCCAGGGTGGCGAAAAAGCGCTCCGGCGATCCGATCCCGCATACGGCATGCACGGGTCCGGGCTTGAATGTGCCCAGCGGCCGAGTGAGCGTCGCCTCGGTCAGATTTCTCGCCTCCCCGGCCGTCACCCGCATGTGGAATTCACCGCCGATACCACCACCATTGGCAACCACCATGTCGACGGAATCGAGTCGCGACACCGGCTCACGCAAGGGACCTGCGGGCAGGCAGCGCCCGTTTCCGTGGCGGCGGACCCCGTCGAGGACGGCAATTTCCACATCCCGGCCCAGGCCGAGATGCTGCAGGCCATCGTCACTGATTAGCACGTCGCACCGGGCGTGGGCGAGCAAGCTCGTCGCGGCCCGCAGACGGTCCGGATCCGCCACCACCGGACAGCCGGTTGCTTGCGCCAGCAACACCGGCTCGTCACCCACCATCACGGGATCGCTGTCCGGGCGAACCTGCTGCGGCCACTTATCGGCGCGCCCCCGGTAACCTCGCGACACGATGCCCGGACGCAATCCGCGGGACATGAGAAAGCGGGCCAGCCAGATGACCAATGGCGTCTTGCCCGTGCCGCCGACGCTGATGTTGCCGACGACGATCACCGGCGCGCCGACACGGCCCACATGAGCAATCCCGAGACGGTAAGCGCCACGGCGGACAATCGCGGCGGCGCAATACAGCCACCCGATGGGGACCAGCAACAAACTGAGAGGGGAATTCCGGTACCACAGGGAGTCGATGGGAGAGACCATGCAATTTCGACTGCGTTACCGCGAAGCGCCGCCGCGCTATCGGTCGCTGTCGGGAACCAGGCGGGTCGCGAATGTGAGACGCACGAATCCCAGCTGGCGAGCCGCATCCATGATTTGCACCACCGCCTGGTGCGGCGTCTTTGCGTCCGCACTGATTATGATCGGCGGCGCCTCACTTTCTCCCGCCGCCGTTTCCAGAGCCTGACGCAGGGTCTTGGATTGTGTATTCAACAGCTGCCGGCCATTGACGTAGAACCTGCCTTGCGCGTCGATTGCGACCTCGATGGAGTCGGGCCGCCGTTTCTGGGCTTCGGCCGCGGCGGCGGGCAACTCGATGCTGAGTTCCGAGTCGCGGCTGAAGGTCGTGGAAACCATGAAAAAGATGAGCAGTAGAAACACCACGTCGATCAACGGCGTGAGATTGATGTCGGCGGGTTCCTTCGGTGCAGGCCGCAAGTTCATGTTCGCCGCCCGGCCGTCACGCTTGCCCGCCCTCGGGACCGTGCATGGCTTCGACCATCTTGAGCGCTTCCTGCTCCATGGTCACCACGAGCTCATCCACGTGACCGCGAAAATAGCGATGAAACATGAGCGTCGGAATCGCCACCGTCAATCCGGCGGCGGTCGTGATGAGCGCCTCGGAAATGCCGCCGGCCAGAATGCCCGGGTCGCCCACGCCCTGGGTGGTGATGACGGCAAATACCTTGATCATGCCGATGACCGTGCCGAGCAGGCCCAGCAGGGGTGTAATGGAAGCGATGGTGCCGAGGGTATTGAGGTAGCGATCCAGATCATGAATGACATGGCGGCCCACGTCCTCGATGTTCTCTTTCATCAATTCACGGCTGCTGTCGCGATTGACCAGACCCGCCGCCAGTATGCGCCCCAGGGGAGAGCCCTTGCGCAGTGCGCGAATTCGCTCGTCGTCGAGCTTTCCGCTTTTCGCCCACTGCCAAACCTGCACCACCAGGTTGCTCGGGGTAATGCGTCTGCGCTGCAAGGTCCAGAAGCGCTCTGCCACGATGGCCATCGCGATAACCGAGCAAAGCAGAATTGGCACCATCAACCATCCGCCGGCCTTGACGAGTTCAAGCAAGAGTCGATCACCTCCGAGAAAAGCGTAGCGGCGCAGACTGTATCAAACGCCACCATGTCCGACTAGGATCCCCTCTCCCGCGCTCAATCCCGGCTACGCCAAATGCGCCTGCTCTCCACGCGTTCCAGGCGTGGGCCGAGAATTCCAACCCTGCCATCGAAGCGCAGGCTGATCGCCCCGTGGCGGGCAGTGTCGAATATTTCCACGCCCCTGTCGGTGAGGCGACGGATAACATCTGCGTGGGGAAAGCGGTAACGATTGCGGTAGCCCACCCCCAGAAGCGCGATGCGCGGGCTCACTGCCTCCAGAAACGCCTCGCTGGTGGAGCTGCGCCCGCCATGATGGGCGACCACCAGCACCTCGGCCTGCAAGCTTTGTTTCTCCCGTGACACCACGTCTGCTTCCCCGAGCTCCTCCACGTCTCCGGGGAGCACCAGGCGACCCCCGGGAGCCGCAACCTTGAGCATGCAGGAGCCATCGTTGCCGTCGCCGGCGTCCCTGCTGTACGGATGCAGGATGCTGAAATCGACGCCATCCCACTGCCAGCGTGTGCCGGCCAGGCAGGCCGTCGCCTGCCCCGGGACGGTGTCCACGTTGGTCATGGTGTGCGCGGCGGGCACCGCAGCCAGCAAACCCTCTACCCCACCGGCATGGTCGTTGTGGCGGTGACTGACGATCAGCATATCCACGGCGCCGATGCCGCGGTGTTGTAGATAAGGTGCGATGACATCGCCGCCGGCATCGAAGCCCGACCCATAGCGCGGGCCCGTGTCGTAGATGAGAACATGGGAGCGGGTGCGCACCACCGCGGCCAGGCCCTGTCCCACATCCAGAAGAGTCAGCCAGTAGTCGCCGTGCTCCGGCCGGGGGACGGGAAACGATAATAATGGCAGCAACCAGATCACACCGAGGATTCGGCCGGGGAAGCCCCGGGGAGCGATGAGCAGCACGGCGCCCACACAGGCGGCCGCCACCGCAGTTGCCGGTGGCGCACCGTAGGGACGCAATATCAGATCTACACCGGCGAGAGCGTCCAGGAATTGCCATAGGACATCCGCCGCCCAGCGGGCAGCTTCGAGCAATGCCCCGCCGATGGCCGGAAACGGCAGCAACAATGCCGCCGCCGCCAGCGCCACGGGCACGAGCACGAATCCTGCCCAGGGCACAGCCACCAGGTTGGCGGCGGGGGCGATCAGCGGGTATTCGAGAAACCAACCGATAGTGACGGGCAATAGACCAACCGCCACCAGCCATTGCACACGCCCCCAACGCCACCACAGGCGTCGCCAGCGGGCTTGCCGAATGCCCCGAATATGCCCGTTCATGCCCAGCAAAATCGCGGCCACCGCCCCGAAGGACAGCCACAGGCCCGCCGATAGCACGGCGAAGGGATCGAATACCAGCACCACCGCCAGGGCCAGACACAGGGATGTACTCGGCGCCACGCGCCTGCGCAGAATGACAGCGGCCATGATCACCGCCAGCATCACCAGGGCCCGCTGGGTTGGCAGGGCGAATCCGGCAAGACCCGCGTAGACAAAGCCGGCCAGCATCGCCACCGCTGCCGCCGCCTGGGGCGCCGCCAGCAACAGCACCGGCGTACCGGCCGCAGCCCAGAGTCGGATAACGATGAGGTAAGCCAGTCCAGCCACCAATCCGATGTGCAATCCGGATATGGCCATCAGATGACTGGTGCCGGTGGCTCGCAGGGTTTGCCACTGTTCGCTGGACATGGCCCCCCGAGCCCCCACGGCCAGGGCCGTGATGATGGCACCCGAGGCGTGTCCCGCCAGCCGGCTGCCAATAGCGCCGGCGAGCTCGTGGCGGAGTCCGTCCAGGCCCGCCGGACCATCGGCTCCGGTGAGCCGGTTGCCGGCGGTGGAGAGCACATAGCCGGTGGCGGTGATGCCGTGCCTGAACAGCCAGCGCTCGTAGTCCATGCCGCCGGGGTTGACGAGCCCGCGGGGGCGCTTGAGGCGCACCGCGAGTTGCCATTGCTGGCCGGGTTGCACCAGGGGCGCATGTTGGTACCAGCTGAGGCGAAGCCTCCCCCGCAAGCCCACCGGCCGCCCGTCGCGCCGGGCCTCGGATACGTTGAAGTCGAATCGCAAGCGGCCCTCGTCAGCCCTCGGCAAGCCGGCAACAATGCCGTCAGTGTAGTGGGCATGCAACAACGCCCACAGAAATCCACAAGCGAACAGGGCAACCGGCCTGAGCGCCTTGTTGAGCCAGGCCAACAGCATGCAAACAGGTAAAAAGCATACAAAGAAGGCATCCGGCACGTCCGGCGCCAGGGCGAGGAACACGACGCCGAGCGCCATCAGCACAATCCCTGTGCGCATACCCGCAAGCCTTCCCTGGTCTTAGACAGCCGTGAGGAAAATCAGCATAACACTGGCCACAGATTGCGAATTAGCTACACTTGGCGCCACGGCAATCAGCCCACTGAATCCGCGTCCGAGAGAGCATCCATGCCGCGAAAAATTCTGAAAAGAATGCTGTCGCGCTTCCATCCCCCGGAAGGGGATCATCGGCTGCGGCGCCTGTTCGGGGAGCTTCTACACAATAGCGATCTCTGGCACCTGAACCGCTACTCCGTGGCCTGGGGTGTATCGGTGGGTTTGTTCTGCGCCTTCGTGCCCGTGCCCTTTCAAATGCCTCTGGCTGCCGCCATGGCCATTCTTATCGGTTGCAATCTGCCGATCTCCATCTCCCTGGTGTGGGTGACGAACCCCATCACCATTCCGCCATTCCTTTATGCAGCCTACAAAACCGGGGCGTGGATACTCGGACAGGAGCCACGGGACGTGGACTTCGAATTGTCCGGCGAATGGTTAATGACTGAACTCGACGCCGTATGGGAGCCGTTTCTGCTCGGATGCTTCGTGCTGGGAGTGGCATCCGCCGTGGTCGGGCACATTGCCGTGCGGGTGATCTGGCGAATTCACGTCATGAGTTCATGGCGGGAACGGCGCAGACGCCGCGAGGCCCGCGACAACCTGCGGCCGGGATCTTAGTTAAAACGCAGTTCAGGCCGGGTGCAGCCCGCCGTCTTCCAAGCGCAGCACGCGATCCATGCGTCCTGCCAGTTCCATGTCATGGGTTGCCAGCACCAGGCTCGTGCCGAGTTCTTGATTGAGCTCCAACATGAGCGCGTAAACACGCTCCGCGGTTTGCCGATCGAGATTGCCCGTGGGCTCGTCGGCCAGCACGCAGCGCGGACGCGATACCAGCGCCCTGGCGATGGCGGCCCGCTGTCGTTCACCACCTGACAGTTCCCCGGGTTTGTGGCGCACGCGCTCGGCGAGCCCGACACGATCGAGCATCTCGCCCGCGGCGCCGCGCGCCTCGGCCACCGACTCGCCGCGCACCAGTAAGGGCATGGCGACATTCTCCAGGGCAGTGAACTCCGGCAGCAGGTGATGAAACTGGTAAACGAAGCCCAGGGCTTCGTTGCGAAGCCGCCCGCGGGCTGCTTCCCCCAGCTCCGCCATGCTCACACCGGTAACCAACACTTCACCGCTTGTGGGTTTATCCAGTCCCCCAAGTAGATGCAACAGCGTGCTCTTACCCGATCCGGACGCGCCGACGATGGCGATGCGTTCGCCGATGGCGACCTTCGCGTCGACATTTTCCAGCACGTCCACGTGCAGGCCGCCTTCCTGAAAACTGCGCGAGAGTCCGCGGCATTCGATGGCCAAGCCGTCACTCATAGCGCAAAGCCTCGGCGGGTTGCGTACGCGATGCGCGCCACGCCGGATAAATCGTCGCGACGATGGACATGGCAAATGCCACCACGCTGATCAGGCTGACATCGGACCAGCGCATGTCCGAGGGCACGTCACTGATGTAGTAAACATCCGGCGACAAGAACTTGGTGTCGAATAACTGCTCGATTGCCGGCACCAGAGTTTCGATGTTATTGGCCAGGGCAACACCTCCGAACATGCCGAGCAATGTGCCGATCAATCCTATGAGGGTGCCTTGAACAATGAAGATCATCATGACGCTGCCCGGCGTTACGCCCAGGGTGCGCAAGATGGCGATATCGGATTCCTTGTCCGTCACCACCATGATCAGCGCCGAGACGATGTTGAATGCGGCCACCGCCACGATGAGCGTCAGGATCACGAACATGACGGTCTTCTCGGTCTTGAGGGCGCGAAAGAAATTGGCGTGATAGTGGGTCCAGTCGCGCACCCAGAAAGTGCCAGGCAGATCCGCGGCGAGCTCCCTGCCCACGGCCGGAGCGAGAAACATGTCGTCGAGCTTCAAACGCAGTCCCGTAACCCCGTCCTCGAGTTGGAACAGGCGTGCCGCATCGTCCACGTGCACTACCGCAAGCTGCGTGTCGTACTGACCGTGCTTGACCTCGAATATTCCGGTGACGTTAAAGCGGCGCAGGCGCGGCAGTATGCCCGCCGGTGTGGACGTGGCTTTCGGCGCCACCACGGTCACCTTGTCGCCGACCCGCGCCCCCAGAGCGCCGGCGAGCCCATTGCCGAGCACCACGTTGAATTCACCGGGGCGCAGGGAATCGAGTTTTCCGGCAATCATGTACTTGTCGATGTCCGAGACTTCCGGCTCCACCTGCGGCAACACGCCCTGCACCAGGGCGCCGCGCACGTAGCGCCCACGGGTCAACATGGCTTCGCCCTGCACATAGGGGGCCACGCCGATCACCCGGGGGTGTTGCCTGGCTCTTTCCGCCACGCTGGGCCAGTTCTCCAGGGAACTGCGAAAACGGGAGATGGTGGCGTGGGAAGCCATGCCCAGAATGCGCTCGCGCAATTCCTTCTCGAAGCCGTTCATCACCGATAACACCGTGATCAGTGCCGTAACCCCCAGGGCGATGCCGAGCATCGAGCTCAGACTGATGAAGGAGATGAAGTGATTACGCCGTTTCGCCCGCGTATAGCGCAGGCCCACATAGACTTCGAGGGGTTTGAACATGGCGCGGCATTAAAGCACACCCGCAGGGCATCTTTATAGAGCCGGCGGAATTTCACACTATCGGGTGAAGCGGATAAACTAATCGCTAATTGACATTAAGTTATTTATGTAACCATTTGTTATTACACGATTTATAGTTAACATTCATATAGCATTAAAGCTGATGGAAATCCGCCGCCGGTCGCTGCTGTTGCGGGGCACCTTGTGGGGCAGCCATGCCGGGAAGATCAGCATGGTGCCCTCATCGGCCTTGAAAGTGATCTCCGGGCGCGTGATGGGATCCGTTTCGCCGGGTAACAGCCGCGGCCCGTATGCTTGATAGGGATTGACGTCGATGAATATCAAATCACCGCTGTTTTCCGGCTTGTCCACGTAGTAGACACCACTCAGGAGGCCCGGCTTGTGGTCATGATACTGGGTCAGCTCGCCGGGCGGCGTTGCGTGTACCCAGTAGTTCTGCAGTGTTACCTGAGTCTCGCGTGTATCCCAGTTGCGTTCCCTGGCGATGGCGTTACAGGCGCTGACGAAAAACTCGAGAACCACCTGTATGGAGGGCACCTCGTCCACAGTGACGAAGCTATCTTCACTGAATGTATGCGACGGGTGGATTATCGCTCGTTGCCTTTCACCGAGCTTATCCCACCCGAGCGCCTCCAGCTCATCGCGGATTGCCGTGTTCACCGACTGGTAATCACTGAAGTCCAGCCGCCAAATCGGCGTCGGAAAACACAAAGTCAGAGCCTGATCTTCGACCTTCATTTTATAACCTCTTGGTGGCCCGTGAGTGTAGACGGCGAATCGCGCAAGCGACCATTATCCGCGCTCATTCGCCGCGCTTCCTGGCGACTTTGTTTCTGACGTACACGGGTAACGCGTCCTCAGCGCCGACGCTGTCGCCGCGTGCATGGGCTGCCCTGGCCAGGGTCGCGACGTCCAGTGCCCGCACCAGGCGATCCGGTTGCGTCCCCATAAGCTTCTCGCCCATGCGCTCACTGAGTGCGCCGGCGTAGGCACCCCAACCCTGCCCTGCTCCCAACCAGCCATTGCCGCCGGGAATGGGTACGTCCTCGGGAATCGATACGAGATCATCCATGTCAGCTCTCATCAGGCCACTCCCGTCGTCTGCGTACGCACCCCAATAGACTTCACCCATGCGTGCGTCGAAGGCCGCCAGCACACGGGGGCTTGCACTTTCCCGGAGGGCGCCCTGGGCCAGCGCCTGCAACGAGGATACCGGCACTACCGGCAGATCGGCGCCGTAGGCGAGTCCCTGGATGACACCCGCCCCTATGCGCACGCCGGTAAAGGAGCCCGGGCCGCGGCCGAAGGCCAGCGCAT
>JAACFO010000183.1 GCA_009937425.1 Gammaproteobacteria bacterium
ACCAGATCCTTGTAGCCGTCCCGATTGACGTCCTTAAAGCGGCGCTTGCACTTCTTGAGAGTTTCCTCTGTGCCCGTGGCTCCGAACCGGAGCGTCGAGGTATCCACAGTGGCAACATCGAAGTCCTTACTGCCCAGGATGGCGACCTTGATCCGGTTCTTTTTCCAGAGCTTGATGCGCGCGGTCTCCTTCGCGCGCCTGCCGGGCTTGACGTCGATGTCCACTTCCGTGACCGACTGGGAGATGCCCGATATGCGCAGGCTGTAATCACCACTCCCACTGGCGCCGCCGTTGACATTACCGCCGCTGGAGAAGCCCGCGTAGGCGTTGGCCACCGCCACGGTATACACACCGTCCTCGCTCACCACGCGGCCCGCGATACCCAAACCGCTGTCGTCCAGCAGGGTGTAGTTCGGAGCAGGGCCGAAGAGCCCGACGCTGGTCGCGGCAAGAGGCTGGGCGCCGGCACCGCTCACGTTCACGTCGAGGCTGTCGCCGGCGAAGGCGAAGAACGAGTAGAAATCCACATCGTAAACGGGCGGACTGTTCCGCGCGACAGTGGTGGCAATATTCCCGGAGACGTTGAGCTCGCTCCCCGAGGCGGGCAGAGCCTGGGCCGACGAGACGCTCGAGTTCGGCTCTTTCTCGTTTACGGCGTATGCCAGCGAAGAGAACCCGAATACCGTTACGGCGATTATGCCGATGCCGGTGACTAGCTTCTGAGTAGGTTTCATGACTAATTCCCCAATTTTTCTAAACACTGATGACGTCACTCTGGAGTCGAGTCCCTATCGAGCTCGCGTGTGTTGAGATTCGCTGCGTATCTTATGGATCGTGCGCAAGTCGTACTGTGTGTGGGGTAACAGTTAACCTGTGATGCTCGTCACCGATCGACGAGAAACGATGACGAACTGCGGAGGCCATCACAGTCGCACGGACACCATCGACTGCAGAGCCATGTGACCGAGAGCCCGGATTAGGACGTTAAGGATTCGATGCGGAGAAATTAGTCACCCTCTTCCCGGAATCCGTTCGATCACCGTCGCCCCTCCTCCCGCCTCGTCGACCTGGGTGCCTCGCACCCCTTCAGGGAGCCCCGGAAGACGCCGAGAACCAACCCCCAGGAGGCGTACCTGAAACGCGCTCCTGAGGGCCTGAGGGGCTGCCGATCTCCCTTCGCTGCCGCCCCCTCGAGGGGCCTGCCCGGCGGGTCACCGGGGTCTCTGTGACCCAGGTCACACATCCCGATCGCGCCCCGATCCACCGTTCATCCGCCGAGACGCGACGACCGTCGGATGCCGCGCGACAGGGTTCTCACTTCGGCCCGGGTTCGCCTGTAAGTGATTGTTTATTGGACGATACTCCCCTTGCGAGCAGACAAAGCCCGTGGCAGCGCCGTTGGCGACATGCCCCGTGAAACGAGAGGCAACGGAGATGAGAGTGATGAAGCAACGCCTAGCAACAGCCCTGGTCCTGACCTGCGCCGCCCTCTTCGCGCAGTCCGTCGGCGCCGCCCAGCCCGTGTCCATAGGCAACTACGGCGAAGACGGCGACGGCATCTTTTACGGGGTCATCTGTGACGACAACAGCGAGGCCAGCGTCATCCAGCGCATCGAGCCGCCCAGGCAGATTTGTGCAACGCCCGCCTTCGGCGCCGAGAGCTGCCGCGGTGGGTGGACCGTGAACGAGGCCGCGAACTACGCGTGCCAGGCGAATACGGACAGCGGCAGCGCGAACAGCGCACGCGACGTGTCGTCCGCCGCGACCGGTGTCGCCGGCAGCGCATCCGTGCGCGCGGCACAGCCCGCGACCAGTCAGCGCGTCATTCGCGTGAAGAAGAATTCCGCGGGCCGGCCCGTGCCGAGCACCCGCTAATCGAATCAGCATAGTGCGAGAAGCCATCATGAATCGTTCAAAGTATTTCAGCGTCTCCTTCGCCATCGTGGTTGGTGTCCTGTCCGGCATCGGTTCCGGCCTGCCCACACGACTACAAGCCGACGATACCGAGATCTATCTCGGCGCCGCCTCGGTGAGCGCGGGAATCCGCCCCAATGTGCTCATGATCCTGGACACCTCCGGAAGCATGAGCGGTACCGTCAGCGGTACCGGCATGGATCGCATGGACAACATGAAGGTGGCCATGAAGAAGATCATTGACGGCGTCAACAACGTCAATATCGGCCTGATGCGCTTCTCCGACCCGGGCGGCCCGATCCTCTATCCGGTCAGCTACGTCGACAAGGATGTGAGCGAGGTCACCACCGATCCCAATTCGGCCGACGTCAACGTGCGCATCAGCCAGGGCATCGATGATGCCGAGCAGATCGACTGCCGGGTGACGCCGATTCTCGAGCTTTGGGACTGCGCGGGCACCGCGAACCTCGGCAAGGTGTCCCTCGACAGTCCGGTGCTCGATAAGGTCCGCACCGTCGGCGCGCCGTCGGCCGGCGGCAACTCTTTCGAGACCCAGGTGGACACTGACACGGACGACGGGGAGCAGGACATCGGCGGCAGTCAAGGCGTGAGCCTCGGCAGTAGTGACGTCGAGCTCGCTTATGATGGCGGCCTCCAGGTCGCCGGCATGCGTTTTCGCAATGTCGCCATTCCCCAGGGTGCGACCATACTGAGCGCCGAGCTGGAGTTCGTCGCCGACGAATCCGACAGCGCCATCGGGTTCACCCTGCGCATCCAAGGCGAGGCCACCGACGATGCCAATACCTACACTACCGTTGACGGAAACATAACCAGCCGGCCAACGACTACCTCATTCACCGATTGGATGGATCCGGAGCCCTGGACCGCAGACGACATATACAAGACACCGGACATTACCGCCATCGTTCAGGAAATCATCAATCGCCCGGGCTGGGTCCCTGACAACGATATGGCACGTCGCCTATACCCACAACCGCGACTCCGACCGTGCACCGCGCTTGCGTATCGACTGGACCACGGAGAAGACCGATCCCGAGAACCAGTGGGTGGGCCTGCGCTTCAACGGCGTGGGCATCCCCCAGGGCGCCACGATCGAGAGCGCGCATATCGAGTTCGTACCCACCCAGGACGACGCCGGCGAGCTCGAGGTCGAGATCATGGCCTACGATATCGATAACATGCCCGAGTTCACCAATGCGTATTTCGGGCTGACCAGCGGCGTGCCGACGACCATGGGAATCACCACCGAGACCTGGACTCCCGACCCCTGGACGGCCGGCGTGTCGGCCCAGACCGTCGACATCAAGAACCTGGTCCAGCACGTGGTCGATCGCGCCGGCTGGTGCGGTAATAACTCCATGGGCTTCCTCATGGGCCTCAAGGATTCGAATACGAAGCACGGCCCGCGGGTCGGCTACAGCTTCGACTCGAACCCCACCAACGCGCCGATCCTGCGTATCAGCTACGACGAGACGTCCGCACCCAGCGGGTGCATCGACCAGTGGGTGCAGCGTCAGATCCAGGCCCAGCCCGACGACGCCGAGGAAGTCGTGGCAGCGGGTACCGTCGATCTGGGAAGCACCGATCTCGACTTCGACAGCGCGAAGATCAGCGGCATGCGCTTCACGGACATCCCCGTGACCAAGGGTCAGAAGATCCTGGAGGCGCGGCTCGTGTTTACGGCGGACGCCGACCAGAGCGGTGCGACCACTCTGCGCTTCAGGGGCGAGAAGGGTGCCGACGCGGCGACCTTCGCGGACGTGAAGAACGATCTCGCCAAGCGTGCCAAGACGACCGCCAGCGTGGACTGGGTGGCACCGGATCATACCCAGGGTGTCCAGTACACCTCGCCTGATCTCGCGCCCATCATCCAGGAGATCGTCAACGGCGCCGGCTGGCTGCCGGGCAACGCGCTGGCCATCTTCGAAGAATACGTCTCCGGCGGCGCGCGCAACGAGGTGACCTGGGATCGGGACAAGCTCAAGGCCCCGACTCTGATGCTCAAGGTCCAGGGTGCGTTGGCGACCACCGGCGCCGGTCAGAGGACCGTGCGCACGGTGCTCAAGGAGATCGTCGACGGGCTCGATCACAACGGGCATACCCCCATCGTGGATACCCTCTACGAGGCGGCCCTCTACTACGCCGGACAGGACGTGCTCTACGGCGCTCACCGCGGCTGGGATCGGGACAGTACGTATCAACCGAACCCGAACGCCGGCAGCAGCAATCCCAAGGTGCGGCGCAATACGCGTGTGAGCCACCCGGGCTCCTGGGGTGGCGGCGGCACCAGCATCGATCAGCCCGGCGACTGCTCGGACGACGATCTCAATCACGACGATTGCATCTACGAGAGGATCAAGGGTAATCCCACGTACAAGAGTCCGATCGAGTCCAACTGTCAGTCGAACTTCATCATCCTGCTGACGGACGGTATCGCCAATCACAACCACTCCGAGGACGCCATCAGGACCTACACGGGTGAAGCGACCTGCGCCGGCGGTAACGGCGAGCAGGCCTGCGGCCACGAGCTCGTGAAGTACCTGCACGACGAGGACCAGAGCCCCGTGGCGGGTATGCAGAACGTCATCACCTACACCATCGGCTTCAACTTCTCGAGCAAGTGGCTCGTGGAGATGGCAGCCCTCGGTGGCGGCAAGTTCCACGAGGCGAAAGATGCCGACCAGCTGGTGCGCGAGGTGACGAATATCTTCACCGACATCCTCAACCGCTCCACCTCGTTCGCGGCGCCGACGCTCTCGGTGAACGCCTTCAACAAGCTCTTCCACCGCAGCGACGTGTACTTCTCACTCTTCAAGCCTTCGGCGTCCGTTCGCTGGGAAGGTAACCTGAAGAAGTACCAGCTCTGCCCCAGCACGGGGAGCGACAGCACCTTGTGGCCGAAGGACAAGAGCGGCACCCCGAAGGCATGCGCCGATCTGGGTGAGGTGCTCGACGCAGAAGCCGATCCGGCGGTCGTCAAGGATCCGTTGAATCCGGATCTCGGCCGTATCGAGGACACCGCGGAGTCCTTCTGGGGCGGTGTCCAGGACGGCTCGGAGATCAAGGTCGGTGGAGCCGGCCTGGAGATCCCCGCGCCTGCGAACCGTCGGGTGCTCACCTACACGAGCACGGCAGCGCCCAGCTTCTCGGCTCTGGACAACGTCACACACACGGTGGCATCCGCCGGTGGCGGGGACCAGGGCATCCTGAAAGGGTTGAGCGGCACCAAGGCTGAGCGTGAGAAGCGCACCCAGGTGCTCTTCGGCGACCTGGCCTTTGCCTCCACCCCCGACGACCGCGAGGAAATCATCGACTGGATGATCGGCACCGACATCGACGGCCTCGAGGACGTCGCGTCGCTGGCCAGCGCCGGGCGCCGCTTCGCGTTCCACGATCCGCTGCACTCCAGCGCCGTGGCCGTGACCTTCGGCGGCACCGAGGACGACCCGATGATCAAGTTGTTCGTCGGTACCAACGACGGCGGCCTGCGAGCGGTCAACGCCACCAACGGTGTCGAGGAGTGGATCTTCTATCCCCAGGCGACACTGGCCAGGCAGAAGGAGCTGCGCGACAACTTTGCGGGCACGCACATCTACGGACTGGACGGAACGCCGTCGGTGTGGATGAACGATCGCAACGGCAACGGCATCATCGAGGCCGGCAGCGACCTCGACAGCAACGGCTACATCGAGGAGGACGAGGGTGACTTCGTGCGCCTCATCATCGGCATGCGCCGCGGTGGCCGCAACGTCTACGCGGTCGATGTAACCCCAGGCACTCCGCAGTCCACGGCCTACACTGCGACCGCGGGCCAGCAGACCAACGATATTCCGCCCACCTACATGTGGCGTATCGAAGGCGGCGCGGGCAACTTCTCGAGCCTGGGCCAGACCTGGTCGAAGCCGCAGATCACCAAGATGCGCTTCGGCGACGGAAATACTCCGAGCGTCGCCGCGAAGCGATCGGTCATGGTCATGTCCGGTGGCTACGACGACTTCCAGGATAGTGTTTTCGGCTCGGGCGGTAACGGCAACAGCATCTACTTCGTCAATCCCTATACCGGAGCGATGGAGTTCGTCATCAGCGGCACGGACCACGGCATCAGCAATCAGCTCATCGTGCCGGACATGGTCTATCCCATCCCGTCGGATCTCTCGATGATGGACACCAATGGTGACGGCAGCACCGATCGCATCTACGTGGGCGACACCGGTGGACAGCTGTGGCGCATCGACGTGGAGCCCGACCTGACTGACGGTTCCTCCAGCATCAAGCCGGTGGTCGGTAAGCTGGCGAGCATTTCCAACGACATCGATCCCCTCGACAGGCGGAAGCTTTTCTATCCGCCCGATGTGGTGCGCGTGCATGACGGCGCGATCCCGGGTGTCGCGGCCCACGATCTCGTGGTCCTGACCACGGGCAATCGCTCTCATCCTCTGGACGAAACCGTCCAGGACCGCATCTACGCCTTCCGCGACATGTATCTGTACGGCATGACCGACGCCGACAGCGACGGCCTCGCCGACAGCTACACGACGCTGCAGGGCCAGCTGGTCGATCCATCCCTCGCGGGAGACCTCATGGATGTCACCGACATCGTCGACTTCACGGTGACGGCGAACATGGATGATCTCAAGGCCGCCGATGGTTGGTTCATCGACCTCGAAGGCGTCGGTGAGAAAGGACTCGCGGCACCCGTGGTGCTCGACGGCAAGATATTCTTCACGACCTACGTGCCGGAGAAGGTCATCGATCCCACGAACTGCTCCATCCAGGAGGGAGTCGGCAAGCTCTACGCCGTGGACGTGCTCGACGGCAGCGCGGTGCAGAACTGGGACGGCGTCGGCGACGACACCAACCTCACCAAGTCGGATCGTACCTACGGTCTGGGTAGTGGTATCCCGTCGCAGGCCGTGCCCATCTTCCAACCGGAAGGGATCACGCTACTCATCGGTGGCGGTGGTGGTGCGACCTCGGTCAACCCGAACATCGCGCTACCACGGGTACCCACCTACTGGGCCCAGGAAGAATAAGGAGTCTCCCCGCTGCCAGGATGGCAACCACGCCGCCGTCGGAAACGACGGCGGCGTTTTCTTTTGCCAGGAATTTATCCATGCCACCTGTAGGAACTACGGGGCCTCGGCCACTTCCTTCGACAGAGGTACCGTGTACCTCTTGCCTTATTCGACAGAGGTACCGGGTACCTCTTGCGGGTACCTCTTGCCTTATTCGCTTTGTGAGGGTCGGAGGGTGCTCCACACCAGCATGACGGCGCCGACGGTGATGGCGGAGTCCGCGACGTTGAAGGCCGGCCAGTGCCAGGTGCCGTAGTAGATGTCGATGAAGTCCACCACTCCGCCACCAGGTCTGAACAAGCGGTCGATGAGATTGCCGACGGCACCGCCGAGCACCAGTGCCAGCGAACAGGCAAGCCACCTTTGGGTACTGGGAATACGCCGCAGCCACAGGACGATAAAAACACTCACACCCGTGGACAACAGGGCGAACAGCCAGCGTTGCCAGCCCCCCGCGTCGCGAAGAAAACTGAATGCGGCGCCGAGATTGTAGGTCAAGAACAGATTGAAAGACGGCAGCACCGCCACCGGCTCGTGGATAACCAACAGTTGTTCGGCCAGCAATTTGGTTCCCTGATCGGCGGCGGCAACGGCAACGGCAAGCCACAACCAACGCAGACTTCCAATTTCCTCATTCACTTCAGACACCCAGCAGCCCCCGCGCGGCACTCTCATCGTGGATAATTTGCGCCTTGAGCGCCTCCAGGGAATCGAACTTCCGTTCGTCCCTGAGTTTGCCCACGAACTCGACGCTCAGGTGCCGGCCGTAAATGTCTTCGTCGAAGTCGAACAGATGCACTTCCAGGAGTTTCCGGCTGCCTTTCACGGTTGGTCGTCTGCCCAGATTCGCGACGCCCGCCAGGGCCGCGTCACTGAGGCCGTGAACCAACACAGCGTAAACACCGGATAATGGAGTCGTCAGGCGGCGCAGAAAAACGTTGGCGGTGGGAAAACCGATGCTGCGCCCCCGTTTCTCGCCGTGGGTGACCAGGCCTTGAATGCAATAGGGCCTGCCCAGCAACTCCGCCGCCTTGGCGAGTTCACCGTCGGCAAGGGCATCACGCACCCAGCTGCTGCTGACGCGGCGTCCATCGACTTCGAAGGTGACGCAGCGCGTAACACCGAATCCCTGCTTCTGTCCGGCCTCCTCCAATGTCATGAAGGAGCCGCGGGCACGGTGACCAAAGTGAAAGTCCTCGCCGACCACCACGTGGCGCACGTTGAGCGCCTTAATCAGCACATCGTCGATAAACGCTTGCGGCGAAAGTTGCGAGAAGGCGCGGGTAAAGCGCTCGACGACGATGCAATCCAACGGTGCCTCCGTTAGTGCCTGCACTTTTTCGCGAAAGCGCGTGAGTCGCGCCGGTGCGTTCTCGCCGGAAAAAAACTCCCGCGGCTGGGGCTCGAAGGTCAACGCGGCACTCGGCACATGGTTGCTCCCGGCGATCGCCGCGAGTTGCGCGAAAACCGCCTGGTGGCCCCGGTGCACGCCGTCGAAATTACCGATAGTAAGCGCGCAACCACGATGGTGCCCGTGCAAATTGTGAAGACCGCGTACCAATTCCATGTTTCTATGAAGCCTGGCGGGCGCGCAAATGCCGCGGCCGAAGTCCGACACTCACGAGACACAGCGCGTAAACGGCAGCGCCGCCCATGACCATGAATGAAAGGCGAACAACCCGCAGCGTAATATCGGCGTCGAACCACGAAGACGGCGTATCGCGCAGGTAAACAAGAAACGCCGCCATCATCAGAGTCGCGAAAGTAACTTTCGTGACAAAGCCTATCCATCCCGGCCGAGGCCGGTGGATGCCGTCCCGGCGCAACCCCCGATACAGCAACCCGGCGTTGATGAACGCCGCTAGAGAAGTCGCGAGCGCCAGTCCGGCGTGCTTGAACGGCACGACCAGCGCCAGGTTCAAGATCAGATTCGCCAACAGCGCGATAATACCTACGCGTACCGGCGTGCGCGTGTCCTGGCGGGCGAAGTATCCCGGCGCCAGCACCTTGATGAGCATGAATCCGACCAAGCCGATGGCATAGGCCATGAGACTCAGGCTCGCCATGTGCACGTCGCGGGGGGTGAACTCACCGTATTGAAACAGGGTCGTGAGAATGGGATCGGCAAGAAGCGCCAGACCCACCGCCGATGGCGTCGCCACCACCAGCACCCAGCGCAGCGCCCAATCGAGGGTGTCCGAGAACGCATCACCGGCTTCCTCGGCGTGGTGCTGGGAAAGGCTCGGCAGAATAACCGTGGCCATGGCGATGGCGAATACCCCCAGCGGAAACTCCACCATGCGATCCGAGTAATAAAGCCAGGAGACGCTGCCGGTAACCAGAAAGGACGCGATGAGTGTGTCCACAAGCAGATTGATTTGCGCAACGGACGCGCCGAACGCCGCCGGAATCATCAGACGCACCACACGGCCGACACCCTCGTGGGCACGGGACAGGCGCGGCATCGCCAGCAGGCCCAGGCGCTTGAGAAACGGCAACTGAAATGCGAGCTGGGCGAATCCTGCGATGAGAACCCCCCAGGCCAGCGCCGTAACCGGCTCGTCCATCAGGGGCGCAAGCCAGAGCGCCGCGCCGATGAGGGCCAGATTCAACAGAACCGGTGTGAACGCGGGCACGCCGAAACGGCCGTAGGTGTTGAGCAGACCCGCGGCGAAGGCGGTAAGGGAAACGAACAATATATAAGGAAAGGTGATGCGCACCATTTGCACGGTGAGCGTGTACTTTTCCTCGTTGGCGAGAAATCCGGGAGCGAAAATCATCACCAGCACCGGCGCCGCCAGTATGCCGAGCGCCGTTACCACCAACAGCACCGCCCCCAGGGTGCCGGCCACGTGGGCGGCCAACTGGCGAACCTCGTCGTGGCTGCGCTGGCTCTTGTACTCGCCCAGAATCGGCACGAAAGCCTGAGAGAAGGCACCCTCGGCGAATAATCGGCGGAGAAAATTCGGCAGGCGGAAGGCGACGAAGAAGG
>JAACFO010000184.1 GCA_009937425.1 Gammaproteobacteria bacterium
CGACTATTATTGAGATTTCGGATTAGAAATTGTAAGGTGACTACACCTGTGGCCAAACGCTTACCCCCACTCAATGCCCTGCGCGCCTTCGAGGCCGCGGCCCGTCATTTGAGCTTCACCCGGGCCGCCGAGGAGTTGCACGTCACCCAGGCCGCCATCAGCCACCAGGTCAAGGCCCTGGAGGAACACCTGGGGCGTAAGCTGTTCAAGCGCCTGAACCGGGCGCTGCTGCTGTCCGACGATGGCCAGGCTTATTTACCGTCCGTGTCCAGGGCTTTCACGCTCCTGAACGAGGCCACTGACAACCTGGTCAGCAAGCAGGCGCCCGGGCCGCTGACGGTGTCGGCACTGCCCTCCTTCGCGGCCCGCTGGCTGGTGCCGCGGTTGGGGCGTTTTCGTCAGATCCGGCCGGATATCGATTTGCGCATCGACCCTTCGGCAGAGCTCACCGATTTCGCCGGGGGCGACGTGGACGTGAGCATTCGCTACGGCCGCGGCAAATACCCGGGGCTGCGCGCCGACTGGCTCATGACGGAAGATATCTTCCCCGTGTGCAGTCCGGCGCTTCTGGAGGGTCCCCATCCCCTGCGGGATCCCCAGGATTTAGAGCACCAGGTGCTGCTCCACGACGATGGCCATGGTGACTGGCGAACCTGGTTGCTGGCGGCGGGAGTGGAGCGGGTGGATCCGACACGGGGGCCGATATTCACCGATTCCGGGATGGTCATCCAGGCGTCCATGGCGGGCCAGGGTGTGGCCCTGGCGCGGGCGGTACTGGCCGCCGACGAGTTGGCGGCGGGACGTTTGGTACGGCCCTTCACCCTCAGCCTGCCATCGGAGTATGCCTACTATCTGGTGTGTCCGGCCAACACGGCGGAGCATCCGAAAATCGCGGCCTTCCGGGACTGGCTGCTCAGCGAGGCCAGGGGCGAAGCGTCGCCGGCCTGACGCGCGCGGATCAGCGCGCGCGCCACGCCTGGGTGCTCTTTTCCAGCCCCCGGGTGAGAAAGTAGTGCAGCCCGCGCACGCCGGCCGCGGTGTAGAAGATCATCATGCCCATGGCCGCCGCCGGTGCAATGTCGCCGGCGTCATCCATGTTCAGCACCGCCACCGAGGCCAGATTCGTGTCCGGGCCGTACAGGAAGATGACCGCCGACACCGTGGTCATGGCATTGACGAACAGGTAAATACTGATGTCCAGGATGGCCGGCAGGCAGACCGGCACCGTGACCCTCATAAAGGTTTTGTAAAACGGTTGCTTCAGCGACGCCGCCACCGCCTCGAACTCTGCATCCATCTGCTTGAGCGCGGTCAGCGCCGTCAGGTGGCTGACGGTGTAGAAGTGCGTAATGGTGCTTATCACCAGGATTATCATGGTGTGATAAATGAAGCCGAACGGATTGTCCGGGTGGTTGAAGAAAAAGATGTAGGCGAGGCCCAGCACCAGGCCCGGCACCGCCATGGGCATCATGGCGAGGAATTGAAACAGGGCCCGGCCCTGGTCGAAGCCGCGCCCCTTCTCCACCAGATAGGCGCCGGAAAAAACGACGATGGTGCCGAAGAATCCCGTGTACAGGGCCAGCTTGATGGAATTGTAATAAGCGTCCCAGCCGCCGCCGTCCATGAGGTCGAACTGGTAGTTGTGCAGACCAAGGCTCAGATCGTAAGGATAGAATTTGACCAGGGCAGCGTACTGGCAAATCGCCAGCATGCCGATTAGAAAGAAGCTGACCAGAAGAACATAGCCGAGCATCACCAGATCGAAGCCGCGTTTCGGCTGCGGCTCCAGCGGCACTGCCCGCGCCGACAGTAGCGCCACCTGTTTGCGCTGTACGAGGCGGTCGACGACGAATGCCAGTATCGCCGGGATCAACAGCACCACGCTGACGACTGCACCCATCTGGAAGTTCTGCTGGCCGATGACCTGCTTGTAGATATCCGTGGCCAACACGTTGAAGTCACCACCGATCACCTTGGGTGCGCCGAAATCCGTGATCGCCAGCGTAAACACCACGAACGCCGCGCTGATGAGACCGTAGCGGCATCCTGGAATCGTCACGGTGAAGAAAATGCGCAGCTTGCTGGCGCGAAGCGACACCGCCGCCTCGTAGAGCCGTGAGTCGGCGATGGACAAAGACGTAATGATAATAATGATGGCGTGGGGCAGCGTGAAGAAGACCTCGGCGATGATGATACCGATGGGTCCGTAGATGCTGTGCCCCATCAGCAGGCCCGGGATAAAACCTTGCTTGCCGAACAGGTAAACCAGCGCGATCCCCGGCAACAGCGACGGCACCAGAATCGGAATCATCGTGATGCTTTTGAACAGCCCTTTGAACGGAATGCAGCTGCGCGTCAGGGCGTAGGCAAAAGTAAACGCCAGGGTGACGGTGATGAAGGTCGTGATGACCGCGATGTAGAGGCTGTTGTTGATGGAATAGGCGAGTGCCGGCGTAGAGAAGTACTCGATGTAGTTGGCAATGCCGATGAAAAACCCGTCGTGGTCCTCCAGACTCTTGGAGAGCATGGTGTAGAGAGGTAGAGCCAGCGCGACGATCAAATACAGACCGATGACGCCCATGAAAGCGCGCATGGTCCAGTCATCGCGGCTGGACTTGGGCTTGACGATGGGTGCCGTCAGGACGTCTGCGGCAAACTCACTCACGGCTCGCGCTGCCCGGATAAATAAGAATGCGTTCCCGCGGCAACCGAACAAGCAGTGAGTCACCTTCGGTGATGCTCTGACGGCGTACCAGATTGATGGACAAATCGGCACGCAAGCAGCCATCACCCGTCGACTGCGAGATCAAATCGGCACGCACGAAGGAACCCAGGAACTCGAGCCCGCGTACGCCCGCCTCGTAGGCGTTTTCCTGATCCCTGGTAACACCTTGAACGACGATGTCCTCGGGTCGCACGGCGATGGTCACCGGCGTACCTACGGCCATTCCGTCGGTATCACAAGCGAGTTCCAGCTGCCCGAAGCGCGCCGACGCCGGCCCGCAAATGACGCCGGGCACGAAATTCATGGTGCCGATGAAATCCGCCACAAAGGAGGTGCGCGGCTCACGGTAAATCTCCAAGGGCGTGCCAATCTGCTCAATCTTGCCGTGGTCCATGACCACGATACGGTCCGCCATGGTCAGGGCTTCCTCCTGATCGTGGGTCACCATGACCGTGGTTATCCCGAGCCGGCGCTGCAGATCCTTGACCTCGTGACGCAGATGCACCCGCACCTTGGCATCCAGGGCCGACAGGGGCTCGTCCAGGAGAAGCAGGCCCGGCGAGACGGCGATGGCGCGGGCGAGCGCAATGCGCTGCTGCTGACCACCGGAGAGCTGAGCGGGATACTTGTCACCCTGCTCCGGCAGTCCCACCAGCTCCAGCAGTTCGTCCACGCGCTTGCGGATATCTGCCTTGGAAGTCTTACGGTTCTCCAGGCCGTAGGCGATGTTCTTCGACACCGACATGTTGGGAAACAGGGCGTAGGATTGAAAGACAATGCCGAAGTCCCGTTCCGAGGGCGGCAGCGCGGAAATGTCCTTGCCGGCCTGCTCGACCTTGCCGGTGGTCTGGATGTCGAGGCCGGCGATGGCGCGCAGCAGGGTGGTCTTTCCGCAGCCGGAGGGCCCGAGAAAGCACACGAACTCGCCCTCGTAGATCTCCAGGGAAACGTCCTTCAGCGCCGTGAACGGCCCGAACATCTTGGTCAACCCAGAGATGCGTAGAAAGGCCTCGCCCTTCGCCTGCTGAGCCTCACCCATGGCAGATCCCCCCCCCTATTATTCTTATCGAACGCCCATGGTAACCCTGGTGACGAAAAAAAAAAGCCGGTTGCCACGCCCGGGGGCGCCGGCAACCGGCTGTAGGGCTCTTAGATGGCCTTATCCGGGACTACTTCTTAGGCTCGGACTTGGAGTCATAGCGACCCTGCCACTCTTTCAGAATGCGCTTGCGGTTCTTGGCCGCCCATTCGAAATTGTTATTCATCATGGCATCGATGATCCCGGGCGGGAAGTACTTCACCTCTCTGGCGAGCTCCGGAATGGCGATGACGGCATAGCCTTCGTTGTACATCTTGTTGGCTGCCGGCGTTACCGACCAATCCACCAGGGCCTGGGCCGCTTTCAGCTTCTTGGTGCCCTTGACGATGGCAGTTGCCTCCATGTCCCAGCCGATACCCTCGCTGGGGATAATGATCTCCAGGGGTGCACCCTTGGCCTTGGACTTGGCGCCACGGAAAGCGAAGGATACGCCGATGGCCACTTCACCACGGGCCGCCTGCTTGCAGGGCTTGGAGCCGGAGTGGGTGTAGTGATCGATGTTCTCGTGAAGAGCATCCATGAAGGCCCAGCCTTTGGTTTCACCGAACATCTGCAGCCAGCTGGAAACGTCCAGGAAGCCGGTTCCCGAGGAATTCGGGTTCGGCATGGCGATGTGGCCCTTGTACTGCACCTGGGTCAGATCCGCCCAGGATCGTGGCGCGGTAAGGCCGTTCTTCTTGGCCTCGACGGTGTTGAAGCAGATTGCGGCCACCCAGGCGTCCATACCCGTCCAGTAAGGCGCGTCGCCCTTGTCCTTGAACTTGGGATCCAGCTTGTCCAAGCCAACCGGGGCGTATGGCTCCAGCATGCCTTCCTTTTTCATCAGCAGCAGGCTGGTGGCGGCCAGGCCCCAGATGACATCGGCCTTGGGGTTGTTTTTCTCGGCCAGCAGCTTGGCGGTGACGATACCAGTGGAATCCCGCACCCACTTGATCTGGATGTCGGGATTGTCCTTGTTGAAACGGGCGGCGTACTTCTTGAGGTCCTCGGCTTCCACCGCCGTATAGACCGTAAGGGTTTCCGCCCAGGCCGTGGGAACCGCGAACAGCGCCGCAAGCGCGCCGCCGATGGCCCACTTGGCGATGCGGTTATTGAGTAACGATATTGCCATGGTAGCTATCCTCCCTACACGGGGTGTTGTTGTTGCCTTATCCAGCCTTCCGGGCAGACCACCCGGGGTCGGCAGCCACTATATGATAAATACGGCCTATTTGCTGCCGTATTTGATGAACAGTTGCCGGGCCAGATCCCGGCCGGCGTCCAGCTCGTCGCTGGTGAGATACTGGGCCACGGAATCCCGGTACTGGGGCGCGCCGGAGTGGTTGCCTGCGGCCGACACCCCGTACCAGGCATAGGCCATCAGATAGTCCCGGCCGACGCCGTCGCCGGTGCGGAACAGATGTCCGACGTTGGTCTGAGCGGCGGCATTGCCCTGCTTGGCGGCGCGTTGGAACCAGTCCATGGCCTCGGTGTAATCCTTGTCCACCCCCAGTCCGGCGGCATAAATGAGCCCGAGATTCTTCTGGGCATCGCTGTCGCCCTGGGCCGCCGCCTTGCGGAACCACTCCTCGGCGACCGCATAGTCCTTGTCGACACCGGATCCCGCAAGATACAGCTCCCCGAGATTGTTCTGCGCCGCCTTGTGTCCCTTGCCGGCCGCCTTGCGGAACCACTCTGCCGCCAACTTCTCGTCCTTGCGCACGCCCAGACCGTTGGAATGCAGAACACCCAGGCCGTTCTCGCCCCGGGGATCACCCTCCGCGGCGAGGCGCTGAAATTCCTGGGCCGCAGCAACGTAGTCGCGCTTGTTGGCGGCGCTCACGGCGGCATCGTAGTCTGCGCCGCGCACCGCGGCAGTGGCGACGATGCTCATGACGGCCAGCAGCACGAGGGCCAGGACTTCGTGGGTTTTCATTGTCTAAGCATCGGATGCGTAATGATTGGCCCACTCCAGCACAACATTGAAGCTGATGCTGATTCGCGTCTCTTCGGATAGATTGGGTGCACCAGGTGGTTGAGTTACGAGTGCCAGAGCAGCAGGGTACCAGGGCCCGGCCTCAGGGTGTACTCACCGTCGCTGCCGCCTGCGCCCGCCGGCGTCAGCATATTCACTGTCGCGCGTGGAACCTAAAAGCTGATGGCTCCGCTACCGTCACCGGGCATCATGATCTCCAATCCGGAAGCTGATTGCGCCATTCAGACTACTGAGATTTCGAGCTCACCGACTCCGTCCACGCCGCCGTGCAATGTGTCACCGCGCACGGTTGCGCCGACCCCCGCAGGCGTGCCGCTGAAGATCAGGTCGCCAGGAGCAAGGGTAAAAAGCCCCGACAGGTATGCGATGATCTCCGGCACCTTCCAGATCATCTGATTCAGGTCCCCGTTCTGGCGAAGCTCCTCGTTGACTTTCAGCCACAGATTGCCGGCATCCGGATGTCCAATCATTTCCACCGGCACGATCTCCGAGCACGGCGCTGAATGATCGAAGGCCTTGCCCACATCCCAGGGACGGCCCATCTTTTTTGCCTGCCCCTGCAAATCACGACGGGTCATATCCAGGCCGACGGCGTAGCCGAAGACGCAGTCCAGCGCCCTCGCCTCGGGAATATTCTTGCCCCCGGATGCCAGCGCCACCACCAGTTCCAGTTCATAGTGCACGTCCGCGCTTTTATCCGGGTAGGGAAAATCGCTGCCGTTGGCGAGCAGGGTGTCAGGATTCTTCTGGAAGAAAAACGGCGGCTCGCGATGGGGATCGTGACCCATCTCGATGGCGTGAGCGGCGTAATTACGGCCGACACAATAGATGCGGTGGACGGGAAATCGCCGATGGCTGCCGCGAACCGGAAGGCTGATCACCGGTGGCGCCGGAATGGCGTAATCGCTGCTCATGCTCGATGGTATTGACGGCTCGGTGGAAGTGTCAATTAAATAGCGCAGCATGAATTATCTGGCCCACTTATATCTGGCCGAGCAAAGCGACGAGGGTCTTCTGGGCAGCCTGCTCGGCGACTTCGTCAAGGGTCGCCTTGACGATCGTTATTCGGTAACAGTGCGGCGCGGCATTGCGCTGCACCGGGCCATCGACAGCTTCACCGACGCCCACCCCCGGCACCTGGAGAGCCGCAATCGCATCGGCGGGGCGCGGCGCCGCTACGCCGGCATCATTATCGACGTTTGTTACGACCACTTTCTGTGTAGAAACTGGGCCAACTACTCGAAAGAAAGTCTCGCCGGCTTCAGCGAGCGCGTATACGACGTCCTGCGGGAATACCGGGATGAGTTGCCCGGGCGCCTGCACCGCATCGCGCCGCACATGATCGCCGATGACTGGCTGGGTTCTTACGCCGAATTGGCCAACGTGGGCCGGGCACTGGACGGTATTTCCCGCCGGATCACGCGCAGCAACCCCCTGGCTGGCGCG
>JAACFO010000014.1 GCA_009937425.1 Gammaproteobacteria bacterium
AATGACAAACAACGAGTTACACCCGGGTGAGTGCGGAAACAAACAAGAAATGTAAAAATTTCCGACAAATTTACGTGCGACACCGTTGATCTTGATCAAGCCACAGTGCCGTCACTGGTCGCTTAAGTTCCCCACCCAGTCACCCAGGCGGGGCCTGTACTTCCGTCAGCTATTGTCAGACGGTTCCCGGTACGTGGATAAACTTACCAATGGCTTCTGGGGCCGTCTGTAGGCCAGGGGCGTACCTGTTGTAGGCGCAGCGCCAATGTGCCGTCTTGCCAACCCTCAAACTGTCCTACGTTTGGGGAAGGTTACGGTCTCGCTGAGTTGCTATTGCAAATTCCATTTATGTTTCTCTCTCTTCCTTTGACTTGGCATATGTGATCGTTGCCATCTCCGTCTCGCACTACCGTCATCGTAGCCGTGTCATCCGAATCAAAGCCCACATAGTACGTGAAGCTACCTTGACGCCAGAACAAATAGGATTCCGCTTGGTATGTGACGGTATTTGTATAGCTGTCACGGGCATCCTGGGAGGGATTTAATGTGGGATTCTGCGCTTTTCCTTCCGGTTTACCGAGCACTCTGACAATGTCAGCCGAGCGAGTCCCGAGCGTGACAGTGTCGAACTCATAGCGAAATTCATACTGTACCCGTCCGTAAAATAATAGCGCTCCAAGAGCTATCGAAACTACCAATAGGATACCAACCACAATCGTTATAACTTCTTTCATGCCGGGCCCACCACGAACAACTATTGCTTTCGGAAACTATAGTCTCTGGGAAATTTACAGATGGCTACATAGGGTCAATCCAAGCTACAGCCCTAATGCAAGCCTTCCGCGCTGTAGGAATGGCACGACAGCCGCGATAGGTAGGGGCCAGGCATCAGGTGAAGTGAGCAGGCGAAAAACAACCTGTCCAACCTCAAAAAAACAAAACCCCGGACTATGCCGGGGCTCTGTTCGCTCATTTGGTTGCCTGTTACTGCAGCCGGCTCCTCGCAAACCCAAGCCCCGCTAAGCCAAGGCCCAGGAGCAGGAGGGTGGTGGGTTCAGGGACGGCAGTAAAGGTTGGAGCGAACTGCGTCTCCTCAACGTTGTCGCCAATAATAGCCGCCGTCTGCAGGCAGCTGACCGTACAAACGACGAATGGATTCCCCGCTATTGTCACTAACCCCATGTTCTGACTATTTCCGTCTCCGAACACGTCAGAATTCAGTTCCAGGTTTAGATTGGCCAGACTGGCGGTGTTGTCAAAGAAGTCGGTAGCGAACTGAGCCGCTGTTATGACTCCAGACGAGACGTTGAATTGGTTGCTAAAGTTGGGAAAGGGGACGAAGTCGACCCCAACCAATGAGTCGAATACTGAGCTTGTCGTGGACGTGAGAATGACAGAAGTGGCAGCCACACCGTTGCCCTCTGGAACGTGGAGGGTACCCGATACTGTCCCGGGAAATCCGCCGATGACGTTGGAAAAACTCCAATTGAAAACAAGCGATGCTTGTGCAGTTACGCTCACTACCAACAAGATTGCACCTAGCCAAAGCCGCATCATCGTGATTCCCCTAAAGTCCGATTGGCGGCACGGCAGTGATGCACAATGGCGCCAAGTGAGTGAAATTGCATTTCGTAGAAGAATTAGGCAAGAAACGTGCCGCATGAAGGAATTCCCCTTCCGAACAGAACCTTAGGCGATAGCCCAATAAGAGGCGGTCACGCTTGCTTGGGAAGTGTAAAGAACCCCGACAGAATTACGTGCACGGATCGTTCAATTTGGACGGGAGCCACCCCACAAAAACAAAACCCCGGACGATGCCGGGGCTCTGTTCGTAAGACTTGCCTACTGTCAGTGAAGCCGTCGCCTCGCAAACCCCAGCCCCGCTGAGCCAAGGCCCAGGAGTAAGAGCGTGGTGGGTTCAGGCACCGACACATCTGTTCGGATAATTGCGTCGTCGAGGAAGGTTCGCATGCAGTCGCTATCGCAACCCGCGGAGTTCCCGAAGACGCTAAACCCGACAAGGTTCTTGCCGGAAACTAGGTTTCCGGTGACGTCGATCTGTTTCCAACCTTCTGCCTCGGCAACATCGACGATGAAACCCGTGTCGCCGCCGTCGCTATAGAACAGATCGACGAATAGGGCGGTGCTGGCTCCAATGTGCTTCGCCCAGAACGAAATCTCGAGAATGTCATCCGTCAGGACGGCGGCGAGATTCTGACGAATCTCCTTGTTGCCGGTATTGGTAGCGCTGAAACTGCCGCTTCTTGCATCCGTGTTGGTAACGTTCCAGTCTTCGCCCGCACTAAGGTCGCGGTCCTGAAACCAGGGGGCCAAGTTGCCCGTCTCGAATCCTCCGTTGACAAAATTCGCACTAGCTGTTCCCGCCGCCGCGAAAAGTGCCAATGCCACTATGTACTTGAGTTGCTGCATAATCATGATTGACCCCAGCGGCCCTGCAGAGTTATTCGCCGTTATCCAGATAAACAGTGCAACTTTTGTGCCCGACTTGCTTGCCCCCATAGAATCAATGCGTTATGTAGTTCAGGGCTTGGATCGCTAGGAGTTGTGTAAAGAATCCCGACAGAATTGCGTGCACGGATCGTTCATTTTGGGCGGGTGACAGCAAGAATCAGCCCCACAAAAACAAAACCCCGGACATGGACCTCAATTTCGGTCACGGGGTGAGAGGTCCATTGCTTCAACTGATACTGTTTCATGAATAACGCCTCTACGCCTTTGTCTATCCGCTTCTGCATAAGGTCATTAGCGTCCGACCCAGCCCGTTCGTCTTTCCAGTTCCGCCGAAGGCGAGTTACTCCTCGTCTTGGAGCTTGTCGCGGACAGTCTTGATCTCGTTGGAGAGTTTGTCGAGGCGCGTAACAAGGCCCTGGTCCGATTCGTTCTTGATGAGTTCCTTGAGCTCCTTCAGGACGCCGATGGAATCGTTGAGAGCCTTGACAGTTTTCAGGACTCCCTTGAACCGGAGCGCCTCGGCCGTGGCCTTGTTCTCCTCGGCCCGGACCCTGAACTCCTTATTGAGCATGGCGTACTCGGCTGTTCGCGCAATAATTGCGCCAACCCGATCGTCCAAATTCCTCTTCAGGAGGTTGCTGCTGGTCTTATCAGCGATCTTGTCGAGAATCAGGATCTCTTCCGTGTCGGGATTGGAGTGGAGCATGAACTCGGTCAGGCGCATCGCCATACTGTTGCGGGTTCCTACGTCGCCGTTTGCCGCCGCGTCGGCAGCTTCGTCGAGCAGTTCCTTGAGTTTCTTGCGCCAGCCGTGGGCGTCGCGAATACTGTCGAATTCATTCATATCGTTTTAAGCTTTTTCACAAGGTCTTCGATCTCGACCGCAGTCTTGATCAGTGAATGGAAACTGGGCACGCGGCTTTCGCGGACGGCCACGATGAGACTTGCGTGGGCGGCCGCCCAGCGGCGGATGGCCGTTTGGCTCGCAGTGATGAGCTGTTGCGCCGCCATCAGTCGTTCAGCATCTTTCTTCAAGCCCGCCTCATAAGGATCCAGCCAGGACTTGTTGGAGGCGATTACGGCGTCGATCTGTTTAAGCTCGGCAATCATCTCCTCGAGTTCCGCCTTGGAAACGGGCGGCTGCGTGAGTGCGATTGACCCGGCGGGCTGGGCCCCAGTGCCTGTGCTAACGCGCTCAGCCATCGCGTCGATATGGTCGCTGTTCTTCTTGAGGGCGTCGAGGTATTTTTTCTGCCGCTTCTCTCGCTGCGCCCTCAGGCCCGTGAGCGTGCTGAACTTGCCCGCAACGGCCTTCTTCCGCTTTATCATCGCCCCGGTGTTGGCCGTGGTGACAACGCCACCCATGTCTTCCAAGTCGGCGGCAAGGAGCTTGGAGAACTGCGTGACGCCCGGCTGGGCGGCCTCCAAGGCTTCCAGCAGGTCGCTGGTCGCCCTGATGCTGATCACGGTTTTCGTCAGGAAGGCCACGGCGTCCCCTATTGGAGCCAAAGCCTCGGCCCCGGGAATTAAGCCCCCCGCCTTTTTCGTGAGTCCCGTGAACGCCGCACCGAGTTTCTCTGCCGACTCGGACCCCTCGTTTCCTGCGTTGACGATCGCTGCCACGGAATTCGAGTACTCGACCATGGCGTCTATTGCCAGGACCCGCGCGGCCCATGCTTTGTCGAGATCGTCGACCCAACCTTTGCTGTCCGGGATTTTGGCGACCTCTGCGGAGACCGCCGGACCGATCTGCTCGACGGCGCTGCCGAGCTCGCTCGTGGCGGCGGCGAAGGGCGAGACGTCGGGCAGCGAACCGCAGGCCGCCAAGGCGAAGAGGAGAACGCCCCCCAGCAGCGTCAGCTGGCGGAGCCGTGATAGTCGCTCACGCATGAGAGTTGCCGACCAGAGTGGCTTGAAAAGGTTTGTCATTGGCCCCCGCCAAGGTGGGCGAACAGGGTTTTCAAATGCTACTTTTCGCCGAGAATCAATCTATCGATAAGCTGGCGGAGCGTCAATCGCCCTCCATGGCGGTGGTCACCTAGCCCAAGTGGCGGAACGCCGAAAAACATCCACCAAGACTACAAAGACTGGATAGAGGCACTCAGCTCGTTGAGATTCTCTGACAATTTTCTTACTGTACTTTCTGTACTTTCTTTATCACCTCAAGCGCCGCATTTACTGCCGAGTTTATAGCTTCCAGCTGTTCATCAATCAGTTCATTTTGGGCGTCAACGGACATCTGAACTCCTGAATAATGGTCTACCACTTTTACTGCCCAAGCCCTGGTGTGCATCGTGGAGTCTGTCGGAGGTTTTGACAAAATTCCGACAGCAAGCTCGACATATCGTTGACCGATCTCATTTTGTTTGATCGCGCTCGTGTATTCGTTGCTTGCGTAGGCTATGACAAGCGGGATAAGCACCGTCCCCAGGACAGTAGAGGCGATCTTGAGCTTTCCCCAAGAACTCGGTAGTTGCTGCGATGCGTTCGCGTCCATTTCGTTTCTCCTTTTAAAGGGGCGTCAGAATTTAGTAGCTCTGTATCGTTGGACTATTCCCGAAACATCAGCGCAAATCTATTCTAATCTCTGGCCGCATTCACGCTGAACTCGTCGTCATACACCCGCCCCACAATCCGCCCACAACAGTCCACCGTCACTTCCACGACCCGGGCCTGCTTGCCAAAAGCCAGCTCAGATAACGCCTGCGCTGCCTTGGTGCCGAAGGGCTGTTTTCGTTCTGGGGTGTCTATATCGGACAGGCGGATTTTGAGCTGCTGCCTGTCGACGAGGATAGTGAGGGTGTCGCCATCGGCGATCTTGACGACTTTGCCTTGATAGACGGTCTCAGCTGATGCTGGGAATGTGACCAGCAGCAAAAGAAGGGGCAGACACCACATATGCCAATTATGGCAATGAAAAGCTCCGCTTGGTCACCCAGGCGGTCTCAGTAGAAATCAAATCCCCGTACGAATTTGTCCACATCTGCCGTGTTAAGCACCTCTGCGCAATACCATGCCCGTATTTCCGTGTGCCCCAACAGTTCTCTATAATTCTCAAACATGGGGGAGACGGGAGAAAACTGGCGCGTAAATAGACAATCGCTTTCTGGATTTCGCAGGTGGAGAAACTCGATTTCTCCCAAACCGTTTTTCTTTATACCCTCATCGACAATATCGTATTGATTGAATCCCGCCGGCTCATCCGAAACCATCACTTCTGATAGTAGTGGTCTCAAATAGGATCTTCGGTGGAAAAATCCAGTATCACCATACTGGCCTTTCAGTTGCTCCACTCGCAACCATGCACGAAGCCCTGATTGATCACGCCATCTTGTCTCTTTGGCAATCCACTCATCGTTCTCTTCTTCTGTTGTCGTGACGGATAAACCATCGAGCCCTGGGCTAGTCTGTTCTACATTCAGCAATGATAGCGCACAGGCTTCCAATAGAAGAAAAAGCACAATAGACGCTTGAAGCCTTAACTTCATTCTTATCTCTTGTTAATCTGCTTCCCCCACAGCATCAGTTTGTTGCCTCTTTAACAGCGCCAATTCGTTGTTCTCAGTTTTGATCGCCCGCCTCAACGACTCTGATTATGTAGAGCCTAGTCGACGGATCTAGATATACTTGCAGGTCACACATTCCCTACAAGTTAACCGAATATCAGTTTTCGGAAGGAAGGCTCTTGACTTGAGTCATCCGCGATTGACGAATGTGGTACTCAAAGTTGCTCGCGATGCGGCAGAAAGCCCCGCCCAGTCACCCAGGCGGGGCCTGTACCTCGGTCAGCTATTGCCAGAGGGTTCCCGGTACGGTGCAAAACCTACTGAAGGCGGCTACTCCTTGTACGCTCTGATGACGTCCTTTCGCTCTTTCTCGGACATGTCCCAGACGACGTCGTCTCCTGCGGCGTAGACGCGACACTCTCCCGGTTGCCCGTCCGCCTTGGATCGTTTGTGGCAGGCCTGCAACGCTTCTCCCTGGGCGCTGTAGAATGCTTCCCGTACCCGCCACGCCCACGCCCCGTCCCCGTTTCGAACAAAAACCTTGTACTTGAACGCCTCGTCGTACACCTGATAGACGCGAAACGCGGCGTCGCGGGATGTTTCGTTAATGCCGGACCTCGCCGATCCGTACGCGGAGGGCGTGACGATCAGCGACCTCTCGACGAGTGTTTCGCCGTCCAGGTCCATCTCGAATCGCCACCTGCCCGGTTGATCCACATCTGAGTCGATGTAGTAGTTCAACCAGGTGTACCAGCGCGTCGAGTTCGGCGTGAATTCGTAGCTGGATGTCCCCGCCTGCTTGCCCGCACCGTCGAACACGCGTAGTTGAGCGAGGTGACTCTCCTTCGTCAGCCCGCGCCAGCTCACGTACACGTACACGCGCCCGTGATCGAGCGATACTTCGTCAAACTCGTCGGCGAGCTCGTGTCCCTCGGAGGTCTTGAACACCATGGAGGTAAACTTGACTGCATATGGGAATGCGCCGCTGGAGGCGGACTGGCGCTGACCGTTCGCCACCGCGGCGGCAGCGATCGGCGCGGCGGCAAGGGTCAGGTCCACTGGCTTCTCCAGCACACCGAAGCCCTTGAGGCCGATGCCGTACAGGAATCGCTCTAGGGTTCTCTGCGAAAGCTCATGGAAGGGGGCGACGCAGTAGTAGCCGCGGATCATGATGTTGCCGAGGGAGGTGGCATCACGCTGGTCCGAGAACGTGTCGCCGTACTGGCGCATGAACACGCACTCGGTGGCGCCGTCGCGGGTGAAGCGCAGGTACTCCACCTCGCCGAGCACGTTCTCGTAATTGCCGCCGGCACCCAGTTCGATGTTCCCGGAACCCAGTTCGATGTCGGACCCGAACCACTGCCCGATCCGCTCCTTGAGCGGCGGTTCGCGAACGAAGGTCCTGCTTGAGGGCACGAATGGCTTGAAGCGGAACAGGATCATCCACGCCTCCGGGGAGGTGCCGACGGCGGGGCGCCAGTGGCCTAACTCGTAAACCTTGAGGTCCTTGTGTTTGCGCTTGAAGTTCACCCTTGGATCGTCGAGCCCCGGTGCGTACAGCAGCAGACTGGCTTCGCCTGTCGGCATCGGCTCCCAGTCCGACGATGTTGAGGTACCAGGGGCGGTGCACCCCGATAGCCCTATTGTTATCGCTCCCACCACGGCGAAGCATCGGAATGCCCGAAGGAAGATGGATTCACGGGTAATGGATACCACAAGAAACCGCCACAGTGTGGAGCGGCGCGGTTCGTCACTGAGGCGTCACCGTTAGCGAAGGTACTGCCAGCATCCCTTGAGCTGCAGGCCAGTATCAATATCCTAACTCAAGCCCCTAAGGGCATGGCTTACAAGTAGCGTACATAAGGCATTAAGAACGAAGAAGCCCCGCCCAGTCACCCAAGCGGGGCCTGTACCTCGGTCGGTCACTACCACACAGTTCGCTGAACTATCGTCCACCAGCACCAGAAACGCTGGTGCCATTCGAGGAGTTACCCATTCAAATCAAAGCTGCGCAAACTAACTCTAAACCTGGCAGTCATTGCGGGCACGTCACTTGCGGCTGAGTGTCCCGTGAGTGTCCCACGAGGCATAAACAAGGGCTTACCGTGTTGGTAAGCCCTTCGTTTAGATTGGCTGGGGGAGAGGGATTTGAACCCCCGCTGGCGGAGTCAGAGTCCGCAGTCCTACCACTAGACGATCCCCCAGTGGATCGGGGACGCGGGCCGGGGCCCGCTTGGAGTCAGGCTTAGCGCTTCGAGTATTGGGGGCGCTTGCGGGCCTTGTGCAGGCCGACTTTCTTGCGCTCCACCTCGCGGGCGTCCCGGGTCACGAAGCCTGCTTTGCGCAGCGGCGCGCGCAGGGACTCATCGTAGCGCATCAGGGCGCGGGTGATGCCGTGGCGGATGGCACCGGCCTGGCCGCTGTTGCCGCCGCCGCTCACCGACACGTCGATGTCTACCTTTTCCAGCAGGTCGGCTGTGCCCAGGGGCTGGCGGACGATCATGCGGGCGGTTTCACGTCCGAAGAACTCGTCCAGGGGCCTGCGGTTGACCGAAATTTTGCCGTTACCGGGGCGCAAATACACACGCGCCGCGGAGGTCTTGCGCCGGCCCGTACCGTAATAAACCTGCTCTGCCATGCCGATTCGTTCCTCTATCAGAAGCTCAACGACTTCGGCTGCTGAGCCGTATGCCGGTGATTGGGGCCCGCGTACACTTTGAGCTTTTTGAACATTGCACGGCCCAAGGGGCCCTTCGGCAGCATGCCTTTAACCGCATGCTCGATGGCCCTGGCGGGGGTCTTGTCCAGGATCTGCCCCAGAGAGACGGACTTCAAGCCACCCGGGTACTGGGAATGGCGGTGATACATCTTGCCGGTGCGCTTCGCTCCCGTGACGCCGATTTTTTCGGCATTCACGACCACGATGTAGTCACCGGTGTCCACGTGGGGCGTGTACACGACTTTATGCTTTCCGCGCAGCCGCAGGGCGATCTCGCTGGCAAGCCGTCCCAGGGGCACATTAGTGGCGTCCACCACGTACCAGTCGCGTTCAACAGTCTCGCCTTTGGCACTGAATGTGGGCATCAACGGGCTCCGGGTCCTGCGGTCGTGAAAAAAGAGGGGAATCGTAGCGGTGGCCCGTTGCCCTGTCAATTCGGAGCTGTTTACCACGGCCACCTCCGGCCGCTGTTAGAATGCCTGTCAGCTTCACCAGGGGATCTCCATGTACAAACACTCCACCAGGCGCATGAGTTTGCTGGACCGGGTCATCATCGACCTGGACCGCGGCCTGAGGGGCCTGGGGGGCGCGAGTGGCGCCCAGGGGCGGGAAAACCCAGCCGGGGAACTGTCGGAAGCGGAGCTCACACCGGCCCAGCGGCGCCACGCCGCCGGACTCATGCGCGTCGATCACACCGGCGAGGTGGCGGCCCAGGCGCTTTATCACGGCCAGGCGCTCACGGCGCGCACGCCGCGGCTGCGTGAGGCCATGGAGCAGGCCGCCAGGGAGGAGGGCGATCATCTGCGTTGGTGCAGTCAGCGTCTCGAGGAACTGGATGACCAACCGAGCCGCCTCGGCCCCCTGTGGTACGTGGGCTCGTTCCTCATCGGCGCTGCCGCCGGGCTCACCGGTGATCGCTGGAGTCTGGGATTCGTCGTCGAGACCGAGCGTCAGGTGGTGCGGCATCTGGACGGCCACTTGTCGTCACTTCCCCCTGGCGACGCCAGAAGTCGTGCGGTTCTGGAGCAAATGCGCGTCGACGAGGGCGTACATGCCACCACCGCTATCGAATCTGGCGCGGCCGAACTCCCGCAGCCGGTAAAGCGCTTGATGAAGGCCACGGCCCGAATCATGACCGAAACCGCGTACCGAATCTGAGCCCGGACCCGCCGGCACGCACTTTCAGGGTTTTGCGATAGATGACGCCTGGCTGCCACCGAGCCCGGCGATGAAGCGCGCCAGCCCCGCACGATAAGCATGCCCGCTCTGCATGAAGCCGGCGTTGTGGCTGCCGTTCATTTCGAGAAAGCTCTTCGGATCCCGGGCCAGGGCAAATAATTCGCGGCCGTGGCTGATGGGCACCAGTTCGTCGTCACGGCTGTGGGCGATGAGCACCGGGCAATCGACGTCCGGCAGGCGGGCCGCATTGTCATAACGAATACGCACCAGCCAGCGCATCGGAAACATCGGGTAGTACTTGCGGGCCAAATCCGCCACCGAGGTGAACGAGGATTCCAGAATGAGTCCTGCCGGAGTCTTCCGGGTGGCCAGCCAGGTGGCCACTCCGCCGCCAAGGGATCGGCCGAAGACGACGATTCGCCCGGGCGCCACGCCACGGGTTTCGGTGAGGTATTGCCAGGCGAGGAGGGCATCGTCGTAGCTTTGCTGTTCTCCGGGCGTGCCGCTGCTCTGGCCAAAGCCGCTGTAGTCGATTATCAGGACGTTCAGGCCGAGCTGGTTGAACGTGCGCAGTGAGTCCAGGCGGTGGGAAATATTGCCGGCGTTACCGTGCAGGAATAGCAAGGTGTGCGCGTTCTCGCGTCCCGGCAGGTACCAGCCGTGCAGCGACGTGCCAATTCCGGATGTGAGGAGTACGTCTTCGTAGGAGAGCCCGATTGCGGCCGGTGTGGCAGCCATGGCCTTCATGGGGAAGTACACCAGGCGCGGCTGAAAAACGAACACCGCGAGGCACAGCATCGCGTAAATTGCCGTGCCCAGGAGAAGAAGTTTCAGCATGTTGCGCACGTTCTCAGTCGCCGGTGGGTGGGGGAGAACGCCCGCCGCCGCCCGGCCGAGCCGCAGCGAGGCTAGCTGCCGCCCTTGTCGCCTCCCGGCGTATATATTGGTACCGGAAAGGGGCTCACGTTGCTGCCGTTTTCGCCGACGGCGTGGATCTTGTTGGCACCCTCCTTGTCCACCTCGTCGATGCGCACCACCGCGTGGATGGGGACAAAGGTGCGCTTGACGCCGGCGAACTCCGATTTAAGGCGCTCCTCCGACGGGTCGACAATCATCTCGGTGCGCTCACCGAAGATAAGGTCACCCACCTCGACGAAACCGTACATATCGCTATGGCCGACATGCCGGGCATACAGCTCGTAGAGCTTGCCCTGGTTGTGGAACACGATGCGGTAGGTGTGCTTCTTGGCCATTTGTGTCTTTGGGCGGTCTGCCCGTAAGGCTCGGATCGGAGGCGGGGAAGTATACGCAAAGCGGCGATCGACGCCTACCCGTACAGACCTGTTGGGAGGGGATTCTGGCCCTTGAAATTCACTCCGCGACCTCCATATCTTAGTTACATCGACCAACCCAGACAATTCGAATTCCGGAGGTGGAGTTATGAACGTAGTGCGTTATGAGCCCTGGGGCTTGCTGCGGCGGTTTAACGAGGACGTGAACCAGCTGTTCAGCGAATCCCGCAATCTACCCGTCGGCGAGGATGATCGATCCAGTATCGTCACCAGCAACTGGTCGCCGGCTGTGGACATCAAGGAAGAGGACGAGCGGTTCGTGCTGAAGGCCGATATTCCCGGCGTCGATCCGAAAGACATCGACGTGACCATGGCGGACGGTGTGCTCACCATCAAGGGCGAGCGTAAGCACGAGTCGGAAGAAGAGGCCGAAGGCTATAAGCGTGTCGAGCGGAGCTACGGAAGCTTTTACCGCCGCTTCAGCCTTCCCGATACCGCCGACGCCGAGCGCGTCACGGCAAAGGGCAAGGACGGAGTCCTGGAGGTCTTCATTCCGAAGCAGGAAAAAGTACAACCGCGAAGAATCGCGGTCAGCTGATTACTGCCGGTGAGAGCGGGGCGCGATGCCCCGCTCTCTTTCGTGCGTGATTATCTGCGCTGCAGATGAAGTACAAGGACTACTATGAAGTTCTGGGGGTCGCGCGTGACGCCGGCCCCGACGATATTAAGCGCGCCTACAAAAGGCTCGCGCGCAAGTTTCATCCCGACGTCAGCAAGGAGCAAGATGCGGAGGAGCGATTCAAAGAAGTAGGCGAAGCCTACGACGTGCTTCGCGACAAGGAAAAGCGCGCTACCTACGATAACCTCGGAAGCAGCTGGCACGCCGGGGACGAGTTCTCGCCGCCCCCCGGCTGGCAATTCACAGGGAATGTCGGTGGTGGCTTTTCCGGTGAGAAGTTCGATTTCAGCGATTTTCTCGATAGCATGTTCGGCGGCAGTGCACCTCACGGTGATCCGTTTGGCGTGCATTCTCAGCGTGCCCACAGGCGCGGTGGCGACGAGCGGGCGACTGTCGTGATCACGCTCGAGGAAGCATTTCACGGCGGTGAACGTTCGCTCAGTTTGAACAGCGGCCGCGGAGCCGCACGCAAGTTGAAGGTGAAGATCCCGGTTGGCGTTCGGGAAGGCCAGCAGATCCGTCTCGCGGGTCAGGGGCGGGCCGGACCCGGCAGTCAACCGGGCGATCTGTATCTAGCCGTGGAGTTTGCGAAGCATCCACTGTTCAGCGCGCAAGGCAGTGATATTCATATGAATCTGCCGATCGCCCCTTGGGAAGCGGCTCTCGGTGCAACGGTGAAAGTGCCTACACTCGGCGGAAAGGTCGATTTGAAAATTCCAGCCGGGTCACAATCCGGCCGCAAGCTACGTCTCAAGGCAAAGGGTCTTGGTGGCCCGAAAGCGGGCGATCAGTATATGACCCTGCAGATCGTGACGCCGGCCGCAGACAGCGAGGCCGCCAAGCGCATTTACCAATCGATGGCGGAAGAGTTCGACTTCGATCCGCGTAAGAACATCTGATGGTGGCCAAGGACTACCCCATCAAGACCTCCAAGCAGGAGGTGGCAAGACTGCGCATGCAGTCCGACCTGTTCCGTGTGGATGCGGCGTCAATGCTCGACCGCATCGGTGTCGGGCTAGGATGGCGTTGCCTTGATCTTTGCTGTGGCGTGGGAGGCATCACCGACCTGCTGAGCCGCCGGGTCGGAACCGAAGGCACAGTGACCGGGGCCGATGTCGATTCGGCCAAACTCGCCGTGGCCCGTGATTGGGCGGCCGCCAACGGATTGGATAACGTCCGATTCGAGCAGACAGATGCCTTCGCGACCGGGTTTCCCGAGACTTCGTTCGACCTGGTTCACTCTCGGTTCGCGTTGAGCGTCATTCCTAATGGTACGGAAATCCTCGATCACATGGTGACGCTGGTCCGCCCGGGCGGGATCGTTTTCGTCGAAGAAGCCAACGTCCAGACCATGGAATGCGTGCCCCCTGATCCGGTCTGGGATCGCGCGCTGGCGTTGATGGTGGACACGTTCGCCAAGATTGGAGCCGATGTCCATCTCGGCCCGAAGCTGTACGGAATGTTCCGCGCCAAAGGCTTGACGGAATTGCGCGTCCGCCCGTGCCTGCACGCTCTCAGGGCAGGCGATCCGATGATGATGCATCTGCCGAGCACCGTCGAGGGCATGCGCGAGGCCATTTTGTCCATGGACATGCTGACCGCCGTTGAACTGGAGCATATGGTCGAGCGCTTGCGCAAGCACCTGTCGAAACCCGACACCGTGACGATCTCTTACTCCATGGTCCAGGTTGTGGGGAGAGTGCCCGAAGATGGCCTGCCGCAATCGTCCGTCTGCTGATCAAGTCATCTGGCCTGACTGACTGGTTGAATCCGCAACTGAAAGCGGTCATCCAGAGGCCATTTGGCGATCGGCAGGCACCAACCCGAAGCAAACCATTCCACGCAAGAAGCTCCATCACGGTAAATATCGAATGGCTCCGTACGGGGGGTTACTGACAATTCGCGCCTGCACGGCTGCACGATGTTTCGGCGCGAAGCATGGCCTCCTGGCGGGAAGCCACGTTGCCCTGCCGGTCGTCAGACATCCAGCGCCCCGGCGGCGCGCTCGTACTCTTCGGGACGGACGTAGATGATGTACCCGTAGCCGCCTCTCCCATCCGCCACTCCCGTGGAGGCGAACACGTGCACGTTGGCGTCGAGCAACTTCTCGTGGATACGGGCCAGCGCGCCGACCTCGTCGTCTCCCTGCACGACCAGCGCTGGGTGCGGGCCGTCGAGGGGAATGTTCGCCTGCTCTGCGGCGTGCTGCATCTTGGCGGTATCATCGGGGAACACGGTGAGCTGCGTGCGCGCGGGCCCGAAGGGAACCGCCGTGATGGCGACGAGATTCACACTCAGGTCTGCCAGTCCGGAAAGCACCTCGTACCCGAGTCCGGGAGAGTCCTTGACCGTGATGTAGAAGTAGTCGATACGCCGAACCGTGAACGCCATGATTTGTCTTTCCTAAAGTCTCGCATGGAGCCGGTTGACTACACCCTAGCCCCTGCGCCGCATCGTCCACTTGATCTCGATCAATCCCTGGGGTGTGTGCCGAGACGTGCCCGAGGGAAGGCCCCGGAAGACTCTACGAGCGATCGCATATGCAACCTGCTCCCATAGACCGAGCCTCGGACAAGGAACTGGTTACCGCTCTTCACGAAGAATAGGCCAGCATGAATTCACCGTGTCGAGCGCAAGCAGATCGGGTGCGCTACACGCGAGCCGGCCGGGAGCGTATGATGAAATTACACTCGCCACAAATAGCCGATAAGCCACAGGCAGGAGGCCGGCGATGGACACTCTGCTGCAATTACTCAACAGCAAGGGCAACGAGGTCTGGACCATCCATCCTGATGAGACCGTGCTCGATGCCATCCAAAAGATGGCCGCCAAAGATGTAGGCTCGCTTGTCGTGATCGAGGATGGCAAGCCGGTCGGAATCTTCACAGAGCGGCATTATGCCCGGAAAGTGTTTCTCAAGGGTAGGCACTCGCCGACCACGGCGATTCGGGAAATAATGAGTACGCATATTGTCTGTGTATCACCCGAGCAGACGATAGAGGAATGCATGGCCGTGATGACCGATAAACGCATACGCCATCTCCCTGTCCTCGATCATGGTGAACTGGTTGGCATCGTGTCGATCGGTGATCTGGTCAAGAGCAGGCTCGCTGATCAGGAGTTCATCATCGAACAGCTCGCGCATTACATCCATGGGTGAGTGCACCGACGGGACGCCACCTTCAGAGAAAAAGGCTCGGAGCCGCTAACTTCACGATGGAACTCGCTGTCACAATGACGACCTGGGAGTTGGAGCTATGGAGAATCACGTCTATAAGCAAATTGAGATTACGGGCTCATCCACGGAGAGTTCGGATGACGCCATTCGGAAAGCCATCGCGAAGACGGGCCAAAGCGTGAAGCACATGGATTGGTTCGATGTCGTTGAAACGCGCGGCTACATAGAACAATCGGCCGTGAAGTACTGGCAGGTTACGATCAAGCTAGGATTCAGAATCGAAGACTAGAAGAGTACATCGCCAGTCGTCGAACTCGAGCATTTCCGACAGTGCCTGTCGAGCTGAGTTGCAATCATCGCACCTCAGTCACTGGCTTCCTTGTCATGCGCGATGGCAGGGGTGTCCGGCTCTAATTCCACGCTTTCAATTCGCTCGAATCGCCTCGTGATCTTGGTCGCGGATATATGCACCTTGTCGACGTCATCCTTGGCTTGATTGATATGAGTTGAAAGTTTGTCCATACGATCCTGAAAACGCAGGAAGTCTTTCGCGAGTTCGCCAAGATGTGCCTGGATGATGTGCACTTGCTCGCGGGTCGCCTCGTCCTTGATGACCGCTCTGGCGGTATTCAGGATCGCCATGAAGGTAGTGGGCGATACCATCCAAACCCGTAGTTGGTGGGCCTCCTGAACGAGATCCATGTGGTGTGCCTGAATCTCGGCGAACACTGCCTCCGCCGGAATGAACATTACCGCGCCCTCGGCCGTTTCGCCGGGAATAATGTATTTTTCCGAGATATCCTGCATGTGCTTCCGAATGTCCGCTTTAAACTGGCGAGTGGCGGCCTTGCGCTCGGCGTCGCTGGAGGTCAAGTCCGTCAGTCGTTGATATGCTTCCAGTGGAAACTTGGCATCCACGGCGACATTTCCGGTTGGTTGGGGGAGAAACAGCATGCAGTCGACGATTTTCTCGTTGGACAATTTGAACTGAAGCGCGAAGTGCGCCTCCGGCAGTATATTTCGCACCAGTGAGTTGAGTTGCACCTCGCCGAATGCGCCTCGGGAGCGTTTGTCGGAAAGGATTTCCTGCAAGCCGACGACATTCTCAGAAAGTTCGGTGATCTTCTTCTGCGCTTGATCGATAAGCGCCAGGCGTTTTACCACGTCGGCGAAGGTCGCCGTGGTCTTCTCGAAACCTTCCGTTAGCCGTTTATCCACTTGCCCGCTGATCTCCTTGAGGCGATCGTCGGTATTCTTAGTCAGGGTGTCGATACGTTTGCCGAAGTCGTCGGAACTGCGGGAAAGGGATTCCGTCACCTGCTTCTGTGTCGCCTGCATGCCGCTTTGCAAGGTCTCCTGCAAAGCCTTGATGGCGTCGCCCTGGCGCTGCTCGAAGCGTGTTTGATGGTTCGCGAGTGCCGCGTTCAGTTGCTCGCGAAGTTCGCCGGTCGCCCGCACCATCTGCGTACGGCCATCGGCAAGGTGATCGCCAACGGTTTTTTGCAGGGCGTCAAAGCGCTCGACCAATTCGGTTCGAAGCTTTCCACTGATCTCACTTTGCTGGGTCTGGGCTTCGCCGAGGCGCCGCTCGAGCAGGGCGCGGGTATTGGCGTGGCCCTCGTTGTGCCCCTTGTCGAGGTTGCGGAGCTGTTCCTCCAGCGCTCTGCTGCGGCTCTCCTCCAACCTGTGCTGTTCCTCGTCGCGGGTGTGTGCGCGAACACGATCTTCGCGCAGGTGCCGGACAAGGGACGATTGCCCCCACATCATCCAGGCAATCAGTGCTACGACAACGCCCAGTGTGCCGAGGACCAGGGGGCCGAAGGCAGCTATGAATTCGGGACTGAATGTCATGTCCGATTGTGGACAGATCCGCCATGGAACTCAATTCGCGGCCCTCATCGGTGATGAGTTCAACGCCGCGAGCGTTTTGCCGGCCTTATTCGACCAGGGGCTGAATCGCGCGCACTCCCGCCGCGGCTTGCGCATCTCCCTGCCGGGCGGCGCTTTCGTACCAGCGCAGTGCCTTCGCGTAGTCCTGTTCGACGCCATCGCCGGTCTGGTAGACATAGCCGAGACTGGTCTGAGCCGCGGCCAAGCCCTGTTCGGCCGCCGCTCTGAACCAGGTGATGGCCATAGCCTTGTCCGAGGTATCGGCATTTGTGGAAAACAGCAGGTGGCCCAGGTTGTTTTGGGCCGGCGCATAACCGTTGTCGGCGGCTTTTCGATACCACTCCCTGGCCCTGGCGCGATCCTGCGCCACACCTTCGCCCTTCTGATACATGACGCCCAGGTTCGTCTGTGCCAGTGGTTGGCCCTTGGCAGCGGCCTTCTCGTACCAGCGCCGTGCTTCGGAGTAATTCTGCCCGGCCCCCTGACCGGACTGGAATTGATAACCCACTACGGCCTGGGCATCCGTGTGCCCCTGTTCGGCCGCTTTGAGGTACCAGAAGTGGGAGCGGGCCGGATCCCGGGTCAAACCCTGTCCGGTGGCATAGATATAGCCGAGCTGGGCCTGGGCATTGGCGTCCCCGGCGGCGGCGGCCTTCTCGAACCACGCCTGGGCCCTGGCACGCGCCGTCGGGTTGGTGCCATTGAAGTAGATGTCCGTCAGCCGGTCACGGGCAACGACGTTTCCGCTATCGGCGGCTGCCTCCAGCAGTGACATGCCGCGCTGGGTGTCTCGTGTCACCCCTTGGCCGTCGAGATAGATGCCCGCCAATTGGTAGATCGCGCCGCTGTCTCCCTGCTCTGCGGCGCCGCGCATCAAGCGCAGTCCTTCTTCCTGGTCGCGGGCTACGCCGGTACCGTTCAAAACCATGCGTCCCAGGTTCGCCTGGGCCTCGGCACTGCCGCGCGCGGCCCCTTCCCGGTAGTAGCGCAGGGCCTCGTCGAGATTCCTTTTCGTCCCCTGCCCGAGTTCATACATGCGTCCAGCCCTGGCCAGTGCCGTGGGATCACCGTCGAGGGCCAGGTCGTCGAAAATTTCAAAGGCGCGTGGATAATCGCCGCGAGTGTATGCTGCAATGCCTTCGCCGAGGGTGCCGACATCGCCGGCGGCGATGGATAGATTGAGCATCAGCAAGGCGAACACGCAGAGCACCGGCAGCGGCCCTGCCGCTCGCCTTCGAGCGTACTGTTTAAGAGGCGCAACTCCGGTGTCACCCATAGTGGCCCGTGATCTCGAGATGACTTTCAATCTGCTTCAAACATAGCACGGGCCACGCTACTGTAACGGTGACAATTGACAGGAAAGTCTATCCTATGATCCGAGTACCCAAACCACATCACGTGGCCTGAACAGGAGAATAGTCGTGCTATCGCCGAGTAAATTTGTCGCTCTTGCAATCTTGCTGACCGTGTTGCCAATCGCACCGGTACTGTCTCTGCATGAGACGGATCACCGCTACGATGTTATGGGCTACATACTCGGAGCCGACGGACAGGCCATTCCCGGAGTTACCGTCGTGGGGCACGTGGGTGATGAAAACATGGGTAGCGGCCGCAGCGATTCCAATGGATATTACCGATTCAGGGCGCATCTCCATGACTCTGATGTGGGCCGCGAACTGCGACTCAGCACGGCACAATACGAGGGTACCGTACGCGTTTCTCTAACTCCGGGAGACAAGACGACGGCGCGAAAGCACTTCGTGAACTTCGTGGACGGGAAATTAGTGGAGGGTGAGCTCCAGGGCCAGGGCGGGATGTCGACAGCCATGGTGGTTGGCGGTGCGGGAGCCGCACTGTTGCTGGTAGGCGTTTTTTCGGTCAGGCACCTTCAACGAACGCGCCGGCGGCGGCAACGAGCCGAGCAAAAGGCGGTGAGGGCGCAGAACCGGAGCTCGTCGAAACGCCGTAAGCGCAAAAATCGAGGCCGTTAGTCTCCCGGCCGCCTAGTGCAACGTGCCGGGGAGTTCCCCGGACTCCAAGCGCTCGGTGACGTTGCTCATGACACGATCGACCAAAGGCTCGCCTTCGATAACTTTGACGTTGCCACGCTGGAGTTCCAGTGCAAGGCTGTGGTGCGTAGCATCCACGACCTTGGCGCCTGCCAGATCGGTGAACAGGAAGCGACCGCTGTCGGGACTGATCCAGGCAAGGCGTCCGCGGGTTTTGGTGCCATCGGCGTTGGCGAACTCGAGCCAGTGTCCGACATCGAGTCCGTCGACGAAGCCGAGGAATTCCTCGGTAATAGTTTCTACACTCTGCTCGCTCAAGGTGTCTTCCAGATCCACGTCCTCGGCTCCGGACAACCAGTCGAGCTCGTCGTCGCCGTCGGCCTGAGCGCCAGCCGCGGCGCTCTCCAGTTCTTCGCGCAGCGCACGCATGATTATCTGTACGGCCATTGCGCTGGCTACCTCGCCCGCGTTGCAGCCACCCATACCGTCGGCAACCATGGCGATGCCGGCGTCGTTATCGATGGCAATGCCGTCTTCGTTGTGCGACCTTCTGCGACCGACGTCGGTTTTTCCAGTGAACTCGATTTTCTTTTCCAGTTCGCTAACGGGTTGGATCTCGTCGCTGGCGGGAAAGGGTTGCACGACTCGCGCGAGTACCACGGATATGTTGTCCCGCCCGCCATTCTTGTTGGCCAGCGCGACGAGGCTCTCGCTGGCCGTGGCTAGATCGTCCTCGTGTTTCTGCAGGCGGATTTCGATTTCGTTGTCTTCGACCATGTCGGTCAATCCATCCGAGCACAGCAGAAAAAGATCGCCAGGTTCCGCGTGGATTTCCTGCACGTCCGGGGCTACTGATTCCTCGACTCCCACCGCGCGGGTGATGACATTACTCTTGACGTTTTTCTTGGCTTCCTCGGGTGTGTAAAAACCCTTGTTCACCAGGTCCTGCATCAACGAATGGTCCAGGGTAAGCTGCTGGAGCGCTCCGTCCTTCAGCCTGTAGAGTCGCGAGTCGCCGACATGGGCGACGGTCACGCGGTTGTCATGGAATCGCGCGGCTACAAGGGTTGTCCCCATCCCTGCGCATTCCGGCTTGGATTCTGCCGCACGGTGAATGACGGCGTTGGCCCGATGCACGGCCTGCATGAGAACGGCTTCGACTCCGTTGGAGGTTTCCTCGGCCGGTTCCACGACGGCTTCCGGAGTGGGGGCCGGCGCCGCGTCGGACTCGCCACCACTGGCGCGCACTGCGGCCAGATGATGGTTGGCAAGTGCGGCGAGGAAGTTTTTGCGTTCATCCGCCGGCAAGGAGATCTGCTTCATACCGTCCTTGACCCGATTGAGGAGCCCGGGTAACAGCTGCACCAGCTTTTTTCTATCCTCCGGTGAACTGATTGGGCTCAGGCTCCAGATGACCTCTTCCATGGTCTCCACGGACTGGCGCCAGCCTTCGCTATCTTCACCTTCGTCGAAATAGCAAAAGACCAGCAGCTCCTTCCAACGGTTATGAAAAAACTTCTGAATGATGTCCGGAATCGGCTTGCCATGGAAGCTCTTTGCTATGGTCGCCTGGGCGCGAACTCTCGCCAGTTCCAGTCGTTCGCGACCCTCCAGGGCGTTGGCCGCTCCTTGTGTCGACTCTTCGGCCACTTCCTCTTGATTGGCGAGGAATTCCTTCAACTGCTCGAGCACGACGTTGAACACGTCGACGCTGTCCTCGAACTCCTCCAGTACCTTGTGTACGTATGAGTCCACCTGGTTGTAGTAGGCGCCACCTTCGTCGTGGCCCTGATTCCAGCCTATCGCCGCTTCGGCGAGGGTGTTCAGGAGTTTGCGGGCCGGATGCGATTTCTTCGAGAAAAAAGTCTTATCTATCAGCGCGACCTTGAGCAAGGGAATCTGCAGTCGACCAATGAGCGCTTTCATGGGGTCAGGAACGTTTTCGTCATCCAGGATAAAGTCGAACATCATGGAAACTACGTCGAACATGACGACGTCGATCTGCCCCATACCGTCAGTGACGTTGGCGGCTTTCAGCTCGCGCAGAACGTTGGTGTTACCGGCGCCAACGAGCGCAGGGTCGATGACCGGCGCACCGCCGGCTCCCGCCGGTGCGTTGCCGTGCTGGAGCGCTGTCAGGTTGCCGAGAACCTCGGTCTGCCGGACCTTCGCCTGGGCTTCACCGACTGCGCCGGGTGCCCCGGCGGTCGCGTTCATGACCTGCTGCAATGCATTCATCAAACCGGCCGAGCTCGGGTCGTCCCCGATGGATGAAGATTCACCTTGTGCCGGTGCGGCATCCGCCGGCGATTTTGCGGCATTACCCTTGGCGGCGCCGGCGCGCTTGACCACTTCTCGCTTGATGGTGGGCAACACACCCTTTTCGATGAGCAGGTCGTTGATGCTCTCGTAGAGTTCCTGGGTTTCGCCGATGACGTGTATGTCGAACAGCTTCAGGATAATGAGCTTGACCTCGACACTGGTCTCCACGATTCCACAGGCATCGTGGAAGGCCCGACAGACGATTTGTGGCCCCAACGGATTGTCGTCTTCGGCGATTTCCTTTTGACCCAGGATCAGCGCCATGCGCTTGTCCAGGGGAAACATCTCGTCGTGGCAGACGTTACGAATCTTGGAGACCATGTTGGTCAATGCAAGGGATTCTTCCAGCGCCGTCTCGTCGAGCATCTCGAGCTTGAGCTCGCCGCCCTCATCGGAATCGCCCTTGTCGTCGCTGTCGTTGGATAGTGCGCGGACCCGCTTGACGACTTCTTCCGACAGCTCTCCGAAGCGCTTCTTGAATTCTGCGTTGATATCCGGGCGCTTGAGCCGCATCTCGCGCATGGTGTCGAAGTACACGCTGTGATCGGCGGCGTTCTCGGATTGGTTGACGCGGTCGAACAGGGCATCGTCGACCTTGTCCAACATGGCGGGAAACGCGCGCACCAAGTGCTCGACGGCGAGTTTCTGGCACTGGTCCAATATCCCACGCGAGTCGCGCTTGCGCCGGTTTTGGAGTGACGCCTCGTGATCTGCCATCTTGACGACTTTGTCTTGTTTCATCATCTGCCCAACGACGGTATTGGTGAACTCAAGCTGACGGTGTCCATTTTGGATACCAGGATACGGTCCCGGGGGGAGTCATGCTGCATGCTGTGCCGGCCGTTGGCGTCAGGCATGTGCGCTGCCCGGAGTACTTAGGTATCTATCGGCCGAGCCCCCCCCTTTCTTGAGAATTCTCATGTACTTAGTGGTCTGGAGCGGCGACTGTATGCGACCCGATTCACACTCCGGAATGCTTATCGATTGCTGGTAGATGAAAAGTGCGAATTCGGTGCCCGTCACAGGGTCGAAAATCCTCGCCGTGGGGTGCTGGAAAAGTAGCCACGAATGTGACTTGACTCACAGGTTTCCTCTCCCGACCCTGTCAAAAGTAGGCTATATATCCCCTATATATGAAAAACGGCTGAGCTTTGAGGCCGCCAAATTTCCGCGCTTCGGCATGGGAGTGAAGTCCAACACCGAGATCGAGTGTCACCGAATTGGGTGCACCAAAGGAGGTCGGAATGGACGCAAAGAAGAAGCAGGTGGATAGCGAAGAGATTCGCGAAGAGCAAAGAGATCCGCCGGAGTTCGAGATTCCAGAAGAGATGGAATCCTGGGCTTTGGATGATTTATCGGATCTGGTGCCCACCACCTTCGACTGAAAACTGCTTGACCGGGATTACCATCCCGTCGGCAGTTGGGGCTTGCCCATAAGTCCTTCGATGATGTCGGAGTAGTCCGGATCGTCAGCGGCGATATAGCCGTGCCTCACCAGAAAATCGATAATCACCAGCGCGCAGTTAAATTTGAATGCATCGCTGTCGCGTACAGTTTCCATAACCTGCTCCATCGGCCATAGACAAAATGCGTCGACTTCACCGTCGGTATTCACCGGCGAAAAGTCCGCGGGTAGCTCCAGATCAAAGTTGAATATCAGGTCGGGGCGAAATCCGACGCTGGTTTCAAGTGCATAGGTGATGGCTCCAACGGCCCGCACGTGGTGGGCAATGTCACGCGGGATCCCCGCTTCCTCCGCGCACTCCTTCAACATATTGTCGTAAACACCGATATCGGCTGGCTGACCGCCCGCGACCATTTGGTCGAGCTTGCCGGGCCCCGTGGGTTTGCTCAGCGAGCGGCGCGCAATCCACATCTTTAACCCGTCTGCCCCGCGCACAAAACCGTTCATGTGCACGCCATATGCACGCACACCCAGCAACGGTACCGCGGCCCGCTCGATCAGCAGATAAGGGGACTCCGACCACGCCCGGTTAACCGGGTACAGCTCGTCGCGCCAACCATCGATGTGGCCTTCGTCGCGCAAGCGTTGCATCACTTCGCTGACAGCCAGCGTGCGTTCCGCTGCCGGCATGTCCCCGGAATCGAGACTTGCCGCCAACGTGACACCTCTCTCGTCGACCCGCAGTACCTCCGGCCAGCGGGCAAGAATTTCTGCAAACGCGTGCTTAACGCAGCCGACACGGATGCCGCTGACGGAGAAGGGCAGGAAGCTGGCCAGATCGTGCGTGTTAGCCGCACGAATTTTGTCCAGATAGCTCATGGCGGGGGCATCGCCGAAGAAAAATCAACCCGGCGGAAAGTTCTCGAGCATCTTGAGCACAGCCTCGTTGAGCTGCGTCTCGTCCTTCTCGGGGGTGGATTTGAAGTGCACTTCGTCCCGGGCCGAGCCGCGCCACATGAGCGCTTTGTCTTTTGGATTCACGATATCCAGGAGCAAAGTGCCTTCCTCGTACTCGTACACATAGGTCTCGGGCGCTCCGGCCCAGTAACCCGGCCGGTAGGAAGCGCCATAGCCATAGCCCCAGCCGGGGCCATAGCCATAGTAGCTGTTCAGCGTCTGGACACTGCGCTGCTTGTCGAGGGACACGTGGTAGGCGACCAGAAAATCCGGATCGCTGGTGACTTTTCGGAATCCGCGGGCCGCGAGCCCGGTGTCCACCGCCTCATGTACGCGATTCTCGAGAATGGTATTGCCGTCGATGCGCGGATCACCAGTGGGCTTTTGTGGCTCATCTAACCACTTGTAGGTTTTCAGGCCGGCAAAGTTTGCCTTCGGATCGTAGTCGTGTTTGATCTCCACGCTGGAGCAGCCGACCAGGACCGCGGCCAGCAGCACAATGAGTGCGCGCATTGCCATTTTCATGTCGTGGACTTCCGTGAAGCCATCTAGTTGAGAATTTTCCACACGCCTTCCTTGTTCCTGCACATGTTCACTATCCGGGTTGCACTCACCTCGAGGGCGTCACTGAATACCTTCATGCGCCGGCAGGTGGTGCCGAACTCCGCGTAAGTGTTCAACACCGTGAGTTTGCCATTGAAGCCACTCTCTTCGTTTTTCCAGGACAGGCTTTCACCATCTTTGTGGTTGTCCAGCAAATCCTGGGCGACTCCCCTCAGCAGTTCCCAGTCCTTTTCGGTGAAGAACGCGCTGGGTGAAAACTCCAGGAAGCGCATATTGGAGGCGTGGACCGTTAATGGCGGCGCGATGATCGCAATCACCAGTACCAATGCCGACAAACGTGGGTGCATTAACGTGACTCCCAGGATGGCATGACAGACGCAAAGAATATCAATAATCGGCCGGGGAGGCAGCACCCGGGATTGCCTCCCGGGGAACGGGTGGGCCGCTCAGCAGGCGGCCGGCGAATCCATCGATGCCCACGCCCACGCGCCCCGGCATCTGCTCCAGGGCCCTCTCCAGTATGGCATCGCGGTAGGAGATATCGAGACATGCCGGATCGACAGCCGCCATCGCCGCAGGCAGCGGCGTGCGCAGGGTGCGTGCGCCAGTGGCGGTGCCATCCCCGCCGATGAAGTGATCGACGACGACGGCATCCGCGCAGGCAGCGACGCGCTGAAAAAATCTATCCGGATCCGCAATTGGCAGGAGCGGCGCCACGGTGATGACCATATGAATGCCGGCGTCGCGCAACTGCTGCGCCGCTTCGAAGCGCCGTGCGATGGGGCTCGCCGGCGGCGGCAGACCCGGCAGGCGATCGCGGTCGCTTTCTATGGAGATATGCACCCGCAAGCCGCAGCGCTGGGACAGGGTTCGAAAAATTGCCAGGTAGCGTGTGACCAGATGAGAATGAGTCTGAATGATCAGTTCGTCGGGTGGATTCTCGAGCATGGCGTGGAGAACGTCCCGGGTTATTCCGTAGCGTTGTTCGTGGGGCACGAACGGATCGGTTGCACTGGACATGAATACGCTGAACCGTCCACGGTTGGCACGTGCCCATCGGCGTTCTCGATCGCATTGGCGACAATATGCGGCGGCGGCGTTCTCCCGGACCTCCAGAAAGCTGCCCCACTCGGCGCCGCGATTGACGAAGGGGTTGTGCCTCACGTAACAGCCGACGCCGCAGAGGCTGTTACCGAAAGAGCAGCCGCGGTATGGCTGCAGCGAATGGGAGCAAACCGTTTTGAGATAACCGGAGCTACGCGTGAGTATGCTTGCGACCGTTGCCTCTGTCAGCGTGATTGACATGATTTATTAAATTAAGCATTTATGAAATTTTCGTAGTCCCTGGCTATGTCGATGACCGCCGCATCGTAGAGTTTCTTACCGTCCTCGATGCTGGCGAGAGAGGAGTCGGCGCCGATGCGGCCGTCGGGAAAGCGCCGCCGGTAGTCGTCGGCGTCCAGGATGGGTCCGGTGGGAGCGATCTTCGGATCCTGGTCTGCCGACTTTACGCAATCAGGATAAGCGAAGTAGGTCAAAGACACTTCCGAAGGGGTTGCGTGGCTGCCCTCTGAGTTTCCGTACAGCTTCGCGGCAAGATTCTTGACCGCCGGCGCGGCGTACCAATTACTCAGTTTGCAGCGTACGCCGGGCTGATTGCTACCGCCACGCGCGAAACTCGCATCCGCGTAGATCTCCGAAAACGCGGCGTTTATGGTGGCGACGTTGCCGCCGTGGCCATTGAGAAAATAACAGCGCTCGAAGCCGTGGCGGGCGAGGGACTGAACGACGTCCCTTATCACCGCCATCAGGGTGCTGGGACGCAGGCTGATCGAGCCCGCGAAGCCGAGATGATGCTGCGCCATGCCGATGCTGATGGTCGGGGCGACTAACGCATCGATGCGCTCGGCGACGCCACGGGCAATGACCTCGGGGCAGATTGCATCGGTACCAATGAAACCAAGAGGCCCGTGTTGTTCGGTGGACCCGATGGGAATGATGACGCCCCGGGACCGCTCGAGATACGTGTCCACTTCCTGCCAGGTGGCTAGTTGCAGTTGCATATTGGCTTCTCCGAGTTGCGGTGGTCAAAATCGCATAGTCGCCCTGGCTTGGCAACCGGGCTGGCGGCGGGACGCGATGGATGCCGTTTCGTTATCATGACCGGCATTCGAGTCGATATAGCGTATGCTCGCAATGCAATCGAGTACTTTCCCACCATTGCCGCTGTTGCCCGCCGGCGACATGTGGGTATTTGCCTACGGCTCGTTGATGTGGAACCCCGGTTTTTCCCATCAGCAGGCGCAGGTCGCGCATATACACGGCTATCATCGTGCGCTGTGCGTATGGTCCTGGGTGCACCGCGGTACGCAAGCCCACCCCGGTTTGGTGATGGGACTCGATCGCGGTGGGTCCTGTGTGGGAGTCGCCCACCGGGTGGCAGCAGCAGATCGCGACGCCACTACGACCTACCTCTATGAGCGCGAGCTGGTGACCCACGTGTACATACCCGTGGTCAGTCGCATTCGCGTCGACGCAGTCGGTATTGTTCCCGCGCTGACTTTCGTGGTGGACCGCCGCCACGCGCAATACGCTGGAAAGTTGTCAGCTGCCGAGGCGGCTAAGACTATCCGCGGCGCCCACGGACGCAGCGGTGCAAACTGCGACTACTTCGCCAATACCATTGCGCATTTGCAAGAGCTCGGCATTCAGTGTCCACGCCTGCGCGGAATTGAGCACGCACTAGCCTGCGAATAACCGTTTTAGATCCGGGTCAGGCTCTGCCCACGTGGTGTTTGGACACGGCGTAAAAGCGCCATCCCAGCAATAGTGACGCCAGCACGCAGCCGATGAGGATGGCCTGCATGAGTGCCGGCGCGCCGCCGTTGCGTGTTATGCCCAGGTAGTAACCGCAAGGCACCATCACGAGCCAAAAGCTGATGAAGTAAAGTGCGGTGGCCGGCCACACGTCGGCGCTGCCTCGCAGGGCGCCCATCAGCACGGCCTGGACGCCATCCGGTAACAGCGCGAAGGCGGCCACCAGCAGCGTCGGCACCGCCACAGCGGTGATCCGCGGGTCGCTGGCGTAGATGGCGCTGAGCAGGTCCGGAATGGTGAAAAAGATGATCCCCAGAAAAACCATGATGGCGCCCGCCGATCCCACCGCAACCCATCCGGCGGTGCGGGCGCCGTGGGCATCCTGCCGGCCCACCGCATTGGCGACACGCACGCTGGCGGCGGTGGCAAAGCCGATGGCGGCCATGAATACCGTCGCCACCAGATTCATCGCAATCAGGTAGCCGGAAACTTCCACGGCGCCGAAAAGCCCCGCGAACAGCGTCATGCTCGAAAATGCAGAGGCTTCCATGCCGTGGGCAAGCCCCATGGGATAGCCGATGCGGCGCAGCCGTTTTCCCAGATGATCTTCGCGCGCCGGTCCCAGAGCCAGTCCGTACTTGACTCGGTCCAGGCGCGTCCATATGTATGCGGCGATGGCGGCGAACATGCACCATCGCACGATGGTGGTGCCCAGGGCCGCGCCCTCGGCGCCCAGGGCCGGCGCGCCCAGGTTTCCGTCGATGAAAATCCAATTCAACGCGGCGTTGAGAATGTTTGCCGCCAGCATCACAAACATTCCGGGCAGCGGGCGGCTGATGCCTTCGAGAAAAAACGTGCTGGCGGAGAACAACAGCAATCCCGGCAGTCCCCAGCCCAGCATGATCAGCACTTGTCCGCCGCCATGGGTGAGCTCCGGCGATTGGCCGGTCAGGGCGAGAAAAGCTTCACCGCCTTGACACAACACCATAAACAGCAAGCCAAGAACGCCTGCGTGTATCAACGCAACGCGCCAGATTCGGCCACAGGTTCGGGTGTCTCCGGCGCCGTCGGCTTGCGCCGTCAGCACAACGGTGCCCAGCAACAAACCGATGCCCACAAGGAGCATGGGTATTTGGGGTGCCAGGGCCAGTGCGTAGTAGGCAAGCTCTACCGGACCTTGATGCCCGGTCATGGCCGTGTCCACCGCCACCATGACCAGAATACCGATACGCCCCAGCATCACCGGCAAGGCGAGCTGCAGTGTGCGCCTCAGATGTTCGCGTATCGAACGCGCTGCGGGGCGCGGCGGCAGGCCTGGTGATGCGGAGGTCATTAACCGTCGCGATGCGCTGCCCGAGCAGTTTCGCCTGGGTGTTTGATACCCGCCGGACATTCGCGCGTGTCACGATTGCGCCAGGCCATCGCGGTTAAAGCCTGTTTTCGTTCAGTTCCAGAACGCGTCTGGCAAAGGCCGGATAGGTTTCACTGATGTCCGTGCCCACCGAGCCGCGGATCAGCGCCAGCTCCTCGGCAGTGGGCGCCGGGGTTTCGTCGACGCTTGCCGGCATGTCGAAATCGAAGCCTGTGTGCTCGCGGATATCATCCACCGATTGGCCCGGGTGCACACTGTGAAGCACGAATCGGGCGCTCTCCTTTTGAAAGCGAAACACGCAACGGCTGGTCACCAGCGCGTGGGGGCCGCCAGGCCTGTACACCTGCGCCGGGCTGGTGCCCGGGGCACTGACGAAGTCCACCCGCGGTACCAGTACGCGCCGCGAATGTTCGAGGCTGAACAAGATCACCCGCGGCACGACGAAGTACATGAATGCAGAGCCAAAGGAACCTGGAAACCGCACCCGGCTGCTCGGGTAGCCGTCGATCCCCACCAGGTTGATGTTGGCGCTGCCGTCTATCTGGCCGCCGCCCAGAAAGAATGCGTCCATGCGGCCCTGGGCTGCGCAGTCGAATATTTCCCTGGCGCCATCGGTGAAACATGTGTGGCGTTCACTGGCGAGCATGGACACCCGCAGGCGGTGTCCGGAACGGTGCCGCGCCAATAGAGCGGCGGCACCGGGGATCGGCGATGCTGCTCCCACCGCCACATGACCCAGCCCTTCGAGCATCGGGGCAATTGTGGTGATGAGCAGCTCTTCGGTGCGGTATTGCACTACGCGGCCGAGGCGCGGTTGCGGACGTGCTCGTCGAGGTACTGTTGGAAGCCGGCGGCGGTCTTGGCGAGCCGTGCGTACTCGGCGAGATGCGCCGCATCCGCCGGGTAGCGTCCGGCCAGCCCCACCGGCCACGCGCCGTTGGGCACCTCCGCAATAGCGCTCACGTACAGCGCAGGGATAGTGCCCGACGCATAGGCTTCGTCGGCGAGCAAATCATCGTCGACGACTTCCTCGACGGTGACGAGGGTTTGCCTGGCCGCGTGGGCCATCAGCATGAGCTCGCGGCGCACGCCGATCCACACGTTGCCGTGGCGGTCGGCCCGGGACGCGTGAAACAGGGCGATGTCCGGACGGATGGCCGGCAGCACGACGATGGTGTCACCGTCGGAAAAAGGATTGTCCAGGGTAAGCCAGTCGTCGCGATGGGTCAGCAGATCGGACCCGAGAATACCGCGCAGGGGCATGAACGGAATGCCTTTTTCCGCCGCTTGCAGGCCGGCGTGAATGGCGGGGCAGGTGGCGTCGCGAAGCACGATCCGGGCGTTTTTGACGGCATCGGAGAAGCGCGGTGCGAAGCCGTGCTCACCGAGGGTGATGGCGGCTGTCTCGACGCTCTTGACGTTGCCGGCACCTATCAGCATGTCTGCCTGAAAACCCGCCTGGGGCACCGTCAGAAGATGCAGATCCCCCGTGCCGCGGCAAATCAACGCGCGCACGGCGGCCATGGCGCAGCCGGAATAGTCAGGCGCGACGGCGACGCTGGCGCCGTCCTGAATACGCTCCACGAGATTGTCGAGACTGGTAATCATTGCGCATCCCTCATTGCGACAATTAAGTCTACACATTTCCCCTACCCGGGTAATGTGTAGACTTGGCATCCGCTTAGTGAAACCGGGAGTTTATCGTGAGTAATTCAGAAGTGGCGGTCATCGTCGGTGCCGGGCAGGGCTTGAGTGCTGCATTGGCACGCATGCTCGCCGGAAAGGGTACTCAGGTGGTGCTGGCAGCGCGCAATGTGAGCAAGCTTTCGGCACTGGTAGCCGATACCGGCTCTCGGGCCGTCACCTGCGATGCGACTAAGCCCGAGCAGGTGGAAGCGCTGTTCGCGGACGTGGAAGCCACCGAGGGTATTCCGAATCTGGTCGTGTTCAATCCCAGCCGGCGGATACCGGGTGCACTGGTAGACATCGATCCAGGCGAGGTGGCCGCGGCTCTCATGGTCACGGCCTTCGGCGGCTTTCTGGTGGGACAGGCGGCGGCGCGGCGCATGTTGGCGCGCGGCAGCGGCAGCATTTTGTTCACCGGCGCCTCGGCGAGTGTCAAGGGCTATCCGAAGTCCGCCGCCTTCGCCATGGGCAAGTTCGCTTTGCGCGGACTGGCACAGAGTATGGCCAGGGAGCTTGCTCCGCAAAACATCCACGTCGCGCACTTCGTCATCGACGGCGGTATCCGCAAGCTCGGCGATACCCAGGACGATGCCCAGGATGATGCCCAGGATGATGCCCAGGATGATGCCCAGGATGATGCCGATAAGACGCTGCACCCGGACGCCATTGCCGAGTCCTATCTGGCCGTGCATCAGCAGCAGCGCAGCGCCTGGACCTGGGAAATGGAGCTGCGCCCCTGGGTCGAAAAATTCTAATTGAGTAGCTACCGGGGGCACTTCTAACCGCGGTGACTGTCGAAGCGCAAGGAGTGTTTCCCTCAGGCCGAGGGAGGTGGGTTGCCGTCCTGTGTAATTGCGCGATTGCACGGGGGCAATAGGGGCGGCTCATCGAGTACCTGGAAACCGTCATCGAGGGAGATGATCGTATGTATACGCGCACGCGTCTGGCCCGCGTCACCCGATGGGCCATGGCTTTGAGCTGCCTGTCAGTCGCCACTTGTTACGCTGTCGAGGAAGGGACGCACATCGCGCAGGCGGGCAGCGATGCCGAAATGAGCACCATCAGCGGCGAAGCGTCCAATCCACGACGCCACTACCGGCTGCGCGACCCAAAAATTCTGGATCCGGAACGCGCTGCGGAGATTTACGCCATTGCACGGGAAGCCATGGGTGTCGGTTACCCCCTGTCCGGATCTGAGGTGGCGCGCGACTATCTAAGCTGGCGCCGTTTTAACAGCACACCCTATTTATCCGCCCGCCATGGAAATCACTATTTGAATAATTACGCCAACGAGCGCGCCCTGGCCTATGGCGAGTTCGAGGCGGCCGGGCGCTTGCCGGTGGGGGCGGTGATCGCCAAGGACAGCTTTTCGGTAACGAATTCCGGCGGAATTCTGATCGGCCCACTGTTCATCATGGAGAAGATGCCCCAGGGGTTTAACTATGTCAGCGCTGACTGGAAGTACACTCTGGTGAGGGCTGACGGCACGCTTTTCGGGGAAACAAACGGCCCCGGCGCCAATCGTGTGGAATACTGTATCAGCTGTCACCTTGCGCAGGAGCGCTACGATCACCTTTACTTCATTCCCAAGGACTATCGTCATTAGCTGAAGTTGGACTGATATGCATCTCGATTCTCTGTTCCGGCAGCGCCTGTTGTTCCTGGGCGCGTTCTTGATTTGTGCGGCGCTGATGGCCACCGCGTTGACCATGCAGTACGCCCTGAAGCTCGATCCCTGCCCGCTTTGCAGCCTGCAGCGATTGTTTGTTATCGCGTTGGGCGGGGTCTTTCTGATTGCTGCTCTGCACGACCCCGGGCTGGTGGGCAGGCGCGTGTATGGCGTCGTCGTTGTCGTGCTCGGCGTGCTTGGCATTATCGTCGCCGGCCGGCACGTGTGGCTGCAGAACCTTCCTGCCGATCAAGTGCCCGAGTGCGGTCCCGGGCTCGACTACCTGCTCGATGCCTTCCCGCTGACGGAGGCATTGAGCCTGGTGTTTCGCGGCTCTGGCGAATGCGCCGACGTGCAATGGGTATTCCTGGGACTGACGATCCCCGGATGGACGCTGGTGGTTTTCACCGCCTTCACGATTTCCGGTTTACTGCTCACTGCGACACGCATCGCCATGCCGGTGCGGGCATAACAGGGCGAAGCGCCAATTAGTTTGGATCTTTGAGGCTGTACTCGAAGCCCGTGAATTCGCCGTAGTCGAAGATCCGCACCTTCCGGTCGCGCACCTCGCCGGTGTAGCGTGTACCGGTGGCGTAATCGAAACCTTCGAAGTCGTCCCCGTCGAGATTCAGATCCACGTACTGATTTGCATCGTAGTCGAACAGGCTGAAGCCGTCCTCGCTCTGTTCGCCGGATAGCCGGCAGCTCGAGCTGAAATCGAAGACGTCGATGGTGCTGCGGCTCACCAGTCCCTCGATGTGGACTACCACGGTGCGCGCATGGTCCTGAATTTCCTTGGCGCTGGTGTTCACGATGAGCCGTGCTGCCACGTACGCGATGCGAGCTCTGAGTTCGTCGCGCATGGGCTCAGCCGGTTTGGGCGTCGTCTGGCGCCGTCGTTGACCCTTGCGATGTGTAGTGTGCGTGCACAACTCTCAGTATAGCCAAGGGCGTGCCCGGGCCGGTTCGGAGCGCCGGGGCAGTGGACGCGGCGACCGCGTTTCGGGGAGACTGTTCGGAATCGAGACGCTTAACCGGGGAGGGGGAATGGCCAAGGGGACACACGAATATCAGGATGATCCTCGCAATGCCGAGATTCTGATTTACGTCAACGGGGAGCTGAAACCGCGCGCCGAGGCGTCGATCTCGGTATTCGATAGCGGCTTCGTCCTTGGTGACGGCGTCTGGGAGGGCTTACGCCTGCACCGGGGTAAAATTCTGTTTCTCGACGACCACCTGGGGCGCCTGTACGCGGGCGCGCAGGCACTCGACTTCGATATAGGGCTCGACCGGGAGGCACTCACGCAGGCGCTTTACACAACAGTCGAGGCCAACGGCATGCACGACAATGTGCACATCCGGCTGATGGTATCCCGTGGTCTCAAGTCCACTCCCTACCAGGATCCGCGCATGACCGTGGGTGTGGCTACCATCGTCATCATCCCGGAACACAAGCAACCCGACGCCGGGGTCATCGAGCACGGGGTGCGCCTGGCCACCGTGCATGTTCGGCGCGGGGCGCCGGATGTACAGGACCCGAAGATCAACAGCCACTCCAAGCTCAACTGCATCCTCGCCTGCATTCAGGCCACCAAGGCCGGCGCCGACGAGGCCCTGATGCTCGATCCCCATGGCTTCGTCGCCACCTGCAACTCGACCCATTTCTTCATCGTGCGCGGCGGTGAAGTGTGGACCTCGTCTGGAAACTATTGTCTGGCCGGTATTACGCGCGCCAATGTCATCGACATCTGCTGCCAGCAGGGGATCCCCGTGTACCAGCGGGATTTCAGTCTGTTCGATGTCTACTCCGCGGACGAGGCTTTCGTCACCGGCACTTTCGCCGGTGTTGTCCCCGTCATCGATATAGACGGGCGGACCATCGGCGCCGGTACTCGCGGCACGATGACCGCGGGACTCCAGGAGCATTACCGCGCATTCATCGATGCTGAGTGCGCCGAGTCGTGAGCGCCAGCGTTCGCGTCGCCATGTGGTCGGGTCCGCGGAACATCTCAACGGCAATGATGCGCGCCTGGGAGAATCGCGGCGACACGGTAGTGTGGGACGAACCCCTTTATGCGTTCTACCTTCATCGCACCGGCATCGATCATCCCGGCGCCGACGAAGTGATCGCCGCCGGTGATACGGATTGGCGCAGCGTAGTGGCGGCTTTGACGGGTCCGGTGCCCGGTGGCAAGCCTGTTTTTTTTCACAAGCACATGACCCATCACATGCTCGAAGAGGTGGATCGAGACTGGCTCGCGCAAGTGCACAATTGTTTTCTGATCCGCGATCCCCGCGAAGTCATCGCCTCCTATGCGCGTACCCGTCCCCATGTCACGGTGAGCGATGTGGGCGTATTGCAGCAAGCGGAAATCTTCGCGCACGCGCGCCGAATGGCCGGGGCGACGCCATTGGTGCTGGACTCCAGGGATGTGCTGGAAGATCCCCGGGGCATGCTGATGGCGCTGTGCGCGGCGCTGGATGTTCCCTTCAGCGAAAAGATGTTGTCCTGGCCCCGGGGGGGGCGCAGCAGTGACGGCGTTTGGGCCAGATACTGGTACGATGCCGTGCGGGCGTCCGACGCATTTTCGCCCTATGTTTCCAAAGTGCACACCCTGCCCCGGGCCCTGGAGCCTCTGGCCGAAGAGTGTGAGCCATGCTATCGCAACCTTTACGAGCACCGACTACTCCCATGAATGAAATACCCCTGGAACAATACGGTGTCGGACAGCCCATTCGACGCAAAGAAGATCAACGGTTTTTAACCGGCGCCGGCAAATATATCGACGACGTATCCATGCCCGGCATGACGCATTTATTTATTTTGCGCTCGCCCTACGCCCACGCGCACATCGATTCCGTCGACACCCAAGCCGCGGCCGCCGCCCCTGGCGTGCTGGCGGTACTCACCGGTGCCGACTGGGTTGCCGACGGACTCGGCGGCATCCCCACCCGCACCGCGGCAAAGAACAGCGACGATTCTCCCGTGCCTACGCCCGAACGCCAGGGATTGGTCGCCACCCACGCACGTTTTGTCGGCGACGCGGTGGCAGCGGTGATCGCCGAGTCTGCACAAGCGGCCAGGGACGCCGCCGAGCTGATCGATGTCGACTACCGACCCCTGGCAGCAGTGGTCAGTGCCGAGCAGGCACTGGCCCCCGACGCACCGCTGGTGTGGGAGGACGTTCCCGGCAACTTGTGCGTGCGCTTCGAAGTCGGCGATGCCGGGGCGGTGGACGACGCCATCGCCAGCGCAGCCCATGTGGTGTCCATGTTCGTCGACAATCAACGGGTAACTGCGGCGCCCATCGAGACCCGTGGCGCCATCGCTCATTACGACCAGGCGCGCGATCGCTTTGTGCTCGCATTCGCCAGTCAGAATGTGCACGCCAATCGTAACCAACTCGCCGAGCAGGTATTGCACATACCGACGGACCGGCTTCGAGCACTGGCTTACGATGTGGGCGGCGGCTTCGGAGCGAAGAACCCTCTTTATCCCGAACACGCCCTGGTGCTGTGGGCCGCGCGCCGCACAGAGCGCCCGGTCAAGTGGATCAACGATCGCAGCGAGAGCTTTCTCTCCGATGCCCACGGTCGCGACCAGCAGAGTCATGTGACCCTGGCCTTGAATGCGCAAGGCGATTTTCTGGCCCTGCGCGTGGATTCGGTGGGCAGCGTCGGTCCCTATTTATTGTCCGTCGGTCCGTTCACCTGCACCGCGGGCAGTGCGCGCACCCAGGGTGGCCCTTACCGCATTCCGGCGCTGCATTTCCATGCCCGCGCGGCATTCACCAACACCGCCCCCACCGATCCTTATCGCGGCGCCGGGCGCCCGGAAGCCAGCTATCACATCGAGCGCATCATCGACGTGGCGGCGTCCGAGCTCGGGATGGATCGCGTGGCTTTGCGCCGGCGCAATCTTCTCGCCAGTGACGAGTTGCCGTACACCACCGGCGCCGGCAGCCGCATCGATTGCGGTGATTTCGAGGCGATACTGGATCGCACTATCGCGCTTGCCGATTGGCAGGGATTCGAGGCGCGCGCAAGCGAAGCGCGGGCCAGGGGTCGCCGCCGTGGCATCGGTATTTGCACGTACCTGGAGTGCAGCGGCGGCGGGCCCAAGGAGCATGCCGCCCTGCGCTTTTCCAGCGATGGCCGGGTGACGGTGGCGGTGGGTAGTCACTCCACGGGTATGAGCCACGAGACCGTCATGGCGCAAGTCCTGGCCGCGCGCCTGGGGTTGCCCCTGGACGCCATCGATTTTCTGCAGGGCGATACCGACGCCACGCCCATCGGGGGTGGTCACGGTGGGTCCCGGGGACTGGAGATGGGCGGATCCGCCGTGGTGCGCGTGGCCGACCGGGTGCTGGAAAAGGCCACCAGCATCGCCGCGCATCTGCTCGAAGCCGCGGCCGTGGATGTGGAGTTCGACGCCGGCCGGTTTCGCGTCGCTGGGACCGACCACGCCGTCGGCATGCAGGAGGTTATCCGCGCGTCCTTCGATGGTAGCCGTCGGCCCGACGATATCGACGCTCTGGACGACGCGGTTGATTACGAGCGCAGCGGCATCACCTACCCCAACGGTTGCCACATTGCCGAAGTGGAGGTGGATCCCGAGACCGGGACCGTCGATCTGGTGAACTACAGCGTCGTCGACGATTTCGGCACTATCGTGAATCCCCTGACCTGCGCCGGGCAGGTCATGGGCGGCACCGCCCAGGGGGTCGGGCAGGCACTGATGGAGAAAATCGTCTACGAGGATGACGGCGGTCAGCTTCTGTCGGGCACCTTCATGGACTACGCGGTGCCCAGGGCCTCGGACATGCCGGATATGCACATCGAGTTTTTCCAGGAGGCGCCCAGCACGGAAAATCCTCTTGGCGCCAAGGGGGCCGGGGAGGCCGGTTGTTGTGGCGCGCTGCCGGCGGTGGTCGGGGCCGTCGTGCACGCCCTGGAGGAGTACGGCGTTCGACACCTGGATATGCCGTTGACCCCGGAGAAGCTATGGCGGGCGGTATCGGCTGGTGATGGCAAAGGGTAGGGCGGGAACCGGTCCGGGGTTCATGGCAGAAAGGACATTTTAATTCAGGGGAAATCCTTGACGCACTGCACCATATGGGCTATATTGCACTGCAACATCAGTAATGATGTTTCTCCTCCAAACCCTCCTTTGGTGGTTATTTAATGCCGAGACGTCCCCCGTCTCGGCTTTTTTTTTGCGCCCCTATTTATCCTGCGGGGACCATGGGCCGCTCGATGGCTCGTAGAACACGAAGTATTTGCGCCCGGCGAAGTTGAGTAGCAACCCGCACAAAATAGCCATGCTCTTCGCCGCGGCCGGGCCTGCGCCGGCGACCAGCAACCCCTTGGTGATCACCAGGTCGAGCACCGCGACGCCGAACACCAGCGCCAGATATACGGCCACTTCCTTCCATGTCGTCCACTGGGCGTTGTGCCGGAACAGCAGCAGGACGCAGAGGAAATAGTTAATCGTCGCTGCAATCACGAAGGCCGCAGGCGCGGCGGCGTGCACCGCGTAGCCGGCGTGGAACAGCGCCATAAAAATCCCCAGATTGGCTGCTGCCGCGATGCCGCCAATGAACAAATAGAGCAGAAACTGCACTGGTAGCGGCGCCTTGTGGGCGTTGTATCTCAGAATGGCGTAGAGCGCGCGAAATCCGTCCCTGGCGCCGATCTTCTTGCCCTCGGCGTAGGTACGGCCGTGGTAGGAAATCCCCATCTCGTAGATTCGCACGCGCATCTGGGCAACCTTCGCCACCATCTCGGGTTCGACCCCGAAACGGTTTTCCTCGATCTCGAAGGATTGAATGATCTCGCGACGGAATACCTTGTAGCAGCTTTCCATGTCCGTCAGGTTCAAATCGGTAAAGATGTTGGAGATCAAGGTCAGGAAACTGTTACCCAATGAGTGCCAGAAGTAGAGAACCCGATGGGCGCCGTGGGACAGAAATCGGGAGCCGAACACCACATCGGCGACGCCGCCTCTCAGGGGCTCCAGCAGGCGCTTCAAATCCTGAGGGTCGTATTCCAGGTCGGCGTCTTGAACGGCGACAAAATCACCGGTTGCCTGTGCGAATCCCGTGCGCAGTGCCGCGCCTTTGCCCATGTTCTTTTCGTGCTCGAGCAGGCGCACTTCCTGATGCCTGGCGCACAGTGCCTGCGCCACGGCAATGCTGTCGTCGCGGGACCCGTCGTCGACGACGATGATCTCCAGGGTCAAATTGACGTCTTGAATTTCCAGTAGACCCTGGATACAGGAGCCGAGAGTGGCCTGCTCGTTGTAACAAGGTACGACGACGCTCAGGGTTGCGTGCTCGAGATGTCCGTAGCGGCTCAACAGTTCGGGATTCCGTTAGATTGCGACCTGGGCGCCCGGGGCAACGCCCGGGATCATCAGCTTCGAGTCACAGGAAGAATAGGCGATCCCGCGGCTTCCAGCCGGCGCCGCAGCTATCGCCGGATATGCACGAGCCGCTGCCGTCGCTGACCATCAGCGGTGAACGGCGGTCAGCGGCATCGTGAACGCAGGGGCAGCGGGAAAGTGGCTTCTTAGAAAGGAATATCGTCGTCGAAGTCTTCTACGGCTTCCGCTTTTTTGGGGCTTGCGCCCGCGGAGCCCGCATCTCCGGACCGACCGCTGTCGAAATCCGGCGGTGGCGACTGCGCGCCACCACGGCTGCCGAGCATCTGCATTTCATTGCCGACAATTTCCGTGGTCCAACGGTCCTGGCCGTCCTTGTCCTGCCATTTGCGAGTCTGAATGCGGCCTTCCACATAGATCTGAGAGCCCTTGCGCAGGTACTCGGCGGCGATTTCCGCGAGGCGGGCAAAGAAAACGATCCGGTGCCACTCCGTACGCTCCTGCTGGTCTCCGGATTGCTTGTCCCGCCAGGAATCGGTAGTCGCCAGGCGCACATTGGTGACGGCGCTGCCGCTGGCGGTATAACGGGTCTCGGGATCGGCTCCCAGGTTACCGACGAGAATGACTTTGTTGACGCCTCTAGCCATGATATTTGATCTCCTGGTCTGTTGTTTTCACCGCAGCGTCGGCGACCTTCTGCCAGGAAGGAATGACGATGATCGGTCCCATATTCGCTCGCAGTGAATCCACCGCGACCGGCCACGATTTCCATCCTGGAAGGCGTGTTACGCCTGGCGGCAGTCCGTGTTTGCCTCTCGGGCCGGGGGCTCCAACCGGATCCGCGTGCCCAGTGGGAAACCGCGAAGTACCGCAATTTCCCGCCAGGAATGTTACGCCCGGGTTGCGGAAAATGCACGCAGGGCCTCCTGGTCGAGGCGCTTGCGGTCCACCTTGAGATAGGCGATGCCATCATCGGCGACCACTACCGCTTCGGCAACACCGGCGATTTCCAGCAGGCGTGCGGTCAATTCGTCGCACATCTGCTCGTTAACCACACCCAGATTCAGCAGATGCGTACTCAGCGGTAGCGGATTGCGCATGCTGGCGGAGACCAATAGCCACAGCACGCAGAGGCCTGCACAGACGGCGAACACGGACGTTATACCGAAATTTCCGTAAAGCCAGCCGCCGGCGATGCCGCCGAGAAAGGCACCAAGGTATTGGGCGGTGGAATAAACGCCCAGGGCCGTTCCCTTGAGTTCCGAGGGCGCCAGGCGCGAGACCAGGGAGGGCAGGCTGGCCTCGAGCACCGTAAAGCCGGTGAAATACAAGACCATGCAAAGCACCACCAGCCACCAGGAATCGAGAAATGCGTACAACCCGACCTGAGACAGAACAAGCAGGAAGACCGACAGCAGAAACACCTGCTTGATGCGGTTGTGGCGGTCCGCGTACATGACAAACGGCGCCATGAACACGAGAGCGAAGCTGAGTACGAACAAATAGACCTTCCAGTGCTCGTCGGCCGCGAAACCCGCGTGATCGCGCAGCGCCAGGGGTAGCACCACGAAAGTGGCGGTCATCATCAGATGCAGGATGAGGATACCCAGGTCCAGGCGCAGCAGTTGGCTATCACGCAGTATGCGCGCGAACTGCGCCGGGATCGCCTCGGTGTCTCGGTGAAAGCGCACCTGGGCCGGGGTCGGTACGTAATAGAGCAGTACACCGATGCCCAGAATCGCCATCACTCCGGTCATCCAGAAGAGTCCCGGCAGGCCCAGAAGGGGCTTTATCGCCGGGCCTGCGACCATGGCGAGCGCGAACGCCATACCGATGCTGATGCCGATGATGGCCATGGCCTTGGTGCGCTGCTCTTCGCGGGTCAAATCGGCGGTGAGCGCCAGCACTGCGGCGGCAATCGCGCCGAAGCCCTGCAGTCCGCGGCCGATTATGACCCCCCAGATAGTGTCGGCGCTGGCGGCCACGGCGCTGCCCGCGGCGAATATCAGCAGCCCGGCGACGATCACCTTCTTGCGGCCGATTCGGTCCGAGAGTCTGCCGAAGGGAATCTGAAACAGCGCCTGGGTGAGGCCGTAAATGCCGATGGCCAGGCCCGTTAGCATGGCGGTATTTCCCGAGTAGAGGTGCGCGTCCAGGCTGAAAATCGGGAAAATCATGAACAAGCCGAGCATACGCAGTGTGAATATGCTGGCGAGCGCAATGGACGCGCGGCGCTCGGTGGGAGTCATGGCCGCGTTGGCATGGGGAGACGGTGAGTTCACATTGTGACCAGGTTGCTTTGCGTCGCAATGCGCAAGCCGCGTAATATAAACAGTTTACCGGCCGCCTCCAAACGATCATCCGTGGTCGCCGGGCGGCTCCCGGACAGGTCCCGGATAATTATGGAATACATCCGTATCCGCGGCGCGCGCACCCACAATCTGCAGAGCATCGATCTCGATCTGCCGCGGGACAAGCTGATCGTGATTACCGGGCTTTCCGGATCCGGTAAGTCATCCCTGGCATTCGATACGATCTACGCCGAGGGTCAGCGGCGCTACGTGGAATCCCTGTCGGCATACGCCCGGCAGTTCCTGTCGATGATGGAAAAGCCCGATGTGGATCACATCGAGGGTTTGTCACCGGCCATCTCCATCGAGCAGAAATCCACCTCCCATAATCCGCGCTCGACGGTGGGCACCATCACCGAAATCTACGACTACCTGCGGTTATTGTTCGCCCGCGCCGGCGAGCCCCGCTGCCCCGACCACGGAATCACCCTGGAGGCACAAACGGTCAGCCAGATGGTGGATCATGTGCTCGCATTGCCCGAAGACTCGCGGCTGATGCTGCTGGCTCCGGTGGTCGAGGGCCGCAAAGGCGAACATCTGCAGGTCTTCGAGAGCCTGCGCTCCCAAGGCTACGTGCGTGCCCGGGTCGACGGCGAGGTCGTTGAGCTGGATCAGGTCGGAGAACTCGAGCGGCGCAAGAAGCACAGCATCGAGGCGGTGGTGGATCGCTTCAAGGTGCGTGCTGACCAGGGTCTTCGTCTCGCCGAGTCCTTCGAGACGGCGTTGGCGCTGGGCGACGGGCGCGCGAGAATCGTGTGGATGGATGACTCTGGCCATGACTCTGGCCATAATCCTGGCCGCGAAGAGCTGGTGTTCTCATCGCGCTTTGCCTGCTCCCAGTGCGGTTACAGTCTGCCGGAACTCGAGCCGCGGATCTTTTCATTCAACAATCCCGCCGGTGCCTGCGGTGCTTGCGATGGCCTCGGTGTAAGTTCGTTTTTCGATCCCGCGCGGGTAGTTCACCATGCGGAGCTGAGTCTCCCCGGCGGCGCCATCCGCGGTTGGGATCGCCGAAACGCTTACTATTTCCAACTGATTCAAGGCCTGGCGAGCCACTACGAGTTCGACCTCGATGTGCCATTCCAGGATCTGCCCGAGAACGTGCAGCAGGTGGTTCTCTACGGAAGCGGTAAAGTGCCCATCCGCTTCACCTATCTGCGCGACGGTCGCAGTAACTACGAACGTGAGCATCCTTTCGAGGGTGTCATCCCGAACATGGAGCGCCGCTACCGGGAAACCGAATCCAGTGTCGTGCGCGAGGAGCTTGCCAAGTATCTGGGTAACAAAGCTTGCGAGGCTTGCGGCGGAGCGCGTTTGAACGAACATGCGCGAAACGTTTTCCTTGGCGATCATGCTCTACCGTCGGTTACAGCGAAGCCGGTAGGGGAGGCTGGGGATTTTCTGGCGCGGCTCGAACTGCCGGGATATCGTGGCCAGATTGCCGAGAGAATTCTAAAAGAAATCAATCAGCGGCTTCAGTTCCTGATAGATGTTGGTCTCGACTATCTGACCCTTGATCGGTCCGCCGAGACGCTCTCCGGCGGCGAAGCCCAGCGCATTCGCCTGGCAAGCCAGATCGGCGCCGGACTCGTGGGTGTGATGTACGTGCTCGACGAACCCTCCATCGGGCTGCACCAACGGGACAACCGCCGGCTGTTGGATACGCTGCTCAATTTGCGGGATATGGGCAATACGGTCATCGTCGTCGAGCATGACGAGGAAGCGATATACACAGCGGACCACGTGGTCGATATGGGTCCGGGCGCAGGTGTCCATGGTGGGCGCGTCGTTGCCGAGGGAACGCCAGCGGTGGTCGCCTCCGATTCGGCATCACTTACGGGTCAGTACATCAGCGGACGACGGCAGATAAGCATCCCAGAATTGCGCACGCCATACGATGAGAACCGGGTATTGAGGCTTCGCGGCGCCAGTGGTAACAATCTGAAACAGATCGATCTCGAGTTGCCGATTGGACTCATGACTTGCGTTACCGGTGTTTCCGGATCGGGGAAGTCGACGTTGGTCAACGATACCCTTTACCGGATTGCTGCGCGCGAGCTCAACGACGCAAATACCGACCCGGCGCCCTACGATAGCGTCGAGGGCCTGAAGAACCTGGACAAAGTCGTCGACATCGATCAGAGCCCCATCGGGCGCACGCCCCGATCCAACCCTGCCACCTACACGGGGCTGTTCACGCCGGTGCGGGAGCTTTTCGCCGGCACCCAGGAAGCGCGCTCCCGGGGATACGGTCCCGGGCGTTTCAGCTTCAATGTGCGCGGTGGTCGTTGCGAGGCCTGCAGCGGTGACGGCGTCATCAAAGTGGAAATGCACTTTCTCCCGGATATCTACGTGCCCTGCGATCTGTGCAAAGGCAAGCGCTACAACCGCGAGACTCTCGACATACGATACAAGGGCAAAAACATTCACGAAGTGTTGAGCATGAATGTGGAGCAGGCCCACGAATTTTTCCACGCCGTGCCCGCCTTGGCGCGAAAGCTGCGCACGCTCATCGATGTGGGACTTTCCTACATACGCCTTGGACAACGTGCCACCACCTTATCCGGTGGGGAGGCGCAGCGGGTAAAGCTCGCGCGGGAGCTTTCCAAGCGGGATACGGGCAAGACGCTCTATATTCTCGACGAGCCTACCACTGGTTTGCACTTTCACGATATCGAGCAGCTTCTGCGTGTGCTGCATCGCTTGCGCGATCATGGCAACGCAGTGGTAGTCGTCGAGCACAATCTGGATGTCGTCAAGACAGCAGATTGGGTCGTGGATCTGGGTCCCGAGGGCGGTGATGGTGGTGGTCAGATTGTCGTGACCGGTACTCCCGAAGATATTGCCCAGCACCCGAGTTCACACACGGGCCGGTTTCTTGCCAAGGCCCTGGCACGCGGCAAAAAACCCGCCGATCGCGTCGACGAATCTCCAGAACGTGGAGACGAGGCGGCGATTTAAATTGACCGTGCAGCGGAATTTCTGCACACCTATGACAATGACGGAGCGATCTCCATGACAGCTTTAATTTGCGGTTCGATTGCCTATGACAACATCATGGTGTTTCACGATCGCTTTAAGAATCACATCCTGCCGGACAAGGTGCATGTGTTGAGCGTTTCCTTCCTGGTGCCGGAAATGCGCAAGGAGTTTGGCGGGTGCGCCGGCAACATCGCCTACAATCTCAAGCTGCTGGGTGGTGATCCGCTTCCCATGGCAACCGTGGGCAAGGATTTCCCTCGCTACGGTGCGTGGATGGACGAATGCGATATTAATAGACGGCACGTGTCGATAATCGACAGCGAGTTCACCGCACAGGCGTTCATCACCACGGATCTCGATGCCAATCAGATCACGGCCTTTCACCCCGGCGCCATGAATATGTCGCATCTCAACGACGTTACCGAGACGGAAGGCATTACCATCGGCATGGTATCCCCCGATGGTCGCGAAGGCATGATCCAGCACGCCAGTCAGTTCGCCGATGCGGGCATTCCGTTCATTTTCGACCCGAGCCAGGGACTTCCCATGTTCGACGGCGACGATCTTCGCCGTTTCATCGATCAGGCGACCTGGCTGGCAGTCAACGATTACGAGTGGGAACTCATCCGGGATCGCACGGGGCTCAGCGAGAGCGAAACCCAGGAGATGTTGAGCGCTCTCATAATCACCCGTGGCGCGAAGGGTTCCGAGATTCACACCGGCGGTAAGTGCATTGAAATCCCGGCGGCGAAGCCGGCTGAAACAGCCGATCCCACGGGCTGTGGCGACGCCTACCGGGCGGGGCTGCTCTACGGTTTGATGAATGAACTCGACTGGGAGACCACCGGTCGAGTCGCATCGTTGATGGGCGCCATCAAGATCGAATGCCACGGCACCCAGAACCATCGCTTCCAATGGTCGGACTTCGAAGCGCGCTTCGAGGAAAGCTTCGGTCGTTCGATCTAGTGAAGAAAACGCTAATCGATGAGAACAGGGTTCTTATTACTCCCGGGTCGGGGAGCTGAGCAGTGAGCGACATATCGGTACTCGGACTCGGATCGATGGGTGCCGCCCTGGCGCGTGCATTTCAGACAGCTAATCACCGGATCACGGTTTGGAACCGGACGCCGGAGAAAATGCAAGCCTTTGTCACCAATGGCGCGGTTGCTGCGTCTTCGGTTGAATCAGCGGTAGGCGACAGTCCAGCGACCGTAATCTGTGTCGATGATTACACCGTTACGCGGAGAATCCTGGATACAGCTGGAGTAATTGATCGCCTGTCCGGTCGGACGGTGATACAGCTCACCACGGGGACACCTCAGGAGGCCAGGGAATTCGAAGCCTGGCTACAGGGGCGCGGCGTCGACTATATCGACGGTGCCATAATGGGCGGCCCCTCGGACGTCGACGCAGGAAATGCACAAGTTCTGTTGACGGGCTCAGGGGTGGCTTATGGCCGATGTGAACAAATGCTCCAATGTCTAGGCAGCGATGTTCGCTATCTGGGTGAGAATATCGGCGCGGCGGCTACTCTTGACCTGGCCTGGCTTTCGCAACGCTATGGTTTGTTTCTTGGCGTGGCCCATGGCGCGAGACTTTGTGAGTCAGAGAATGTCGACCTGGACCTTTATGCCGCGATGTTTCCCGAAGGAGATAGAGCTCACAATATGGCGCGCGTCATCTACGCAGATGACTATGAAAATCCTGGCGCCACGTTGAGCGTTTGGGCGGGTGCGTTAAAGCGTGTACTGAGCCAGGCTCACGACGCCGGCATCAATTGTGAAATCCCCGACTTCGTTACGGATCTATTCGAGCGCGCAATCGCTGCCGGTCACGGCGAGGAAGATGTTGCCGCGTTGGTAAAGGTTCTCCGCGGCGAGCGGGCGAAGAGATTGACGATCTCATAGATTACGGTGGCCGCCGCCAGAGACGTGAGTTCGGCATGATCGTAAGCCGGGGCGACCTCGACGACATCCGCCGAGGCAATCTTCAGACCGGCCAGCCCGCGCAGCACGTTTACCAGCTCGCGGGTGGTCATTCCCGCAATCTCCGGCGTGCCGGTGCCAGGCGCATGGGCAGGATCAAGAACGTCGATGTCTATGGACAAGTAAAGCGGATGGTCGCCTACGCGGTCACGAATGCGTTTCACGACCTTGTCGATACCCTCAGATTCGAACTCATCGCAGTGCACGATCTTGAAACCCAGATCCTCGTCGCGCGCGAGGTCGTCGCGACCGTACAGCGGTCCTCTGATCCCCACATGCATCGATGCATGATCGAGGAATAATTTTTCTTCGCCCGCCCGCCGAAAAACGGTCCCGTGGGTGTGGGGCGCACCGAAATAAGTATCCCATGTGTCGAGGTGGGCATCGAAGTGTACGAGCGCGACGGGGCCGGTGTGATGGTTTACGGCGCGCAGTAACGGAAGCGCGATTGTGTGATCGCCGCCCATGCTGACGAGACCGCCGACTTTGCCGAGAAGATCGGTGGCCGCTGTCTGGATCTGCTCGACGGCCTCGGCGATGTTGAACGGATTGCAGGCGATGTCGCCCGCGTCGGCGACCTGCTGTTCCATGAAGGGCTCGGTTCCGTAGGCCGGATGAAACTGCGTTCTCAGGTGACGGGACGCCTGACGGATGGCCTGGGGTCCGAAACGGGCTCCGGGCCGGTAGCTGGTGCCGGCATCGAAGGGTACGCCGATGATGGCTACGTCGCAGCGCGCAACGTCGCGCAGCTCCGGAAGCCGGGCGAAGGTGGACGGGCCGGCGTAGCGCGGCACGCTGGTCCCGCTCACCGGTTGCACGGGCTTGTCTTGATCGCCTGCCATGATCTTCTCCGCTGATTTGGGGGCAGTTTACCTGATCTAAATAGCTGCGCAGAAATCCGCTACACACGTGGCTACGCTACACGCTCCTTGTCTACACCCCCTCCCTATCCCTCCCCCTCGAGACGAGGGGGAGGGGACTTCGACTGACACGCAGGTGCAGTACATTTATGCGCAGCCATTTAGCATTGGCTCATCGTCGGCGCAGGAGGAATTCGTGGACATGGGCCGCGACTCGCTCCGGCGTCTCGAGCAGGGGAGTAAGTCGGCTACTCGACGAAGTCCATGATGTCGGATACTGCTTCGATCCCGGCCCGGGCGCACTTCTCGTCTATCTCGGGGGTCGCTCCGGCGACTGCGACGCCGCCGTAGAAGTGCCCGTTGAAACTGATGGGTACGCCGCCGACGATCAGGAGCATATCCGGGGCGAAGCTCAGGTCCGGCCGTGAGGACAGCTGGGCAGTCGACATCTGCGACGTCGCGGAGGTGAATGCCTTTTGTTGACTGACCTTGACGGTGTGCGGCCCCGACAGCGGGTCGCGCAGAAAGGCGGCCAGGTTACCGTTACGGTCGACGACCGAGGCCGAGACCTTGTAGCCCCGCTTGGCGCAATCCTGCACCGCCGCGAGGACGATACTGTGCGCCACACTGGAAGACAGCACCCTCAGCTCGACGATCGCCGGCTCTTGGGCCGCGAACAGGCCGGCGGGCGAAGCGCACAGTAGTGCCAACGCGAGGCATCGGGATCGAATTCTCATGGGCCTGTTTTTCCTCGCATGGAAAGTCGCAGGGTAAGGTAAGGATAACCGCGAATCGGCCGTCAAACGAGTTCGTCGCTGCGGTCATCGGTTTCCCCGAAGCGGCCGAGGGCAGGGGGTTTGAGGCCCGCGTAGACTTCGCCGAGACCAGCATTGATCTGGCGGGTGTGTTGCTCGAAAAGGCTGTTACCCGCGAGGTCGCTGTCCACCAGGAAGGGACCGAAGTTCTCGACCTGGAATACCCACATGGCCTGGGCGATGCCGAGCTCGTCGAGCCAGAAGACATCGATCACCCTTTTGATACCGCGTCCCAGAAGTGCGCCGGTACCGTAGCCCACGGTGGTCAAATAGACGGCGCCGGCGGGTACGAAGACATCTTTGTAGTCCGTCGCCGACATGCCGCCCTTGCCGATAATGATTTTTGCACCGGAGGTCTCGAACCACTTCGGCATCCACTTGGAGAAACGGAAACTTGCGGTCGCCGTGACACCGCCGACGTTAAAGCTGCCGTCGGGCTCCTGCGCGGCCGCCGGTGAACAGTGAAAGTTCGCGTTGCTGATTGCCGGGAGATCCAGGGGCAGCGGCTCGCCCTCGTCTATGACCTTTTTATAGACGCCTTCGCGTCCCGTGTAGATGACACCATCGAGATACACGACGGTACCTGGCTCCAGGCCCTTCAGATCCTCGGCGCTTGCCGGGATCGTTAGACGGATTTGCTGAGGTTGCTGTTGCTTGTCGGCCACTCGATTGACTCCCGTCGCATGTAGGGCGTGAACCATTGCGGATCGGTTCGTATTGCCACCGTTCCATCGCTATGGATGCGGGCGGTGGCGCGCCTGGAGGAAAGACAGAATGTGTGCACGCTCATGGGCATGCCGCCGGTGTGGGTGTAGCCCACCTCGATGTGACAGTCCACCACCATGGACGAGCCCACGAAACCCATGGGGCCCATGCCGATGTTGTTGCCGATGTCTTTGAGCTCGAGCTCGAGCGCCGCGATTTTCTCATCGGGATTGCGATCACCGACGGTACGCAGACATGCAGCCTGTTTGCCGAGCACCATGGAAGTATCCTTCGAGCCCCCCAGGCCGACGCCCACGATGGCCGGCTGACAGGCGAGACCGCGCTTGCCAAATGCCACCAGGGTATCGAGAAAGAACCGCTTGATGCCGTCGATGCCATCGCCGGGAAACAGCATGCGGTAGTCGCTGCCGAAAAGTCCCCCTTTGTGCACCGTCGTGATGTCGATCCAGTCCACATCCGGTTCGAAGCTCCATTCGATTTCCGGTGCGTTGATGCCGACGTTGTTGTTGTTATCGGTTCGCCACAGGGGATGCACGCGGTTCGGGCGCAGGGGGATATCGTGGGTGGCGCGGGCGGTTGCCGATCGCAGCGCGCGCTCGATGCCGACGAAGCCGCCGTCGATGCGTGCATCGTTGCCGACCTTGACGTAGTAACGCGGTAGCCCCGTGTCGGCACACATGGGCCGCCGGTCTTCCGTGGCCGCCTCCCAGTTTTCCACCATGGACTGCAGCACGAAGCACGATAGTTGCACTTTCTCCGTGCCGATCATTTTCTTGATGCCGCCGAGATAATCGTCGGGAATGTCGATGGCGGCTTTGGCCGTGATGTCGTAGGCTGCCTGTTCGACCGCCTGGTTGCTGATCATCGTCATAGTCCTCCGGTTTCGACGGCGGGCGCGCCTGCTTCGCCATCGATGAGGGATTCCCCGGGCGAGACGATGGAAAACTCTACCGGCACCGTATCGAGAATCAGTTGTTCGCCTTCGAGGGAGATACGCACGTAGCGAGTGGTATTCATGTCGCCGGCTTGCGGATAGTCTTCGCGAAAATGTGCGCCGCGGGAGTCTTCCCTGGCCAGGGCAGATGTGGCGATTACCCGGCTGGTCTCGATGAGGCTCTCCAGATTCAACCAATCGTGCCAGGTGAGATTGAACGCCCGGTCGCCATCGGCGAGTCCAACAGCGCGCAGTTCCCCGGCGTGTTCGTCCAGGGCCGCGAGTCCGCGTTTCAGCGCCGCTCGCGATCGCACTACGCCCACATCATCCCACATGGTACGCCAGATCTTTTCCCGCAGCGCGCCGAGGTCGCCGGGCTTCAGACCAAAAGGATATTCGGCGCGCTCGATGGCGCTGGCGATGACGGTATCATCGCAATCGGACCAGGCGCCCTGTCTTGCCACCCACTTCGCCATGCTTTCACCGGCGATGCCGCCGTATACCGTGGAGTTGGCGACGCCGTTGCCACCCAGACGATTCGCTCCGTGCACGCCGCCGCAGTCCTCACCGGCGGCGAACAGGCCGGGTATTGCGGTGCTGCAATCGATTTCGAACTCGACGCCGCCCATCAGATAGTGGGCCGTGGGTACAACTTCGACCCGGCCGCCGGCGAGATCGAAGCCGCTGTCGGCACAGCGTTTGACCATCCCGGGGAAACGCGCGGCGACATTCTCCGGGCCAAGGTGATCCATTTGTATGTAAACGCCACCCATGGGTGTCGTATGCCCGGCGCGCATCTCCGTATCGATGGCGCGGCTGACCACGTCCCGGGTGGCGCGCTCACCGGCCGGATCGTATTTGTGCATGAAACGTTCGCCGTCGCCGTTCACCAGCCATCCCCCGACACCGCGCAATCCCTCTTCGAGTACCGTACCGGTCATGCGTGTATCGGGCCCGGCGAGCAAACCGGTGGGATGGAACTGCACCATTTCCATGTCCCGCAACTTCAGGCCGGCGCGCAACGCCATGGCCAGTCCGTCGCAGGTCTTGTCCCCCGAAGGGGTGTGATAAAGGTACATGGTGGGTCCACCGCCGGTCGCCAGCAGCACAGCTTTCGCTTGCACTAAATGGTACTCACCGCTGCGCATATCGATGAGCAACACGCCGGCGATACCGGAACCGTCGCGGGCTGGAACCAGTTCGATGGCGCGATGCTCTTCCAGCCGTTGAATATCCAGCGCCCACACCTGCTCCATGAGCCGGTTGATGATCTCGATGCCCGTGAGATCACCCTTGTGCACGGTGCGGTCGAAGCTTTGCCCGGCGAAGGCTTTCTGGTGCAAGCTGCCGTCGTCGTTGCGATCGAAGAAGCAGCCGATTTCGTTTTCAAGTTCGGTGATACGTTCGATTGCGCCCTCGCACAGGCGCCAGGCCAGGTCCTGGCGCGGCAGCCATTTGCCGCCGACGATGGTGTCCATGAAATGCCGTTCCAGGGAATCCCCCGGCGCGAGGGCCACGTTGTAGCCGCCCTGCACCATGCGTGTGCAACCGCACTTTCCCATGAGGCCCTTTACGGCAACCGTGACGTCCAGATTCGGTGCCGCCTGTTTGGCATGCAAAGCGGCCAGCAGGCCCGCACCGCCGGAGCCCAGTATCAGCACATCGGTACGATCTTTTTGCAGGTTCATATCAGCGCACCGCGACAACGAACAACAAACCTGCCGCCGCCGCGAAACCCGCGCCCCAGCCGATCCAACTCTTGCGTGCGCTCTGCCAGGGTAGAAATTCCAGTGCAAGGATGCGAAGCCCGAATGTCAGATGCACGCTCAGCAGCACCACCAGACCCCACTCCGATACCTTGACCCAGGGCAGTTCGGCGAAGGCGAGGAAGCCGTCCAACGTGCCTGCTCCCTCCAGGGCGAGCCCCAGGGCGAGAAAGTGCATGGGCAAGAACAGGGCCAACAGCACGCCGGACAGGCGATGAATGATGAACGCCGCGAATCCCGCGTGACGGTGACTGCCGCGCACCCCGTTCACACGATCACCGCCCACACCGCGCGCAAGCCCATGGCCAGCAAGGCCGCCGCCACAATCAGCATCGCCACATCCAGGCTGCGGTTGCGCCAGGGTGTCCATTCTTTGAGCACGTTGCGCACACCGATGGGGGCATGCACGGACGCGGCGAGCACGAAAACACCATAGAAGATCGCCCAGCCGACGTTGCCCTGGGTTCGCGCGAGGATCTCGTCTGCCGTCAGACCGCCGCCGACTGCGTAGAGGATCAAACCCAGGTGCACCATCACCAATGGCCCGAGGACCATGGCGCTCACGCGTTGCAGAGCGAACAGCCGGACCTCCACTAGCTATCTCCGGATGCAAATAACCGGCGCAGCGTATGACGCTTCAATCCAGCAATGCTTGCCGTGGGATTGATCTCCACCGGGCAATACTCGACGCAGCTTCCATGGGTGTGGCAGGCATGGCAGCCGCCGTCCCGGGCGACGACACTGAGGATACGGTCCTGCTCCGCGTGCCGCACGTCGTTGATCAGTGTCCATGCACGGTTGAGCGCCGCGGGGCCGAGATACTCGGGATTCCAGGCGACCGTGTCGCAGGCGCTGTAGCAGACGGCACAGTTGATGCATTCGATGGCGGCGTCGGCGGCGCGCCGCTGGGGGCTCGAGCGCTCCAGGCGCGGGATGGGATCGCCGCGTCTTGCCGCTCCCTTGAATCGCCCCCCGGCCCGCTGCCATTTGTCGAAAAATGGCGTCATGTCACAGGCCAGATCCTTGATGCGCGGAAGATTGCGTAACGGCTCGATGCTGAGGCGGCCGTCCCGCGCCACCTTGCGCACATGGGTGCGGCAGGTCCAGCGGGGCCGGCCGTTGACGGTCATGGCGCAGGAGCCGCACACGCCCACGCGGCAGGCGAAGCGATAGGCCAGTGACGGCTCCCGGTGCCGTTGCACCCAGGTGACCACGTCGAGAACGGTCTGGTTGTCCCGGGCCGGCACCCGGTAGGTCACGAAGCGGCCTTCGCTCTTACCGCGCCAGATGGAGACTTGCAGGTGCTTGTTGTCGTCACTCATGGCCATGTCCGCCCAGCCTAACGTCGATGCAGCGGGGGCAAAAGAGTTAGATGTTGAAAATTACGGAATTTCAATGAATACACCTTATGATATCGAGTTCGCCAGCGCACCCTGGTACCCTGCGCGCGGCAAATAACATTAGCTGGGGCGACCATGCAGCCTGCACATATCGTACTGACGGCACTACTCATCAGCGGCTGCGCCGGCATGCGCGGTGTGGAGTTGGACGAGTCCTACGGCGAGGCACAGCCGAGAAATCGGTTGACGGTGGATGCCGCCTCCCAGCGGGTGGATTACTGGCGTGACGTGAAGCCGGTGCTGGACAGCCGTTGCGTGGTCTGCCATGGATGTTACGATGCTCCCTGCCAGCTGAAGCTCACGGCCTTCGAGGGGATCGACCGGGGCGCCAGCAAGAGTCTGGTCTACAATGCCGGACGTCTGCTATCTGCCGATCTCACCCGCCTGTTCGAAGATGCCCACTCGGTACAGGAGTGGCGGCAGAAGGGCTTCTATCCGGTTCTCAACGAGCGCGACCAAACACCGGACGCCAACCGTAACGCCGGGGTCATGGCCAGGATGTTGACGCAAAAGCGTAATCACCCGTTACCAGCGACCCCCATTCTCCCGGAGAGCTTCGATCTTTCCCTGAGCCGCGATCAGCAGTGCCCGATCATCGAAGAGTTTGCTGCCTTCGAGGAGAAGTTTCCTTTGTGGGGGATGCCCTACGCCTTGCCGGGTCTCAGCGACGACGACGATCGCGTGCTGATGGACTGGATCGAAGACGGCGCTCCCTATTACCCACCGCCACGTCCGGGGCACGTGTACGAGGATCGCATCCGCCGGTGGGAAGAATTCTTGAACGGGGGGTCGAACAAGCAGCGGCTCATGAGCCGTTACATCTACGAACATTTATTTCTGGGGCATATTTACTTCGACGACGTGCAAGAGCGGAAATTTTTTCGCCTGGTGCGTTCCCGAACGGCACCCGGCATACCCATCAACGAAATTGCCACCCGCCGCCCCTACGATGACCCTGGTGTCGAGCGCGTCTACTATCGTCTGCAACCGGTTCGCACCACCATCGTTGCCAAGACTCACATGCCTTATGCCTTCGGTGAGGCGCGCATGGCACGTTACGAGGAACTGTTCCTGCGTCCGCCCTACGAAGTGGCGGAGATGCCCGGCTACGAACCGAAAGTCGCTTCGAATCCCTTCATCGCCTTCAGCAGCATTCCGCCATCGAACCGATACCGCTTCCTGCTCGACGAGGCTGAGTTCACGATCATGGGCTTCATCAAAGGACCCGTGTGTCGTGGTCAGATCGCCTTGAACGTCATCGAAGATCATTTCTGGGTGGTGTTCACCGATCCGGGCAACATTGTCATGAACGAGGGCGCCCACTTCCTGAACCGGGAGAGCGACAATTTGCGCTTGCCGAGCAGCGAGGGCAGCCAGGCTACGGCGCTGATCCCATGGCTACGTTATTCCGAGCTGGAAAACAGGTACCTGACCGCCAAGGGCGAGTTCATGAAAGAGACGTTCACCGATCCGGCCGACATAACCCTCGACATCGTTTGGGACGGCGATCGCGAGAACACCAACGCCGCGCTAACGATCTTTCGCCACTTCGACAACGCCACGGTCGTCAAAGGCTTCGTCGGTGATGCCCCGAAGACCGCCTGGTTGATCGAGTATCCTCTGCTCGAGCGCATTCATTACCTGCTTGTCGCGGGATTCGATGTGTACGGCAACGCGGGACATCAGCTGAACTCGCGTCTGTACATGGATTTTTTGCGTATGGAGGGGGAGTTCAATTTTCTCACCCTGTTGCCGAAGGACGTGCGCATCCCGGAGCGGGATTACTGGTACCGTGGCGCGAGTCAACGAGTGAAAGAATATATCTACGGTGAGCGCATCAGCTTCGACGTGGACTCCGGAATTCCTTTCAAGAGCGATGATCCAAAAGCCGAGCTGTTCGATCTGCTGCGCCGGCACCTGGGTCCCGCGCTGGATCAGTCCCGCAACATCGATCTCGGCAAGGATGCCTTCGTTGCCGAGGAGCTGGGCCGCCTGGCCGCCGTTCAAGGCGAGAGCCTCAACTGGCTGCCGGAAGCCGGACTGCTGACCATTACCGGAATGCCCGGTGGTTCGGACGCCCGATACACGCTTTTTCGCAACACCGGCCACAGCAACGTGTCGCATCTGTTGTCGGAAAAACAGCAAATACTGCCGGAAGAAGATACCTTGACGGTGGTTGCCGGATTGATCGGCGCCTATCCAAACGCCTTTTACCGGGTCGACAGAAAGCAACTGTCCCATCTGGTCACGGCCATCAGCACGCTGGAGAACGAGGCGGACTACGCGGCGTTTATGGATCGCTTTGGCGTACGGCGCAGCGACCCGGCATTCTGGGAACACAGTGACGATCTGTTCGCTGCCTTCCAGAGCTTGTCACCGGTGGCGGCGGGCAGGTTCGATTACAATCGCCTGGAAAATCGATAGGCGACCGGGTGCACCGCCCGGAATTCAAGGGATCCGCCCCTCTTGATCCCATTGCTTTCATGTTAAACTGGCGCAGATGATATTCGTCATCCGAGTTCGAGAGACGCTGCCGTAGAGCGGCGTTCCCC
>JAACFO010000319.1 GCA_009937425.1 Gammaproteobacteria bacterium
GGGGGGCCGGGGTACCTGGGCCGGCATCGGGGAAGTCCGGCTGTTACCCAACCGTAACTTCTGCCGCCGGCTTGGCCCCGCTCGTGTTTCGATTTGGTAACAGCGGCCGGAGACCGGGCCTGACTCAGTCAACGCCAGCGCCTCGCAGGCCATCCAGGGCGCGCAAAGCGGGGCCATCGTTGATCTTGACCGCCAGGTCTATCTCGCGCACCGGCCGGCCCTCGGCGTGCAGCCGGACGACCAGCTCCAGCCGGGCGCGGTAGGTGGCCGCCGTGCGCGCCAGGGTCCGGAAACGCTGCTGGTCGGACTCGGCAAGCCCGGCCCGCTGGAGCGCCTCTTCGGCGGCCGCCTCGGCGGCCTGCAGCGCCGCCCCGGCCTGGTCGCTGTCCTCTGCCCGGCCGCGGAGCACGAAGTCCTTGAAGCGGTGGATGCCGCGACCGAAGCCGAGCTGGTACTCGATCTCGGCCAGCGCGCTCCGCTTGCGCCCGGCCTGCAAACGCTCCAGCGCCGACTGCGCCGGCGCCGGGTCGAGGGCGACGCTTCGGTCGATATCCGCAATTCGCCAGCCCCGCTCCCTCAGCGCCGCGATCCGGGTAAGGGACCCGCGGTGCGCGAGCACGGCCTGCCGCAGCTCGGCCAGGGCCGCCTGCTCGTCGCTGCTGGCGGTACCGGCGCCCTCCATGGCGGCAACCCGGTCGAGCGCGTCGTCGAAGGCGAGCCGGGCCTGCGTCGCGTATTCGGGACGGCCGCGCAGGAGGTAGTTCTTGAACACGTGGATCCCGGCCCCGTAGCCGAGCCGGCGCACCACGTACTCGAGATCCTCGCCGGCCACCTCACAGCGCGCCGCCGGCGGCGCGGCGGCAAGCACAGCCAGCAATACAACCACCTCATTTCAGGCCCCCTTCAACCGGCTCAACCGCACCACGGTGTCCATCCAGCGCTGCTGACCGTTGATGGGGTCGGGCGTGTTCGGAATCACCCAGTTGGGATGCACGCCATTGCGCTGCCACCAGCGACGATCCCGGTCGGGGATGTGTTCGGCGGCGTCGGGCGCCGGCTTGCCCGAGGCAAAGCGCCCATACTGCCAGTGCCCACAGTGGTGGGAGATGGCGATAACGCCGGGCACCACGGCGGGCGTAACCTGCACCCGGGTCTCGATGGAGCCGATTTCGCTTTCCAGGCGCACCGTGTCGCCGTCGGCGACGGTGAGCGCCGCCGCCGTTTCCGGGCTCAGCCAGGCGGGGTTCTCGTGGTAGAGCTCGGCCAGCCAGCGGCAGTTCATGGTGCGCGAGTGGGTGTGCACGTTGACCTTGTAGGTAGTGAGGATGAGCTGTCCCGAATCCAGGTTTTCATGCTCGGGAACCGGTAACCAGCCGGGCATCGCGGGCAAACCGCGGGCAGCCATGAGCGAGGAGTGGATCTCGAACAGCCCGGACTTGTTCAGCTTGTCCGGGGCGAAGCCCCGATAAACCGCCTCGCCGACGCGCTGGCCAACGTAGCCTTTCCAGGCTCCAGGCGTCTGCGTGTAGCCCTGTGCCTCGGCGGCCTCGTGGCTCTCCACTCCCGCCTTCTTCCAATCCCAGTACACCCCGGTGTCGGCGTCGAGGATTACCGCCTTCTTCTTCAGCGCTTTGCCTTCGACGGGCTCGCGATAGGAGTAAAAGCGCGGCCGGGCGCGCTTGTCGTGCCACACGCCCTTGCGGGTCATGCCGCGGAAGCCGCGCGCCTTTCTTCTCACCACCTTGGTCAGCTTGCAGGACTTCTTCACAAAGTCCTGCATCGACTCCGCGCCGATATCCAAGCCCAGGCGCCCCGCGAGGTCGGCGCACACGTCGGGGAAGTTACGCGCCTCGCCCATCGGCTGCGACAGGGGCTGGCGAATGTAGTACTCGGGCACCTGGTTTGGAGAGACCATGTCCTCCCAGTCCCAGCGCTCTAGGTAGGTGACGTCGGGCAGGATCAGATCCGCCAGCGCGGCGGCCTCGTCGTAGAATGGGTTCACGGCCACGGTGAAGGGCAGCAGGGACTCGTCCTTGAGCACCGCCTCGTTGCCGCTGCAGTCGCCATTGGCGTAGACCGGCGAGTAGCAGTACCAGAGGTAGACGTCCGGGCGCCCGGCGCTGCCGTCACGGATACGGTCGAAGACCTGGTGGCTCACGTGGTGGGTGGGGAAGGCGACCTGGCCCTCGAAGCCGTCCAACAAGTCGAGCTTACGCGCCGCCGGCACTTTCTTCGGCTTCGGGTAGTCCCAGCTTGCGCCCACGGCTTTGCAGCGACCCCCTGGCCGATCGATGTTGCCCGTAATAGCCGCCAGCATCTGAATGGCGCGCTCCGTCTCGTTGCCGTTGTAGTGCGCGATAGCGCCGCGGTAGCTGATGACGCAGGCCGGGCGGTGGTAGGCGAACTCCCGGGCGATGGCTGCGATCTGCTCGGCAGGAACACCGCTGATCTCGGCGGCCCACTCGGGCGTGAACGGCTCCAGGTGCGCCTGCAGCGCCTCGATCTTGTCGTCGCGGGTGGCCGAGTGCGACTCGGTG
>JAACFO010000015.1 GCA_009937425.1 Gammaproteobacteria bacterium
ATGAGAAGATTCTCACAGTGCTCGCCGAGCGCGATATCGACTTCGCGCTTCCCGCTCAGGCGAACTTTCGCGATCAAATCGAGACCTACGAATTGACCGCAAAACGCTTCCGGCCGGGACGGCAGGTCTCACCGGTGGAAGTCCCGGCGACTTTCATGGGTTATCGCCGGCCGGGTACTCGCGGCGTGGGTACGCGAAACTTCATCGTCATTGTGGCGATCACATCGGACGCGGCCGCATTCGCCGAGTCCGTGGCGTCGCGTTTCAAGGATGTCGCCGGCACCTACAAGAATATCGATGGCGTCGTGGCGGTCACCCATACCGAGGGCGGCGGGGGGCAGCAGCCGAATAACCTCGACTTCGTGTTACGTACGCTGGCCGGGTTCATGTTGCACGCCAACCTCGGCGCCGTTCTGGTCGTCGATTGCAAAAGCGGAAGCTTCGGCAATGCTACTCTGAGCAGCTTCATGCAAAGCAGCGATTACGCCATCGACAGCGTAATCCATCGTTTCATGGAACTCGGCGCGGACCATGAAACAGAACTCGAACGGGCGAGTGGAATTATTCGCGCTTGGCTGGAGCAAGTGGAATCTTGTACGCGCACCGTCGAGAGCGCCGTCCATCTGCGTCTGGCTTTGCAGTGCGGCGGCTCCGACGCGTTCTCGGGTATTTCCGGTAATCCACTGGCCGGTTGGATCGCAAAAGAAGTTATCCGCAACGGCGGCAGCGCCAACTTGGCTGAAACCGATGAACTCATCGGTGCCGAGTCCTATGTGCTCGAGAATGTCCGCGACGAAGAAACCGCAAGAAAATTCCTCAGCAAGATTGCCGAATTCAAAGCACGTGCGGCTAATCACGGCACCACGGCGGAAGGTAATCCGTCTGGCGGCAACAATTACCGCGGCCTTTACAATATCGCATTGAAGTCCATCGGCGCGGCGCGCAAACGCGATCCACAAGTGCGGCTCGACTATGTCATCGATTACGCCGAGCCAATGACCGAGCGCGGTTACTATTTCATGGACAGTCCGGGCAACGACCTGGAAAGTATCGCCGGACAGGTAGCATCTGGCGCCAACATGATTCTCTTCATTACGGGAAACGGATCGATTACCAACTTTCCCTTCGTGCCGACGCTCAAGTTTGTTACCACCAGTGGGCGCTTCTCCCTGCTCGCCAATGAAATGGACGTGAATGCCGGGCGCTATAACGACGGCGAGCCCATGAATCAACTTGGCGCCGAAACCCTCGCGTTGACCCTGCGCGTTGCATCGGGAGAGCGCAGCAAAGGAGAGCTCGCAGGTCACTCACAGGTATCCATCTGGCGGGACTGGCCGCAGAAAGACGCCAGCCGTGTGGACGCCATAAGAAACGCGCCCGCTCCAGGTGGCGAGCCGTTGAAGGTAGTGCCATCGGAGCCCGCAAATTTGTCCTTCGACGCTTACGTCACGCCCCGGGGCCACGCCTGCGACCAGATCGGCCTGGTCATGCCCACCAGTCTGTGCTCCGGGCAGGTGGCTCGCCTGGTGGCGGAGGATCTCAATTCGCGAAAGCTACCTGGCGTCTCCCGATTCGTGGCGCTGGCCCACACCGAAGGGTGCGGCTCCGCCAATTCCGACCATCTCTATCTGCAAACCTTGCTTGGTCATATCGAGCATCCCGGCGTTCGCCGCGCCGTGCTGCTGGAACACGGGTGCGAGAGAACCCACAATGATGCGGTGCGACATTACTTGAGTTCCCGCGGCGTCGATCCCGGTCACCTGGGCTTCGCCAGCGTGCAGATGGACGGAGGCATGGAGAAGGTGCGCCACAAGATCGGCGAATGGTTTGCCCGTGAGCTCGGCGAGGATGCCGGGCTCGACACCGAAACCGTTGGCGCACAGGCACTGCGCCTGGCACTGACATCCGTGGGTCCGGTTCCCGGAAATATCTCTCTCGCCCTTGCGGGACTCGCGCGGGGACTGATTAGCGCCGGCGCCACCCTGGTCATCGCCGAGAACGCTTCGCTGCTGGCGGACAGTGCATTCACCGATGCGCTCTTCGACGGGGGCAATTGGAACGCCAGTCTTGCTTATGGTCAGCCACCTTCCACACCGGGCTGCCATGTGATGGAAACGCCCACCGAGAACGTCACCGAGGTGTTGACCGGACTCGGCGGCACCGGTGTCGACATCATGCTGGCCCACGTCACACGAGCGCCACTGCAATCACACCCCATGATTCCGCTTCTCCAGGTGAGCGGCGACGCGGACATCTGCAAGCGTTTCGCCGCCGATCTGGACTCGAGCCTGTCCACTGAATCCACCGTCCCTTCTATCGAACAATCCCTCCTTTCCCTTGTCGGCGAGACGGCGTCACGCAACTATGTACCGGAGCTATACGGGCAGGGTTACAGCCAATTTCAACTCACCCGCGGTTTGCTCGGATTGTCGCTTTAGGCGTTTCAGCGCTTCCCTGTCACTAGATGCCGACAAAAAGCCGCGCAGTCATGGCCGTCCCTTTGCAGGCCATCGTCATCGCATTGCTCATTCACGTCTTGTGGGGCGGTAATCCGGTTGCCGTCAAGTTCAGCCTGCTGGTATTCCCGCCACTGTGGACAGCCTTCTTCCGTTTTGCGATCGCTATTGTGTGCGTCGGGATCTGGGCGAAGTTGAGTGGCATTCCCATCTGGCCGGCACGGCACGAATGGCCGGCGCTCATGCTGATTGGCGTGTTGTTTACCGTGCAGATCGCATCAATGAACTTCGGCTTCGATCTCACCACCGGGTCGATGGGGGCAGTATTAATAGCAACCAACCCGATATTTGCCGCATTGTTCGCACATTTCCTGCTTGCCGGTGACAAACTGACGGTCGTCAAAGGCTTTGGTCTACTGGTTGCTTTCGTCGGCACGGCACTGGTGCTGATGCGCGGCCTCGGTGACCTGCAAGTAGCCCACGGCGTCTGGGGAAACATCATCTTGCTGATGAGCGCCTGCCTGCTGGGTGGGCGCCTGATTGTCAGTGCAAAAGTACTACAGCGAATCGATGGGGTGCGGGTGGTGTTGTGGCAGATGATTCTGTCGCTGCCGCTGTTCGCCCTTGGCGGCACCTTGTTCGAATCCATTAGCTGGGACGCGATCGCCTGGGAACCACTGGCGGGTTTGGCCTACCAGGGTGTGGTCGTGGCGGGACTGGGCTTCACGGTGTCCTTTTATCTCATGAAGCGCTACACGCCCAGCGTCATCGTCAGCTTCAACTTCGTTTCTCCCATCGCCGGTGTACTGTTGAGCGCGTGGCTGTTGGGCGACGTTATTACAGGGCACCTGTGGGCAGGCCTGCTGTTGGTGGCGGTGGGATTATTTCTCATCACACGCCGGTAGCTTCGTGGCACACTAGCCAGCCTGGCGGACAAAGAAATTCAGGGGGTGAACGTGGCGACAATTACGACCGATGATGGAATCGAGCTGTATTATGAAGAGGCCGGAGACGGGATACCCATGGTGTTCGTCCATGAGTTTGCCGGCGACTACCGCAGCTTCGAACCCCAGATGCGGCACTTTGCGAGGCGCTACCGCTGCATTGCTTACAATGCGCGGGGTTATCCGCCGTCGCAGGTCCCCGAGGCCGTTGCTGCCTACTCCCAGGACCGTGCCCGCGACGACATTCTCGCGCTGCTCGATGGCCTCTCCATAGCCCGCGGGCATATTGTCGGCGTATCCATGGGATCCCTGGCGGCGTTGCATTTCGGTCTTCACTATCCTGATCGCGCCCTGTCCCTTGTATTGGGCGGTTGCGGCTACGGCGCTCTGGCGAGCGAGCAAGAGCAATTTCGCTCCGAATCGGCAAGCTTTGCCCAGAAAATCGACGCAGAAGGCATGCCCAATGTTGCCGCGGACTACGGCAGCGGTCCGTCCCGCGTGCAGTTAGAGAACAAGGATCCGCGGGGCTTCGCGGAATTCGTCGCGATGCTCGCGGAACACTCGTCCCTGGGATCGACGAACACGCTCCGTGGCGTGCAGATGAACCGGCCGTCGATCTACGATATGAAGGAATCTCTGGCGGCACTGACGGTGCCGACACTGGTCATGGCGGGCGACGAAGACGAGCCCTGTCTGGATGCATCACTTTATCTCAAGCGCACCATCCCCTCGGCCGGACTTGCTCTGTTGCCCAAGACGGGACACGCATTGAATCTGGAAGAGCCGGATCTCTTCAACCGACTCGTCGACGACTTCGTGCACCAGGTGGACGCAGGCCGTTGGCATCTACGGGACCCGCGCTCCCTCGGCCATTCGATGTTGTCGCAGAACTAGGCCGGGTCATCGAAATTCCGAAACGCCGTCGAACAGTAGTTTGAGACCAACGAGGAACAGTAAGAGATAACAAACACGGTAAAAAACATTCTCCGGCACGATCCGGTGCATCCAGATCCCCAGCCACATGCCCAAGGGTGCAAGGGGTAGAAGCACGAGCGACGTATACAGATTTTCGCGGCTGAATTGCCCGATCCAGGCGTATGGCACCAGTTTCACGTAGTTCATAAACAGTACGAAGATAACGGTGGTTGCCAGGAATCGCGTCTTGTCCATGCGTTGCGGCAGCAGGTAGATGCTCAACGGCGGTCCGCCTGCGTGGGCGATGAAGCTCGTGAATCCCGATACGGTTCCCCAGAAGGTCCCGCGCAACAAACCGATGCCGCGGGCCGCGCGTTTCGCCAGCAAGCCGCCCAGCCAGTGATGGATGGTGAAGCCCACCGCGAGGCTGCCGATGATCAATCGAATGATGGCGGAATCGAGGTAGCGAAAGCTGACGGTACCGATGGAGAGACCGATCAAGGCGGCGGGGATGAGGATTTTCAGATTGGCTTTGTCCCAACGCCCGCGGTAGACCCACGCTCCTTGAACATCCATGACGCATAGAATCGGAAGCAGCACGGCGGCGGCCTGAATTGGTGACACCACCAGTGCCAACAGGGGAACCGCCAGGGAGCCGAGTCCGCCGCCGAAGCCCCCCTTGGAGATCCCCAGGATGAGCACCGCCGGCACGGCGAGCAGATAGAAGAGCGGACCCTCGATCAAGAATGCGCAGCGCCTGGATATCAGCCCGTGGCTGTGGTCTCGGAAAGAAACTCACTCATCCGCTCGAGGGCGAGGCGAATATTGTCGACGCTGTTGGCGTAGGAAAAGCGCAGGTAACCTTCGCCGTAGGCGCCGAAGCTGGTTCCCGCGATCGTGGCTATGCCGGCTTCCTCGAGCAGGCCCGATTGCAACTCGCGGGCGCTCATCCCGGTCCCGGTGACATTGGGAAAGGCGTAGAAGGCGCCGCCGGGTGTGCGGCAACTCACGCCATGGATGGCGTTGAGCCCATCGACGATCACGCCGCGGCGCTCGTCGAAGGCCGCCACCATCTCGCCGACGCTGTCCTGGGGGCCGTCCAGGGCCGCGATGCCCGCGTACTGGGCCGCCGAATTCACACAGGAGTGGCAGTTGATGGCAAGCCGTGTGGCGCCCTCGGTCAGTGATTCCGGCCATACCGCGTAGCCCAGGCGCCAGCCGGTCATCGCATAGGTTTTGCTCCATCCGTCCAGCAGGATGAGGCGATCTTCCAGCTCCGGGTAGGTCAGCAGACTCACGTGCTCCCGGCCGTCGTAGGTCATGCGGGAGTAAATCTCGTCGCTCAGCACCGCCACCTGGGGATGATGGCCAAGTCCTGCCACCAGCGTATCGATGGTTTCCCGCGGGATTGTGCCGCCGGTGGGGTTGGCGGGCGAATTCAAAATCAGCAGGCGGGTTTGCGGCGTAATCAAATCGAGCACCGCCTCGGCGTCGAAGGAGAAATCGCGGTCCTCCAGCAGAGGAATGGGCACCGGCGTCGCGCCGCTGAACTTGATCACGGATTCGTAGATGGGAAAACCCGGATTCGGATAAAGAATCTCCGCTTCGGGCTCGCCGAACATCATGATGGCAAAGAACATCGTGACCTTGCCGCCGGGCACCACGACAATGCGATCGGGGCTCACTGCAACGCCGCGGTACTGCTCGATGTCACGGCACACGGCTTCACGCAGCGCCGGGATCCCCGGTGATGGTGTGTAGCCGTGATGGCCGTCGTGCAGAGCTTTGACGGCGGCTTCGACGATGTGCGGCGGCGTCTTGAAATCCGGCTGGCCTATGCCGAGATTGATGATGTCCCGGCCCTCGCGCGCCAGCACTTCAGCTCTCGCCAGCACCTCGAAGGCCGTTTCCGTGCCAAGTTGTGACATCCTGTGGGCAGGTTGGATCATGGTTGGCTCGTTCTGTTGAACTATACCGCTCGAATCTAACAATTTGTGCTGGACCGGACAACGCTGTTGAATGCCGGCACCGGACTGGGCTACTGTTCTGGTCCGGCTCTGTGCCGTTTAAGGGCTCCGGCTCAAATCTGAATCCATGTGCGAGTATCCTGCAACGTGAATATCGACCTGACTAAGAACGAATACCGGTTGCTCCTCGACTTGGTGTTCATGGCGAGCTGGATGGTTGACTCTCACCATCCCGAGGGCCGGGATGGCGTCGAAGAATATGATATGTTGCTGCAGAAGCTGTACTCCTTTGCCCGGGAGATGGGTTGCGAGGAACTGGTTCACGCCGACAGGGATACGAATGAATATTTTCCGACGCGCCACTATGAGGAAACCACGAGAGCGTTCCAGCTTATCGAAGAGTATAACGACGACACTTTCTGGGATGCGCTAATCAGTCGGCTTGCCGAGCGAGACGTCTACGAGAAGCTGGAGAAAGGCCGGCGTGATACCATGGGCATCGAAGAATACTGGGAGCGTTCCGAGCCAATCGAGGAAGCCTATTACCAGGAATTTCTCCGCCATGCGCTGGATCGATTGCGCTTGGTCGACAACTGACACTTTTCGTGCTTGATTCGTCCGCTAGAGCTTGACAATGGTTCGAATAATTTTACTCGCCGCATGTCTCGTAGCAGCACCGGCGCGCGCGGATATTCAGCAAGGTGTAAATGCCATGGGGCGCGGCAATTACCCGAAGGCACTGGAGGTCTTTCAGCCATTGGCAGAGAGTGGCGATTGGAACGCTCAGGGATTTCTCGCCAATACCTATGTGCTGATGGAGGACTATCGCGAGGCCTATGCCTGGTTCCATGCCACGGCGAAGTGCGGCTCCAAGGATGCGGGCATCGAGCTCCATATGCTGACGCCGAAAATGAGCGTAAAAACCATAGAGCAGGGAAAGGCGCTCGGTGACATCTACTACGACAGGTATTGTCGATGAACCACCACGACGGTCGTTAGCAGAAGTGCTCGAACTACGTCCCAGTTGCGAAGCCTGTGGCGCGGAATTGCCGCCGGATTCAACCCAGGCCATGATCTGCAGCTTCGAGTGCACATTCTGTAGGGATTGTGTCGATCATGTACTTGTGAACGTGTGCCCCAACTGCGGTGGTGGTTTCAGCCACAGACCGATCCGACCGAAGGGCAAGCTCGAAAAGAACCCCGCTTCGACGCGGGTTGTCAAAAAGCCGGTAAGCGCCGAATCCCACGCGGATTTTGCCGCGCCCATAAAGGACGTGTCACCGGAGCTTCGCTGAGAAATTCATAAACGGAGAACCAGAAAATGGCAGCAAAGGGTAAGGTCATCATCACCTGTGCGACCACGGGTTCGATTCACACACCCAGCATGTCGCCCCATCTGCCCATTACACCGAACGAAATTGCCGAGCAATCCATTGCCGCGGCAGAAGCTGGAGCTTCCATTATTCATCTGCACGCCCGGGACCCCGAAACGGGCCGTCCGACACCGGACGCGGAAGTTTTCATGCCATTTCTACAGCGTATCAAGCAATCCTGTGAAGCAGTGGTGAACGTTACCACGGGCGGTGGACATGGAATGACCGTTGCCGAACGTCTTGCCGCACCCCTGGCCGCCAAACCCGAGATGTGCTCGTTGAACATGGGATCGATGAATTTCGGCCTTTTCCCGATGCTCGACCGCTACAAGGAGTTCAAGCATGAATGGGAAAGAGAGCACTTGGAGAACAGTCGCGATTTTATCTTTCGCAACACCTTCAAGGACATCGAGCTCATTCTCAAGGAACTCGGTGAGGGCTGTGGCACGCGCTTCGAATTCGAATGCTACGACGTGGGACACCTTTATACGCTTGCACATTTTCTCGATCGTGGCCTGGTCAAGCCGCCGCTGTTCGTGCAGACGATTTTCGGCATACTCGGCGGTATCGGCGCCGATCCGGAGAACCTTCAACACATGAAGCGCATTGCCGACAAGCTATTCGGTGAGGATTACTATTGGAGCGTGTTGGCGGGTGGCCGACACCAACTACCCTTCGTTACCATGGGCGCGATTATGGGCAGCAACGTGCGAGTGGGTCTCGAAGACAGTCTTTATGCCGGTAAAGGAAAACTCGCCACGAGCAACGCGGAGCAGGTGACCATTGTTCGCTCCATATTGGATAATTTATCGTTGGATGTTGCGAGCCCTGCCGAGGCCCGCGAGATGCTCGATCTGAAAGGTGGCGATCAAGTCAACTTCTAAAGCCAGACTCTAACGTGAGATTCTATTCATAGAAATCCGGCACGAAGGTTTGATCGGACATGGGTGGCCGAACGTATCCTTCGGCCGATTGTCTTTTCGGCAATCGAATAGGTTCCGGCGTGAGATCTTCGTACGGAATCATACTCAATAAATGTTTAATGCAGTTCAATCGGGCAAGCTTTTTGTTATCGGATTTAACCACGAACCAAGGTGCCTGCTTGATGTCGGTGTGGGCAAACATATCGTCCTTGGCTCGGGAATATTCCACCCACTTGGCGCGGGACTGTAGATCCATGGGGCTGAGCTTCCAGCGCTTGTGCGGCTCCTTGAGACGACTCTGAAAACGTTTCTCCTGTTCTTCGTCCGATACCGAGAACCAATACTTGATGAGGATAATCCCTGAGCGCACCAGCATGCGCTCGAACTCTGGACAGGAACGCATGAACTCCTGGTACTCCTCCTCGTTGCAGAAGCCCATTACGTGCTCGACATTGGGGCGGTTGTACCAACTGCGGTCGAACAGCACCATCTCGCCGATCGCGGGCAGGTGCGCCACGTAGCGTTGAAAATACCATTGGGTGGTCTCGCGCTCCGTCGGCGCCGGTAGCGCCACGACCCGGCATATGCGGGGGTTCAAGTGCTGGGTGATCCGCTTGATGACACCGCCTTTTCCGGCGGCGTCACGACCTTCGAAGATAATGACGACCTTCAATCCCTTGTCCTTGATCCACTCTTGAAGCTTCACCAACTCCAGCTGCAGCTTGAACAACTCTTTCTCGTATTCTTTGTTGGTCATTGGCTTGCTCTCAGCCTCCGGCAGGGGTCCAGGATGGAACTACGCGCTGGGCAGACGGACATTGCGGCGTCCGATGGTTTTTGGCTTGCGGCGTTTGAGTCGCTTGGCGTCCCTGTCCCGGCGCTCCGCCGCCGCCGCCAGCTGCGACTGAACATCGGTCATCTCCTCTTCGCCGGCGGGATGGCGTTGAATATAGGTGCCGTCGGACTGCATGTCCCAGGCGCTTCGCCGGTCGCACAGATGCAGCTCGAAAATCTGGCGCAGCTCCGCTTGCTGTGACAGATCCTCCACCGGGACGACTACCTCTACGCGGTGTTCGAGATTGCGCATCATGGCATCCGCCGAGCCGATGTAATACTCCTCGTCGCCACTGTTGTGGAAGTAGTAGATACGGCTGTGTTCCAGAAATCGGCCGACGATACTGACGACGCGCACATTGTCGGAGAGGCCGGGGACTCCCGGGCGCAGACGGCAGGTGTCACGAATAACGAGATCCACATGCACGCCCGCCTGTGAAGCAAGATAAAGCTCCCGGGTGATGTCCGGATCCTCGAGAGCATTCAATTTGAGTTGAATGAGGCCGCGCCTGTCGTCACTGTGGAGCGAAATTTCTCTTCGGATCTTGGCGATCAGCGATCGTTTCAAATGTTTTGGAGCCGGAAGGATCTTGCGATAGTTGCGTTTGGGCGTGTAGCCGGTAGTGAGGTAGTTGAACAGTTCGACCACATCCCGTCCGATGTCCTCGTCGCAGGTCAACAGACCGAGATCATCGTACAGACGCGCGGTGCCCGCGTGATAGTTTCCGGTGCCGACGTGAGCGTACAGCCGCAGTCCGCTGTAGTCTTGGCGAACAACCAGAATAACCTTGCAGTGGGTCTTGAGCCCCACGACTCCGTAGGTCACGTGAATGCCCGCTTCTTCCATTCGATTCGCCCAGCGCACATTGGCCGCTTCGTCGAAACGCGCCTTGAGCTCCACCACCACCGCCACCTGCTTGCCGTTCTGCGCCGCATCGATGAGATAGTCCACCACCTTGGTGCCGCCCGAGGTTCGGTAGAAAGTCATTTTGATGGCGCGCACCTTCGGGTCCCGGCTCGCTTCCTTGACGAAACGCTCGACGGAGGTCGAAAACGATTCATAGGGGTGCTGCAGGAGAATCGAGCCCTGGTCACGAATGATGTAAAAAAGATTCGGCGCATCCAGTCGTGGATGATTCATTGGATAGTGCGGCGGATAGTGCAGGTCGGGATTACCGAGCTCGGTAATCTCCATGAGGTCCCGCATGGCCATCATGCCACCGGTCGTGAAGACGTCCTTGTGCTCGTCGAGACCCAGCTCTGCCGCCAGTAAGCCGCGCCGGAATGGGTCCATATCCTCCCCCACAACTACGCGCACGATGGGCGCGAAGCGCCGTTCACGAACCTCCGACTCGATCATGGCGAGCAGGTCGTCGGCACCGCCCTCGTCCCGGGCGGTATTCGCGTTGCGGGTGACGTGGAACAGTTCCCAGGACTGAACATCCATCTTGGGAAATAGAAGGTCCAGGTTGCTCGACATCACCTGCTCGAGGGGAACAAATCGGTCCGATGTGCCCACACGCAGGAATCGCGGAATCCCGGATCCCACGGGCACCTTGACCCGCGCCCGCACGGCTTCCTCCTCGCCGGTGTATCCCAGAGTCACGAAGAGATTCAGAGACAGATCGGAAATGAACGGAAATGGGTGTGCCGAATCCACCGCCTGGGGCGTCACCAGCGGAAAGATGTTCGTAATGTAGTGCTCACGAAGTTGCTGCTGCTCGGATTCGTCCAGGGACTGATAGGACTCGATGCCGATGCCGTGGGCGGCCAGCTTCTCGAGAATCTGAGGCAGCAGCTTTTCGGACTCGGCTTCCAAGTCGCGAACGATCCCGTAACACTCCTCGATCTGCTGTTCAGGCGTACGGCCGTCCACGGTGAGATCCTGCACACCGGCCGCGACCTGCAACTTGAGGCCCCCGATGCGCTTCATGAAGAATTCGTCGAGGTTCGAGCTGACGATTGAAAGAAACTTCATGCGCTCGAGCAGTGGCGTGCGAACGTCGGCGGCCTCGTTCAAGACGCGCTTGTTGAACGCAAGCCAGGTGAGCTCGCGATTGAGATAGAACTCCGGCGAAGACAAATCGAAATCGTTGGCCGCCTCGGTGCTTTGGCCTTGGGGCTCGCTGGTGGATTGGGAGCGGGCCTTGGTTTTGGAGGTTCTGCGGCTCCCGGCCCTAGGTGGTGTTGCGGGGGCGTCCATGACGTCTCCGGCGCTCTCGACCACGGTCAGCGCGATGCGTTTACCGTCACCCGATGGAGGACTGTTCATTGTGCTCTCCTGTGCACGCAATCCCCCCTTTGGCGACCATCATTGGGCGCTCTGCGGGGGCCCTCGCGGCCACGTCTATGATAACGGATTCATCATGCTGATTTTGGGATGGGGGCTGCATTGATTTGTATCAATGCTCGCCGATTTGCTGCCGGCGCCTGTTTAAGGTCTTCGAGGCATGGCAGGCCGGACTGGCTGAGATTCAGGCGGGCAGTGGTCTTCAGGAAAACGTCAGTTCGATGCCGGCAGCCTTCAGGTAGATCTTCTCCCGCGCCAGGTCGGCTTCGGTAAGTGGGTGCTCACTCAGCCATGTCCCCGAGAAATGCAGGCGCAGCCAGCCCGCGCCCGCTTCCACATCCAGGCCGGCCAGGTCGATATCCTGCCGGCCCCGGTGCAGGACCACCGCGATGCGCAGCAAGACCGCCAGCGAGAGCAGGCGGGCACGGTGATTGCGAGGCAAGTCATCGAATTGCCTGAGGTCGAACTTGCGCCGGTGAACATGCACCAGCGCGGCTACTTCTGCTTGCTCCTGGCGGGAGAATCCAGGCAGGTCGGCGTTGTGCAGTACATAGGCGCCGTGCCTGTGATATCCGCTGTGGGCTATATCCAGCCCGATTTCGTGCAGCCTGGCGGCCCAGTCCAGAAGGTGTGGGTAGCGCTGCCCGCCCAGGTCCCAGATCTCCGCGACCCGGGCAAGAAGCAAGCCGGCACTGGCGGCCACACGCCGGGCCTGATCCTCTTCGGCGCGGTAGCGTGCGCACAAGTCGTCGATGCTGGCCTCACGGACGTCATGATGCTCCAAACGGCCAATCAGATCGTAGAGAAGGCCTTCGCGCAGAGCGCCGTCGGAGCAGCCCATGGTCTTCAGATCAAAGGCATCGAATATCGCAGCGAGAATGGCGACACCGCCGGCGAACACCGGCGCGCGCTCGGGCTGCAGGCCACGCAAGTCGATACGCTCGGCGTGACCAGCCTGAATCAGTGCATCGCGCAGGGTTCTCACTCCCTTGGCCGTAATGCCCTTGCGGGACCACCCCTGGTCCTGCAGCACTTGCCAGACATTTCTCACCGTGCCTGAGGCACCGATGGCCGAATCCCATCCCATGCGCCGGTAGGAATCCTCCACGCTTTCCAATTCCTGGTGCGCGGCAATCTCGGCTCGGCGCATGCGGCGCGCATCGATGACGCCGTCGGGAAAAAATTCGCGGCTCGCCGCTACACACCCCATATGCAGGCTTTCGGTACGAAGGGCCTCGAACTTCTGGCCGATGATGAGTTCCGTGCTGCCGCCGCCGATGTCAACAACCAACCTGCGTCCGCTGTCTTGCGCGGTGCTGTGGGCGACACCAAGATAGATCAGACGCGCCTCTTCCCGTCCGGAAATCACCTCGATGGGCCGTCCCAGGGCCGTCTCCGCATGGGCCAGAAAAGTCGTGCCGTTACGCGCCCGGCGCAGGGTATTCGTGCCCACCACGCGAACGTTGTCCGGTGGAATGTCCCGCAGGCGCTGGCCGAAGCGTTCCAGCGTGTCGAGCGCCCTCCGGCATACCTCATCGGTCAGCTGCTCGTGTTTGTCGAGGCCTGCGGCCAGGCGCACGGGATCACGCATGCGGTCGATCACGGCGAGTTGACCGTCGGCTACCCGCGCCACTTTCAGGTGGAAGCTGTTCGAGCCAAGGTCCAGCGCCGCGATGATCTCGGTCGTAGCCATACCGTCTAGAGATTGTTGTTCGGGTGCTGTCGTTCCCGATGAGAGGAGACCGCAGACACCTGCTACGGTTCGACGGCGTGGCTGGTCAGCGCCGGGCTTTGTCGAGTGCCAGAGCTCTGCGCACGAAGCCCGGCAGATGCCAGTCGCTGACGGCTTCCGGCACGAAGCCGGGTAGTCCACGCACTTGCTCAGTATCGATGCTGGCCGTTACAGTCATTCCCGCCCGCAGCACCGGTTCACCGTCGCTATGTTCGATGCGCAGCAAAACCGGCAGGCGTTGCACGACCTTCACCCAGTTGCCGGTGGCGTTTTGTGGTGGCAGCAGTGCGAACTCCGCCCCGGTCGCCGGGGCGATGCTGTCCACCACGGCCCGCCACTGGTAATCCGGATAGGCGTCGACGACGATTGTCGCCGATTGTCCCATTACGAGGTTGGTCAGTTCGGTTTCCTTCAGGTTTGCTTCCACCCACACGGGCGACGTTTCGATCAGGCTGAACACCGGGTTACCTTCTTTCACGTATTCCCCGACCTGAAGCTTCATGTTGCTGATCACTCCGGTTGCCGGAGCAATGATGACGGTACGCGCCAGATCCACCGAGGCCTGTTCACGGATCGCCATGGCGCGGCGAAAGCGCGGATGCTTTTCCACGGGTAGCTCGGGATCGCCGCCGAGGGCGGCGAGGCTGCGCGCGATACGCTGGTCGAGCTTGAGCAGTAACTCTGCTCCTACTTTCAGTTCATGCAGCGCCTCGTCGTAGGCTTCTTCACTGCCCATGCCACGTTGCTTGAGTTTCTTCTGACGTTCGAATTGCTGGCTGAGGAAGTGTTGTCGTTCCCGGGCTTCGGCGGCTTCGGCTTGCGCTTCGCGAACATCGAAGCGCAGCTGCGCGAAGTCCCTGCGAATGACCGCCAGTTGGGCATCGGTCTCGGCGACGGCGATGCGAAAGGGTAAGGGATCGATGGTGAACAGCCGCGCGCCGGGTTTAACCACCTGATTGTCGCTGACGTTCACACTCACTACCCGCCCAGACACGTCCGCGCTCACGGCGACGATGTTGGCCTTCACGTAAGCGTTCTCTGTAACCACGTAGCGGCCGCTGCCGGCGTACAAGTGCAGCGCCACCACCGCGACCACCAGCGGCAGGACGATCATGAGCGAGATCCGGATCAACCGTCTGACGGAGTGTTTAGGCGGCCTTCTTGGTACGACCTTTGCCACGGTTCAACAGCCTGATTGTCCGTTGCCTTTGGATGCGCCGTTCACCTGGCCCATGAGATTGGACTTGATGGTGAGCAGCGCATCGACAAAGCGATCCTGATCGGCGGCGCTCAAGCCCAGGAGGGCATCCTCGCGCACTCCGGCGGCGACCTCCCGCATGACCTGCATGGGCGCTTGCGCCGTGTCAGTGAGGAAAACCAGCTTGGCACGCCGGTCCTTGGTGTCCACCGCGCGCCGCACCCAACCCTTGGTTTCGAGCCGATCCAAGAGTCTGCCGAGGCTCGGTTTCTCCAATTCCAGAGTCTCTGCCAGCTCGGACTGGGTAATACCGTCCTTCCTGAACAGGTGAGTGAGTACCCACCACTGAGAGCGGGTAAGGCCCAAATCCCGCACCCGGCGGTCGTATGTCGTACGCAGCAGACGTGCCACGTCGTGAAGGATGAAGCCGAAGTTGCGTTCCAGGTTTTCGCGCAGCATACACGAAAGTTTAGTTGCCTAGCTTACTATAAGCAAGCTTATCAATCCTCCGCCAGGCTGCCCGGCGCCTGTTCCCGGGACAGTGGCAAGCGCAAGGTGATGGTCGTGCCCTCTCCCAGAGCGGTATCCACGGTGATTTCGCCGCCATGCTGGTCCACAATTTGCCGCACCAGCGGCAGGCCCAGCCCTACCCCGAAGGATTTGGTGCTGAACAGGGGATCGAAGATGCGCTCGCGTATGTCTTCTGGAATGCCGGGTCCGTTGTCGGCAATGCTGAGGGTGAGATATTGGTCTTCCAGCCGGGTGGAAATTGCCACCGTCGGTTGCGCGCACTCGTGCTCGCTCTCGGTGAATGCCTGCCAGGCGTTCTGCAGCAGGTTGAGGATGGCGCGCCGCAATCGCTCCCGATCCATGAGAAGCGTCGCCCCGCTCTGACAGTCCAGCACCACGCTGATGGTGTGGGGAACGTCCTCATCGACTATCTGATCGGTGAGCCAGTCATCGACGGCCACCGCCTCCAGATGTATGTCCCGTACGCGGGTATAGGCGAGCAATTCGTCGATGATGGTGACGCATCGATCGATGTTGCGTTCGATGCGCTCCAGCGCCCGCGCCACCGGACCATGGGTCGTCTGCAGATGGCTGCCGACGATGGCGAAAGACGAGCGGATGGTTCCCAGAGGATTGCGTAACTCATGACTGACGGTGCCGGTGAGCTGCCCGATGGCGGCCAGGCGCTCGCTGCGCACCAGCTCCTGTTGCGCCTCCTTCAGCTCCCGGGAACGCTCTTCCACCAGTTCTTCCAGGCGTTCCCGGTGGCGCGCGAGTTCCTCTTCCGTGCGCTTGCGCGCGCTGATGTCGCGGCGAAACTGCACGATGCCGCCAACGTGTGTGCGTTGTTCACGAATCTCCATCCAGCGACCATCAGACAGTTGCTGTTCCATGGGTTCGCCATTGGCGCGTCGGTGCGCCTCGAGGCGGTCGTCGATGTAGCCTTCGGGATCCCCTTCGGCCTGGAGGACAACGCCGCTACGTACCCGCTCCTCGAGAATGTCGGCGAAACGCACTCCCAGTGGTGCGGGCGCGACGCCATCGGGTTGGTTTTCCAGGTAGGCCTTGTTGACCAGTAACAGGCGGTCGTTGCTGTCAAACAATTGAAAGCCGTCGGGCAGCGAGTCGATGGCGTTGGTGAGCAAGCCTTCGACGCGTTCCAGGCGACCGGTTTGCTCTGCCAGCGCCTGTTGGATGCGGGTTGTGTCGGTGATGTCGGAGTACACCGACAAGTAACCACCATCGGCGAGATTCGAGCGTCGAATTTCCACGGTGCGTCCGTCGGGGAGTTGCAGCTGACTGCGTTTCGGTCGATGGGCAGCACTCAGGGATTCGAATATCTCCCGGGCATGGGCCTCGGTATCAACGGCGCCGTAGAATCCGCGCCTGCCGTAGTGGCGGGTCAAATCCAGGGCGCTGATACCGGCTTCCACGGTCGTAGTCGGCAGGTCTACCAGTTCCAGAAAAAGCCGGTTCCATCCGACCAACTGAAGGTTCGCGTCGAACACCGCGAGACCGTCCTGCATGGCGTCCAGCGCCGACTGCAGCAGAGTGGAGCGTTGATTGAGCTTAGCGGCACGCCACTCGAGCTGCGCCACCTCCTGGAGCAGCTCGCCGCGGGACTTGTGCGACGATGAGGCCTTGCCGATGCCTGGCCGTGTAATTGCCACGAGAACTATCCTCCCGGCTTGGATCCCGTCTAAGATCTAAGTCTAACGTCTGGAGTGCGCTTCACCACTCTGAAGTGCGTCAGCGTGTTGCCGCTGCCGATGACGAAGCAATCGTAGTGGCGCGTGCTCATGAGGCGTCTCGATAGACAGTGAGAAATGCGGCCAGCGCATCACGACGCCACGCGGGAGGCGCGTTTGCGCTCGTGCTCCTTTAGAAGTTTCTTGCGCAGGCGAATCTTCGCCGGCGTTACCTCCACCAGCTCGTCATCGTCGATGATCTCCAACGCCTGCTCGAGAGTAAGCCGCATCGGCGGCGTCAAAAGGATATTCTCGTCGGTGCCGGCGGCACGAATATTCGTCAAGTGCTTGGCTTTCATGGGATTGACAACCAGATCGTTGGCGCGGGCATGAATGCCGATAATCATACCTTCATAGATATCCTCGCCGGGGCCGACGGTGAGCTTGCCACGTTCCTGCAGATTAAACAGCGCGAAGCCAACACTCTTGCCGGCCGAGTTCGACACCAGGGCGCCGTTACCTCGTTGGGCGATGTTTCCCTCGCTGCACGGTCCGTAGTGAGAGAAATTATGGTAGATAAGCCCGGTGCCGGAGGTGCTGGTGAGAAAGTCAGTGCGAAAACCGATGAGGCCGCGCGCCGGAATCGTATAGTCCAGGCGCACGCGACCGCGGCCGTCGGGGCGCATGTCGCTGAGCGCACCGCGCCGTGCGCCCAGCAGCTCCATGATCGTCCCTTGGTTGCGCTCTTCGACATCGACGATAAGCTGCTCGAATGGCTCACAGAGCTGGCCGTCGATGTCCTTTAGAATCACCCGCGGACGGGAGATGGCAAGCTCGTAGCCCTCGCGTCGCATGTTCTCGATGAGTATTGCCAAGTGCAACTCACCGCGCCCGGAGACCAGAAAGCGATCCGCGTCGCCGGTCTCGTCCACGCGCAATGCCACGTTGTGGATGAGCTCGCGCATGAGCCGTTCTCGTATCTGGCGGCTGGTAAGAAACTTGCCGTCGCGCCCGGCCAGGGGCGAGGTGTTGACGAGAAAGTCCATGCTTACCGTGGGCTCGTCCACAGTCAGCGGCGGCAGTGCTTCGGGGCAAGCCGGATCGCACAGGGTGTCGGATATATTCGGCGCTTCGACACCGGTCACCGCGACAATGTCCCCGGCCGAAGCCGATTCGGTCTCGATTCGCTCGAGGCCTTCGGAGCGCAGCACTTGAAGAACCCGGGCGTTGCGCATCGCGCCGGTCCTGCTGACCACTGTGACTGGCGTATTTGTCCGCACCGAGCCCCGCTCGATGCGCCCGATCCCGATTGCACCAACGTAGCTGGAATAGTCGAGACTGCTCACCTGCATCTGAAAGGGACCGTCACGATCCACTTGCGGCGGCGGCACATGCTCGACGATGGTCTCCAGCAGGGTGGTCATGTCTTCGCCCATGGATTTCGGATCAAGGCCCGCGAAGCCGTATAGGGCCGACGCATATACAACAGGGAAATCCAGCTGCTCATCGCTGGCATCCAGCTTGTCGAAGAGATCGAATGTCTCGTTGAGCACCCAGTCCGGGCGTGCGCCGTCGCGATCGATCTTGTTGATCACGACGATGGGGTTAAGACCCTGGGCGAATGCCTTCTGCGTCACGAAACGGGTCTGCGGCATTGGGCCCTCTACCGCATCCACCAGCAACAACACTGAGTCCACCATGCTCAGTACGCGCTCGACCTCTCCACCGAAATCGGCGTGCCCTGGTGTGTCGACGATGTTGATGCGGTAATTCCGCCAGCTGATCGCCGTGGTCTTGGAGAGGATCGTGATGCCCCGCTCACGCTCGATTTCATTGCTGTCCATGGCGCGTTCGATTGGCGCGGCGCGTGCGTCCAAGGTTCCCGATTGCTGCAACAGCCGGTCGACCAGGGTCGTCTTACCGTGATCGACATGGGCGATAATGGCAATGTTGCGCAACGTTTCCACGCCAGCTACGACCTGGCCTGGCTGTGCGTCCCTGGCGTCGCGATTATTATTGTCCAAAGCGGGGTGCGTCGTCGGCCAGGTAGGCGTCTTCGTCGGCCGTACACGCACGGCCGAGGACAGCGTTTCGGTGCGGAAAGCGCCCGAACCTCTCGATGATGTCCCGGTGTTGGCGGGCGTAGCCGGCATTCGCCAGCAGTTGCGCGCGCAGCTCCTCGGGTGCTTCAACGGCGAGTGCCTCGAAGTGCTGTACCGAAAGGTGTTGAACACGCCGATCCTCGGCGTGCTCCATGGGTAGATAGAAGAAGGTGCGCTCGATGGGCGACAGCTGTCGGTCATGGCCCTTCTCTATGCCTTCTGTGCAAGCAGCCAGAGCACGCGCATCCTGCTGATATGCCGCTGCTGTGCCTCGGTAAACGTTCCGCGAGAATTGGTCCAGCAGCACAATCAGCGCCAGTCGGGCGCGGGGCGACTCCAGCCAGTTATCAAGTTCTCCACTCGAGGCCGACGCGAGTGTCGCGGCGAAACGCTTGGTACACTCGCGATCGAAGGGTGCACCGCCCTGGAACCAGATCCGATTGCGTCGCGCGATGGCTTCCGGGCCCGTCTCGGCATCCGCGAACCAGAAGCCGAGCACATCCTCGGCGTCAGCGACGCTGTTAATCGTTTCCGTCGTCATGGCAGCAGTCGCAGAGCTCAATCGGCAATGGCCGCGCTGAGCACGACCCCATCCACGCCATTGATGATGACCTTGGTACCGGCCTCACAATCTTCACAGGTAATTTTCCAAGTCGAATCGTCCACCTGAATTTTGCCTTGACCGTTCACTACCGGCTCTATCAGCGTAAAAATCCGTCCGACATACTGCTGCCCCCGCTGATTAAGATTCGGCAGGTCGGTCTCCAGCGGATGCGCAGTGAGATAGCGGCGCGCGACGACCACGCTGGCAACCGACAGTATCGCAAAAAAGAGCAGCTGAATTTCCCAGGAAATTCCCGGAATCAACCACAGAACGCAGCCGACGATAGCCGCCGAGATCCCCAGCCAGAGGAAAAACACGCCGGGCGCGAATACCTCGATGATGGCGAGCACGACACCAAGCACCAGCCAGTGCCAGAATGCCAAACTCTCGAGAAACTCGGTCATTACTCCGTACCGTCCTTCTTGGCGAAGGCCGACTTGGCGAGCTCGCCGATACCCCCGAGAGCGCCGATGAGGCTGCTGGCCTCCAGGGGCATGAAGACTATCTTATCGTTCTGTGTCGTGGCCATTTCCTTGACGGCATCCACGTATTTCTGCGCGACAAAATAGTTGATGGCCTGGACGTCACCGCTCTCGATGGCCTTCGAGACCATGTGGGTGGCCCGCGCTTCCGCCTCCGCGAGCCGCTCGCGGGCTTCGGCATCCCGGAACGCTGATTCCTTTCGGCCCTCCGCCTCCAGTATCGCGCCCTGCTTCTCGCCCTCGGCGCGCAGGATCTCGGATTGCCGCTCGCCCTCGGCCTCGAGAATGACGGCGCGCTTCTCGCGCTCTGCCTTCATCTGCCGGGCCATGGAATCCACCAGATCTCTGGGCGGAGCGATGTCTTTGATCTCGATGCGGGTCACCTTCACGCCCCAGGGCGAAGTGGCGTCGTCGACGATGCTCAAAAGGCGCTGATTAATGACGTCGCGTTTCGACAGCAGCTCATCGAGGTCCATGGAGCCCATGACAGTACGGATGTTGGTCATGGTCAGATTGACGATCGCGTGGGTCAGGTTGTTGACCTCATAGGCCGCCCGGGCCGCGCTCAACACTTGAAAGAACACCACGCCGTCCACCGATACCATGGCGTTATCCTTGGTGATGACTTCCTGGGTCGGCACGTCCAGTACCGTCTCCATCATGTTCATCCTCGCGCCGATCTGATCGAACACCGGGATGATGATGTGCAGTCCGGGATCGAGGGTCTTGGTGTAGCGGCCGAAGCGCTCTACGGTGTAGTTAAACCCCTGGCTGACCCGGCGAACGCCCATCACCACCAGAACGATGGCGAAGACGAGTAGTGCGATGACTACGGCTGGTGTGCCTTGCATCCCTGATTCTCCAAATTGGCCCGGTTGAGCGTGGGCCTTAGTATAGCGGCCAGGGAGACCGTTTGGCGGTACTTTTCGTCGTCATCCAACAGTGGCACAGTGTCGCGCAATGCAAGAAGAACAACAGTAAATGGACCCCGGCGTCATCCGTGCCATGTCCCGTTGGCCGCAGGTGCCGGCCGTGTACGGCTGGTTGTCCCTGGACCGCCGCGGCCGCTGGTGCCTGCGGGGCGAGCCGATTACCCACCGGGGTGTTGTCGCGTTCATTAACAGAAATTACGCTTGCACAGGTGACGGGCAGTGGTATTTCCAGAACGGTCCACAACGGGTGTTCGCGGATCTGGATTACACACCCTGGATTTACACTCTGGATGGCTCCCGGAGCCTCATGGACCATACGGGAAATCCAGTCGGCAAGCCGCGCCGGGCGTTGATCGACGAGGAGGGGAATCTGTTACTCGTGGGTAAACGGGGCATCGGGCAGCTGTGCGATCGGGACCTGGCGCCGATTTCCGATAATTTCCGCTTCGCCGACGACAAGGTCTGTGACGAGGAGAGTATTGCGGCTTTGATTGTGGCCCGCGGCGCCGCAACGAGGGAGCGCATTTTTTTCGAATGGGACGGCACGCGGATCGAAGTCGAGACAATCCTGCGAGAGAGGGTTGCCGGCAATTTCGGCTTCGAACCGCGACCGCAGGCCGCCGATGAAGCCTAGCGGAGTGCGCGCCTATGTGCTCGCGCCGCTTTACTATGCTGTTGCGCTCGCGCTCGCCATCCTCATTATCGCGAACGCCAACGATGCGTCGCGGGCTTATGAATCCGTATCTGCCCACGAGACAATTTCAGCCAAGACCGACCGTGCGCTCAGGGATATTCTGGAAACCCTGTCGCTGGGTATCTACGGCGGCGGAACGGAGCTGGCGGAACAGGTTTCGGACGCTGTGGACGTTGCCCAGTACCATGAGGCACGCGCCACGGGTACGGGGTGGTTATTGTTGGGCTTCAGCGTGGCTTTTCTGGCGGTGGTCATCGCGACCGAGGAGCGTGGGCGGCGCAATGAAAGCCCTACCATCATTCGGCATCTGTTCGGTGTGTCGAGCATTTTTCTACTCGTGGGTCTGCTCGCGCCCATTCTCACCGTCGTCGCCCACGAGGATATCGCGCTGCTCGGGCGTGTGGTCTTGCAGTACGAATCCAAGGGCATTGTGACGACGATTCACAAGCTTTTCTTGGTCGCGAACTATTTTCTTGCGTCGCTGTTGTTGCTCTTCAGTGTAGTGCTTCCGGTTCTCAAGATTCTGCTTTCGATCGTGGCACTCGAGCTCGGGCATTCACCTACACGGCGGGCCAGCGTACTGCTGATAAAGATCATAGGTCGTTGGTCGATGACCGACGTCTTCGTGGTCGCCGTGCTGCTTGCATTTTTGACCGCGGACACGGCGCAGCTCACCGATGCCACCCTGGGACCGGGGCTTTACTTCTTTGCCGGGTACGGACTTCTCTCGATAGCGGCGGGCCAGATGATGATAGGTTACGAGGTAAAGTCGCCGTCGCCGTCAGTGGCTGATCGTCATTGACGAGAAGCGAACCGGGAGAATCTCCTCGACATTGAGTTGGCCACTTTCGTTCTTCTCCACGAGCATCAACTGCTGGGCGTCCTCGATGCCTGCAGGGATTACCATCTTGCCGCCGGGTTTCAACTGGCTGAGAAGGGATGTGGGAATCAGGTCCGGCGCCGCCGCTACCAGAATCTTGTCGAAGGGGGCATGCTCGGACCAGCCTTTGGACCCGTCACCGACCCGCAGCTCCACATTAATGGCGCCCTGCTCGGAAAGTCGCCGGTTCGCGCCTTCGGAAAGCTCCTCGAGGATCTCCACCGAGTAGACGCGATCGACGAGCTTTGCCAGTATTGCCGCCTGATACCCGAGACCGGTACCCACGTCGAGGACACGATCGTCCGCCTGCAGATCCAGTAGATCCGTCATGAGTGCGACAATGAATGGCTGTGATATGGTTTTGTCGTAGCCGATGGGAAGCGGGGCGTCGGCATACGCGAAGGCGCGCAACTCTACAGGGACGAATTCATGACGCGGAACTGTCCGCATCACTTCCATGACACTATCGCTCAAAATCGCTTTGCCGGTTTCGCTACCGGCAAGCTGAGCGTGGCGTGCGATTTGCTCCACCATCTCGCGGCGTAATTCCGCGTACTGCGTTACGATGGAATCGCTCGTACTCATTATAAATAGGGAGTCAACCGTGAATGGACGGGCCAGCCTCGCGACTGATGAAGTCCGCAATTGCAGTCATGGGTGTTAGGTTGCTCCCGGGAGCTGGTTGGTGACGACCGCCGACGGTCATACTAACCCGGAGCCCGCGCTCGAATCCAGCAGCCTGCCGACTACGGTTCGTGCGGTTTTCTCCCTGTTGCTCAGCTACGGTCTGCTGCTTCTTGCCAACGGTTTATTCGGCACATTGCTTGGTGTGCGCAGCCAGATCGAAGGCTTCAGCACCGGGGTCGTCGGACTGATCATGGCGGCGTATTTCCTCGGTCTTCTGCAGGGCGCTCTGCGTGCCGGCAACATTGTCGTCGTCGTCGGACATATACGTGCATTCGCCGCCTTTGCTTCGGTCATGTCCGTGACCGCGTTGCTGCATGTCATCGTCGTGGATCCAATCATGTGGTGCATCCTGCGTTTTATTTCAGGATTTTGCATGGCCGGCATGATTATTATCACCGAAAGTTGGCTCAACGCGCGTTCGACCAACCGAACGCGTGGACAGGTGATGGCGCTTTATATGATCACAAACTACTTTTCGGCTGGATGCGGACAGTTCATCTTAACAGTAGCGGACCCGGCCGAGTTTCAACTTTTCAGCATTGCGTCCATGATTTTCTCGCTGGCTTTGGTTCCTGTGCTTTTGACCCGAGCGACTGCACCGAATCCTCCCCAAAGAGCTCCCCTCCACCTGCGCGAACTATGGCGGACTTCTCCGCTGGGAGTGTTCGGATCATTTTGCGCGGGGTTGGTCAATGCGAGCTTTTACAGTCTGGCGCCGGTTTTCGCCTTCGGATTGGGCTTAGGCATTGGCGGAACCTCGACCTTCATGGCCTCTGTGATCTTCGGTGGGCTGTTGTTGCAGTATCCCGTCGGTCGCCTGTCCGACCGCATGGATCGGCGAAAGGTGCTGACCATGGTCGCTCTGGCGACATCGGCGGCCTGCGTCGGAATCGTCGTGGTTTCCACATCGAACCCGAAATGGATTTATCTTGCCGGCACTGTCTATGGTGGATTTTCTTTCACCGTCTATTCTTTGTGCGCCGCCAACGCCAACGATTTTGCGCCGGCGGACAAGCTGATGCAGACAGCCAGCGGCCTGCTCACCGCCTACGGGTTCGGCGCATTCCTCGGCCCGATCGTGGCGGCTTCATTCATGGGTTTTCTCGGGCCCGGGGGCTTGTTCATCATGAGCGCCCTGGTGTCGGGTTTTCTCGGCGGATTCGCCATATTCCGCATGCGGCGCCGGGTTTCCCCGGGCAAGGACGAACGGTCGCGAACCATCACCATGCCCGGCGGCCAGTTTACGTCCGGTGAGATTTACGCGAGCATGCGCAACGCCATGGACCGGGATCTGGCCAGTATGAGCGGCGCCCGCCGGCGTTAGCTCGAGCTAAATTGCAACGCATAAATGCGCGACACGGTCGTATCAGGCTACGTCCCCTCCCCCTCGTCTCGAGGGGGAGGGACAGGGTGGGGGTATAGACAAGGAGCGCTCAAGCGAAGCCACCCACGCACCGGATTTCCGCTCGTTTACTTACTGCGCCGGCAGGTAGTCGTCGGACCACTTGAGCATGACGTTGAAACTGATGCTCAAGCGCGACTGCTTCGACAGATTGGGATGGACGAAGTGGTTGACGAAGGCCGGCCACAGCAAAATCATGCCCGACGTCGGTTCTACGGTATATTCGGGCTCGATGTACGGATCGCCCTTGATGGCTGTCATGTTCGCGCAGGCCCGGGGATCGTAAAGGGTTAGACGGCCTGGCCTGACGTCGCTGCGGGTTTCGAGATCCTCGAACTGTGCAGGTACGCGGACATAGTATGTCCCACTCAGGTACGCATGCGGGTGATTGTGGTAGTCGTGGTAGTCGCCGAAGCGATTCACGTTAGCCCAGGCCTGAAGTGACCAGCGAATGTCGTAGTCCATTCCCAGGTGTCGGAAGTAGTCGCGCACGGTGACGTTGACGCACTCTCTCAGCCACAGGATCCCGGAGTGGTCATGGCTGAACAAATCGTCGCTGCGATAATCGGTGGTAACGTCGCGATGTTTCCGATCCAGGTCTTCAATGAACCCCGCCAGCGCCTGGTTTGCGGCTTGCGTGTCCGGCAGGGTGCGTTTGAGAATTTTCGTGGGCCAAAGACTCACGAAGCCATCATTCGTTTCGTGCACGTGTTTCATAACGCTCGCCGATTGGTAAAGCGGTAGTCGAATTCTACACTCTGATCGCGTCGACCGTTGACGTAGGCTTACCGGTCGTTGTATGAGTATCGGGGTTCCATCGGCAAGTAACCAGACTGAGGCCTCAACCGATGTATGACAATTCGCACCCACCCTGCCCGCGCATACGAGTCGGCGGATCACTGACGCTGCTTCTGGTCGTTCTCATAGGGGCGATCAGCGGCTGCACCTCCCCGGCAAAATTCCGACCAGTCTCTGGCGCCGAGAATTTCCCTCCCTTTGAGGGTGAAGTGAGAATTCTGGAGAATCTGCCGCCTTCCGGGGTGTACGAGCGTGTGGGTGTGGTCGTCGTCGAGGGTGTGCTGTTTACCAAAGACGCCAGCATGGTCGCGGCGGTCAAGCAGAAGGCGGCCGAAAACGGCGCCAACGCCGTAGTAATGCAGTCACCGATAAAGAACACGAAGAAATCGGATGGGAGTACCAACAGGAGGCTCGCCGCCTGGGCTATTCGGCTGAGAAAATAGCTGGGAAAATAGACGATGAGCTACTTGGGTTTGCAGGCTTTATTAATGGCGTTGTGGGCTGCGGTAAAACCGCTGAGAGAATAAGTATCGCGAGTCTTGGTGCCGCGACCGGAGGTGCCTTCCATGATCATCGTACGACCGGCTCGCATGGCCTTCACCATGCGCGAATCGTCTTTGGCGTCATAGCTCCAGGCGGTACTGCCATCGGTATACAGGTTGTGCGCCCGTCCATCGATCGTGACGCGGACCTCGCTGGCCTCCTTGAACGTGTATCCCGTCTCGAAACTTACTTTGTTCATTTCCCGGTCGCCGGGTCGATGGGTTACGAACACGAATACTTCACCACGCTTCTTATATTTGCCTTCGGCCTTCTCCGGTTGACTCCACATCATGCATACGGTCTTGTCGTCCTCGGCAAAGCTCATGGCACTCCATACCTTGAAGGTACCGAGGGATTTGTCTGCGGCGAGCGCCGTAGCTGCGACGCTCATGCCCACGGTAATGGCGAGTAACAGCGGAAGGGCCGTGCTGCGGCCGGTAAGGACTATGGCGTGCGTATTCATGGATTCATCGGTGGCAGGCCGAGGATGCTGAATGCGATAGGTGGAGATTAACAGAAACCGGCGGCTCGTTGGCTATGGCGCAACGCCCATCTGCCGGGCCCGAAACCCGGCGCTGGTGTATTATGCAGCCGTCGTTGGACCTCCAGGGCGGTGGACCCGGAGGCCGCCAACCGGAGGAGGGGTCGTGCGAATTCTCGCCAACGATCTGCACGTCAATTGCCAGTTTTCGGGGCCCGACCAGGCGCCCCTGGTGGTGCTCAGCCACTCCCTGGCATCCAGCGGAGTGATGTGGGAGCAGCAGGTGCCGGCGCTCGTGGATGGGTACCGGGTTCTGCGTTACGACACCCGTGGCCATGGAGGCAGCGATGCTCCGGCGGGCCCCTATACGCTGGATGAGCTGGGCGACGATGTTATTGCCATGCTGGATACGCTGGAGATCGAGCGCGTCCACTGGGTGGGACTCTCCATGGGCGGCATAGTTGGCCAGAATTTGGCGATTCGTTTCCCTCAGCGTCTGGTTTCCCTTGTGCTTTGCGACACGACCAGCCGAGTTCCTGAGCAAGCCAGGCCGGTCTGGGACGAGCGTATCGCCATAGCCGAGAAAAGCGGCATGCAGCCGCTGTGCGCCGACACCATGGAGCGCTGGTTCACACCGTCATTTGTCGTGACGGATAGTCCGGAATTGCAAACTATTCGCGAGCAATTCCTTTATACCCCGACCTCGGGATATGTGGGCTGTTGTCAGGCGATACGCGAACTGGACTACACCGATCGACTCTCGGAAATCGCACTTCCGGTGCAGTTGATCGTAGGTGCTGACGATCCGACGACCCCGCCCGACGCATCGCGAGTCATCCAGCAACAAATCCAAGGCTCTTCTCTGACCGTTATCGAAGACGGTTCTCACCTTTGCAATGTCGAACAGCCCGAGGCATTCAATCGCGCGCTACTCGAATTTCTGGAAAGCGTGTGACACGAGCCGTTTCACGCACTCGGCCCCAGGATGTTTCGCCACTGGAACCGGCAGAATTCGGAATTGCGTTTCAGCTGGCGCTGGACGCCGGTCAGAGTTCGGATAACGCAAGTTCGTCGTCGCCCTACGAGCGTGCCAGCTTCGCCCTGAAAGGGTATTTCGCCGATCGAACGGACACGTTTGTGAGCGCGGACGTTCGATTCCAGGCTCTGATGGATTTGTATACACGGGACATTCTGGTTGACTGGGTCCGGTTCGGCAGCGGCGGCTCGGTGCGCACGGAGATTCACCCGGCGGTGCTGGACGTGGCCAGTCGTTTGCGCTTGTCCAGCAATGGAAAGTTTCCAGTGCGGAAGTTTCTCGAAGATGTTACGCAAACGGCGAGACGCAACTACGCCGATTTGGATCAGTGGCCGCTCGGCGATTTTTCTTGAGCTTCCTTGTTCGGGAAGGTGGCTGATTCAATGGCGCGTCGGCTGGAGGTCGTGCTGGTCGGCGGCGAAAACTTGCGCCACATCGACTGCATCAAAACTGAAATCCGCGTTGCAAAACTCGCAACTGACGCTTACCTGTTTGCGTTCTTCGATCAACGAATCGAGATCGTCGCGTCCGAGGGCGCGTAGAACCTCCGTGACCTTCTCGCGGGAACAGCTGCACAGAAATCGCCAGTCTTCTCCGCGGTACAGCCGTACTGGCCGGGCACCATTAATGCGCGCAAGCAGATCCGCAACATCCAGTTCCAGTAGATCGCGCGGGTTGATGGCGTTCGCGTGCTCCACGCTTTGCCGCCAGGCGTCGCCCGTTGCCTTGCCGGGGTCGAGCCAGGAATTCTCGTGGACCGCTTCTGGAATTCGCTGTAACAACAGTCCGGCTATGCGCCGTTCCTCGACCGCCAGCCACAGGCGGGTAGGAAGCTGTTCGGATTGGCTGAAATAGCTGCGCAGGGATTGGGACAGGCCGCTACCCTGCAACTCGATAATTCCCTGATAGCGTTCGCGGCCTTTGCCGGGGTCGATGGTGATGGCCAGGCGGCCGTTACCGAGGAGCTCCGCGAGGCGTGCGCCCTGCAACTCCCCCTTCCAGCGGGCCAACCCGCGCAAGGTCCCATTGGCGGTAGCCTCTGCGATGAGAAGACGTAGACCGCCGTCGCCGCTTGCCTGGATGCTGAGGGCGCCGTCGAATTTTATCGTTGCCGACAACAGTGCTGCCGCGGATACGGCTTCGCCCAGTATGGTGCGCACCACCGGTGGATAGTCGTGCCGGCTGGCCAGCTCTTGCCACGATTTGTCGAGGTAGACCAGTTGACCGCGTACATTGCAGCCCTCGACAACGAAACGGTAAAGACTATCGTTATCGGGCTTCATGGGTATGGTTGCCGCGCGGCGGGGACCCGCGCATTATTTCGACACCTCAGTTGTAGCTGAATAGAAACTCCTGCATCTCGTCGCCAAGAAGAAATGAATGCAGAAGGCGAAAGCCCGGCATCATGCTTTCCAGCGCGGTAGGCGAGAAGCGTGGATTCAAAATGCTCTGGCTGTCGATTACGCCGCGGTAACGCAAGCGCCCGCGCTCGGTCATGCTAATCCGCGCCGGCTCACTCGGAATCATCGTGCCCGTGCACGCAGTCAGGAATAACAGTGTACCCGGGCGGCAGGAGCGCGCAATGCGTGACATCAACGATTCGATGGTTGTGCGTTCCATGTAGCTGAAGAGATCCCAGCCGAGCACCAGGTCAAAGCGCGCCGAGTCTTCATAACTCAGAGCAGCGGCAATTGCCGCGGTAACGTCGTCATCCTCGGCATCGTCGCTTTTCCCACGCTTGCGCGGTTCAATGAAAAAACGATACAGATCTTCCAGGTGAAATGTGCACGAACTGCGGGAAAAGAATGCCACGGTGGATTTCGCAGGCGCGCCGAGATCCAGGACCCGGCACTTGCCGGGTCCCAGGAACTGTTGCGAGAAAATGCCGACACTGGGCGAATTGAAGTCCAGGTTCGTCGGGCACTTGTCCTCGACGATCTCGTTGCGCGAGGCCAGGGCCATGTGTGACCCAGCTACTGCTGGCCGGGCGCCTTGCCCAGCCCGGCACCGGTGGAGAGGTCGCTACCGCCTCCCGCCGCCGACTTGATATCGGCAATCTTCTCGTTCCTGCTGGAGCTCCCGGAAGTGCGCGCCACGCTCGGTTCCACATCCATGTCGATGGAACCCTTGAACTTACAACCGTCCTCCAGGGTTACGCGGGGTGAAACGATGTTGCCGCGCACATTGCCGGAGGCCTGAACGACAACCTGTTCGTCACCCTTCAGGTCGCCCTCCACTTTTCCTTCGACAAATATTACACGCGCGTCGACGGTCGCGTTTATTTGACCTTCCTTACCTATGGTCAATACGTTGTCACTCAAGTTCACGGTGCCTTCCACGCGACCTTCGATGCGCACGTCCTCGTTACCGGTGACGTCGCCGCTGATCTGAATCGATGGCCCGATGGTGGCCGCCGTGCGGCTACGGGTCGTGGTGGAGAGCATGCTCTGCTCGCTGCTGTGGATCATCGGCTCGGTGCGGCCGTCTTCGGGCTCGGATTTCTTAAACATAGTGATTCCTCCCGGGGGCCGAAAAATGGCCGTGATCCGTCCCCCGACATTTTTTCAATCCGCCGCCCCGTCGCCCGCCAGTTCCCGCTCCATGCAGAGAATGGCCGACTGACTTCCATGGCCCTGGGAAGGTGGCCAGGTGGACGGCAATGGGTTTCCGCCAGGCAATTATAGGCGTTTCCCGGGCCCATGACTGGAATTACCGCACCAGGCCCGTCGCGACGCACCGGGACCGCCCCCCCCCCGGGCAGGCGACCGTCGGTGGGCGGCCCTGACGATACCGCGGAGCGCGTCGGCGGGGGATAATAGCCCCTGGACGGGCGGCGGGAAGCCGAATATGCAGCTCACTCTTTACGTTCGCCGCGACTGTCACCTGTGCGCGGAGATGCACAGGGACCTGCTGGCGCTGGAGTCGGCGCAGGCATTCACCCTCGAGCTGGTGGACATCGATTCCGACGCCGAGCTGGTGGCACGCTACGGGCACAAGGTGCCGGTGCTGATAGGCGAGGGCGAGGAGATCTGTCACTATTTTCTGGATGAGCCCCAGCTGGCTGCGTATTTTAATCGACCACCATGAGCGACCCCGACGACACGACTTTGCGCGAGGCATCCGTCTACGAGCGGATCTACGCCATTACCGGCCAGATCCCCCGGGGCCGCCTGGCCAGCTACGGCCAGATTGCCGCCATCGAGGGGCGCTGCACACCACGCATGGTCGGCTATGCCATGGCCGCGGTCGGCCAGCGTGAAGTTCCCTGGCAACGTGTTATCAACAGTCGCGGCACCGTCAGCGATCGCCGTCACGGCGGCGGCACCAACCGTCAGCGCCGGCTGCTGGAGAGCGAGGGCGTGGTATTCGACCGCGCCGGCCGGGTGGATTTCCACATATTCGGTTGGGCCGGGCCGGACTGGGAATGGCTCGAGGTCAACGGCTTCTACCCCGCACCGGTGCCCGGCCAGGCTGGGCGCAAACTCACATGACCATCAAGCCACCGGGGTCTTGCCTTCGCGACGTGCGCCGCGCCGATCTTGGAGCGGTGTACGCCATCAACGAGGCTAACCTGCCCCACGTGAACAGTATCAGCCTGGATCGCTTTCAGGGGTTCGTCGCCGAGGCCGCTTATTTCCGGGTGGCATTGCTCGATGCCCATGTGGCGGGATACTTGGTGGCATTCGCTCCCGGGGCGCCCTACGAAAGCCTCAATTACCGCTGGTTCCAGGAACGTTACGGGGATTTCATCTACATCGACCGTATCGCGGTGGTCGCGAGCGCCCGCCGGCGTGGTGTCGCCAGCAGTCTCTACCGGGATTTTTTCCGCTTCGCGGCACCGCGAACGGAGCTCGTTACCTGTGAGGTAAACACCCGTCCGGTGAACGCCGAGTCCCTGGCCTTCCACGAGAGCTTCGGATTCCGGGAGGTGGGTACCCAGGAGACCGACGGCGGCGCAAAAACCGTATCTTTGATGGCGGTGGAAATGAGCGCACCGGATTAGCAGCCCATGACACTACGCTGCGTAACATTCGATCTCGACGACACGTTGTGGGAGTGCGGGCCGCTGTTGAGCGCCGCGGAGGAGGCATTTTACGACTGGCTCGGATTTAACTATCCGCGTATCTCGGAGCGCTACTCGCTGGAGGAGCTGGTCAGCCATCGGCGCGGTTATTTTCGGCAATTTCCGGAAATGGAGCACGACTTCACCTATTTGCGCCGACACTGGCTGCGTAATCTCGCGAAAAGCTTCGGCTACGGCGCGGAACTCGCGGAACGCGGATTTCGCGTCTTCTGGGAACACCGCAATGCCGTGACCTTGTTCGACGAGGCGCATGTGCTGCTGGACGGCATGCGCGAGCGCTTTGCCGTGGGCGCCATTACCAACGGCAACGCAGACGTTCACCATATCGGTATCGGACATTACTTCGATTTCGTCATCACGGCGGCGCAAGCAGGGGCCGCTAAACCAAGGCCGGAGATTTTCCATGCGGCCCTGACCGCCGCCGGCGTCGAGGCGGCGCATGCGGCGCATGTGGGCGACGACCCCGTGCGCGACGTGCACGGTGCTAATGCCGTCGGAATGCGCACCGTGTGGGTTAACGTGAACGCAGTGCCCTGGCCCGGCGGTCCGCCGCCGGACGCGGAAATCCGTACCCTCGATGAATTGCCACCGGTGCTCGAGCACTGGAGTCGCCGCTAACGGATGCGGGGATTCGCGCACCAGCGTGCGGCACCCGGCCTACACAGGGTTCACCTTTTGCCATAGGCGGTGACGCCATTTCCCGAGGTCATGGGTGGCGAGCGCTTACCCGGCGCTCTGGCGGCGGTGCGCCCCATGTCTCTATGCTGGCCCTGCGCAAGTGCGCAAATGAAGTCACTCAAGGGAATACACCACAACCAACAAGGAGACTCTCATGATCACTGTCCGTCACCTCATAGCATGTGCCATCCTGCTGATGGCCGGCATCGTGCACGCCGGTGAACCCGTGAACATCAATACCGCGGATGCCGAGGCCCTCGCCGCGGCCATCAACGGTGTTGGCGTCAAAAAGGCCCGCGACATCGTCAGTCACCGACAGAAAAATGGACCGTTCGAATCCGTGGACGAACTTGCCCAGGTAAGCGGAATCGGAATGCACACCGTCGACGGGAGTCGCGAAAATCTCACGGTGAAAAGCGCCGGCGACTAGTCCTGTATCTTCTCCCTCTCCCCCGGAGGGGGAGAGGGAGCGGAGTCGTGCCGGGGTTATTAGTCGGGGTCTTTGCGCAGGCGTTTATCGAGCAGCGCGAGACGTTCCGGTGTACCCACATCCCACCATTCGCCGGTGTAGTGCATGCCGGACAAGCGACCTTCGCGGCAACATTCAAACAGGATGGGTGCGAGGGGAAAGCACCCTTCGGACAACTCGGCGAAGAGCTCCGGGCGGTACACACCGATACCACTGAAGGTGAGCCGGTGATCCTCGCCGTCGCCCACGCGGGTACCGGCGAGGGTGAAATCTCCCTCGGGATGATGGGCGGGATTGTCCACGAGTACCAGGTGGGCGAGTGTTTCCAGCGCGTCGGGAAGATTGCTGAACGGAAAGTCGGTCCAGATGTCGGCATTCACCGCTACGAACGGATCGCTTCCGAGCAGATCCAGGGCGTGGCGAATGCCGCCGCCGGTTTCCAGCGCCTGACCGCCCTCCGCCGAGTACGCGATGGTGGCGCCGAATTCGCGTCCATCGCCGAGTCTTTGCTCGATCATGGTCCCGTGCCAGGCATGATTGATCACGAACTCGCGAAAGCCTTCGGCCACCAGCGCCTCCACCAAGTGCACGATGAGGGGTTTGCCGCCGACAGTGAGCAGTGGCTTCGGCACATCGTTGGTTAGTGGCCGCATGCGCTCGCCGCGCCCGGCCGCCAGCAGCATGACCTTCACGGACCGTGATTCTCACTGTCACGGAGAATCTGCTCGCTGCGCTCCTGCAGCTTTGCCGTCACACCCAGATCCTCCAGAAGTTTGCCCAGTTCCGCCAACTGCGGTTGGCGCCCGCATTCGTCTGCCAGGTAACGAAGTGTCAACGGTATATCCCGCAGATAGTCGGTTTTGCCGTCGCGATAGTAGAGCCGGCAAAAGATGCCTGCGATCTTGAGATGCCGTTGCGCACCGACAATGTCAGTGTCTTTCAAAAATTCGGCGGTACTGGCAGCTATTGGAATTCCCCGGGAAAGTGCGTCACGATGGTAGCCGAGCATCCAATCCTCGACACGCTCCCGGGGCCACTCCACATAAACATCGCGCAACAAACTAACTAGGTCATATGCCGCCGGCCCAGCCACAGCGTCCTGAAAATCCAGTACACCCGGATTACGTTCGAGCGTGCGCATGAGATTACGCGAGTGATAATCGCGATGCACGAATACGCGTGGTTGCTGGTTGAATCGAGTCGCTAGAAAGTGAAAGCATTTCGACAGAATGTCGGCCGAACTTCCAGTCGTGTCGACACCCAGGTGTCTGCGCAAAAACCATTCATTGAACAACGCCAGCTCCTGCATCACGAGCCCGGTATCGTATTCGGGTACGGCATCGGCGGGCACGCCTACCTGCATAGTGAGTAGCGCCTCGAGGGCGTCAGCATAAAGTGCGGACGCGCTGTCGTCGTCGAGTTCGTCCAGATAACTACGATTGCCGAGATCTTCCAGCAGCAAGAATCCGGAATCCAGGTCCCGCGCGTGAATAACAGGAACGTGCACGCCAGCCTTCTCGAGAAGGGCGCTCACGGCAACATAGGGCCGGCAATCCTCGCTTTCCGGGGGTGCATCCATGAGTACCATCGACGCATCCTGCCCGCGAACACGAAAGTAGCGGCGGAAGCTGGCATCGGTGGAAGCCGGGCGTAAATCCGCACTCTCTACCCCGAGTGTGCTCTGAACCCACCGGCGGGCCCGGTCGAGGCGTTCGGTCATCGGATCACTGATCGTGCAGAAGCCTTCGGTCCAGCTTAGCACGCGCATGGGATCAATTTTCGCATCCCCTGGTTTTTCGCTACCATGCGACGCGCGAGGGTGATGCAGAGATCCGCCCGTCGTGGTTTGGGAACAATTTTGGAGAACACGAGCCGGTGCCATTTCTCGCCATCGTTGTCGGACTCGCCCTGCTTGTGTGGGGTTCCGATCGCTTCGTGTTCGGTGCCTCGGCCACTGCACGCAATCTTGGCGTTTCACCGCTGATCATCGGCTTGACCATCGTTGGTGCCGGAACCTCGGCGCCGGAGGCGCTGGTCTCGGTAACCGCGGCCCTGAATGGCAACCCGGGGATCTCCATCGGCAACGCCCTGGGTTCCAATATTGCCAATGTCGGTCTGGTGCTGGGCGCAACGGCACTGATTCGCGCGGTGATGGTGCGAAGCAAGATATTTCGCCTGGAGTTTCCCGTCATGTTCGCCGTCATGGGGTTCGCCTGGTTTCTGTTGAGCGACGGCAGGTTGGACAGAAGCGATGGCCTCATTCTGGGTTTGGCGTTCATTGTTCTGCTATTGCTCATGGTGGGTATAGGAGTGCGTGCTCAGCGATCGGATCCCTTGAGGCGGGAATTTGCGCAGGAGATCCCGGTTGGTGTCGGTACCGCCCTGGCACTGCTGTGGTTCGTTGTCGGGCTTGCCGCGCTGCTGCTGGGCTCCAAGGCTATCGTCTGGGGCGCGGTCAGCATCGCCCGCAGCTTCGAAGTCAGTGATCTGCTGATTGGCCTCACCGTGGTCGCCGTCGGCACCAGCCTTCCGGAGCTCGCCGCCTCGGTAACCAGCGTGCTGAAAAACGAGCCTGACATTGCGGTGGGCAATGTGATCGGGTCAAATATGTTCAACCTGCTGCCGGTGCTGGCAATACCGGGTCTAATCGCGCCTACGGCCGTGCCGCCCGAGGCCCTGCAGCGAGATTTTCCGGTCATGCTGACCCTGAGTGTGGCGCTGGTCGTCATGGCCTGGGGCTTTCGCGGCGCGGGCCGCATTGCCCGGTGGGAAGGTGGCGTGCTACTGCTTGCCTTCATGTGCTACCAGGGTTTGCTCTACGTGTCCGCGAGCTGACAACCGATCGGCGGCAAAGGACCGGCCCCGCCCGCGACAAAGGGCTAAGCTATTGAAAAGTCACTCTTGGGGCCCAATAGGAGGCCAGAGGGGCGCCCAATACTGGTCCGCGCCCATGGCGCACGGTGGGCCATAACAGACAAGCAGCGGAGCCATCCATGGCACTCAAGCAGGTGAGCAGCACGAAGCCGCGCAGCGCCCGGGGGGTGAAGGTTGCGCAGCCCGTTTCCGTCGTACCCTCGGATCCCAGCCTTTGCGCCTCCGGGGTCGCGGTCATCGAAACCGAAGCCCGGGCCCTGGCCTCGCTTGCGGCGCGGGTCGGCCATAGCTTCGCCGATGCCTGTCGGCTCATGCTTCAGTGCCGGGGCCGGGTGGTCGTAACCGGTATGGGAAAGTCCGGACACGTGGGACGCAAGATTTCCGCGACCCTCGCGAGCGCCGGCACCCCGTCCTTTTTCATGCATCCCGGTGAAGCCAGTCACGGCGATCTCGGAATGATCACGGGCGATGACGTTGTGCTGGCGATTTCAAACTCCGGGGGCACCAGTGAGATTGTTACCATTCTGCCGCTCATCAAGCGACGCGGCGTACCCCTCATCACCCTGACCGGCGACGGCCAGTCGCACATGGCCGAAGCGGCCGATGTCAACATCGATGTCGGTGTCGAAGAAGAAGCGTGTCCGTTGGGCCTCGCGCCTACTGCCAGCACCACCGCCACCCTCGCCATGGGTGACGCGCTTGCCATCGCGCTACTCGAAGCCCGCGGCTTCAGCGCCGAAGACTTCGCCCGTTCCCACCCCGGCGGCCGTTTGGGGCGGCGCCTGCTCTTGCACGTGAGCGATATCATGCACACCGGCGATGACATGCCCACGGTTGCGTTAGACGTGCCTGTCTCCCAGGCCCTGATGGAAATGACACGAACGGGGCTGGGCACCGCAGCCATTGTCGATGCTGAATCGAAGGTATTGGGGATTTACACCGATGGTGATCTTCGCCGAACCCTCGACCGGGAAGTGGATGTGCACAAGGCGAAAATATCGGAGGTCATGACGGCCGAGTGTATTACCGTTGCGCCGAATATGCTGGCGGCCGAGGGCCTCAAGATCATGGAGGATCGGGAAATCAATTCACTACTGGTGGTCGATACCGAGCACCGGCTTGTCGGCGTTTTGGTCATGCACGATCTGCTGCGCGCCGGAGTAATTTGATCCATGAGCGCATCGCCCGAAGTTCTGGCGCGGGCTGCGAACCTGAAACTCGTGGTATTCGATGTGGACGGCGTGCTCACCGACGGCCGGCTGTTGTTGGGTGACAATGGTGTCGAGTACAAGGCCTTTCATTCCCGCGATGGGCACGGCATGAAAATGCTCGGCCAAACCGGCGTCGAGCTCGCCGTCATTACCGGCCGGCGCTCGCAACTGGTAGCGGAACGCATGGCTTCATTGGGAATAGCCCACGTCCACCAGGGTCATGCTCCGAAGCTGCCGGTATTCGAGCGTCTCATCGCCGAGTTGAACCTGACCGAGGAGCAAAGCGCGTATGTGGGAGATGATGTTGTCGATCTCGGCATCATGGCGAGGGTTGGACTCGCCGTCGCGGTAGCGAACGCGCATCCTCTGGTTCTGGAACAGGCACACTGGTGCACCCGTAGCGACGGTGGACGGGGGGCCGCCCGGGAAGTTTGCGATCTGATCATGCACGCCCAAGGCACCTTCGAGGGCGTGCACCGGGACTACTTGACCGGAGATGCTTGAGCCTTCCATGGAGGTGCGACCCGAGGCCGGCGTCCTTCCCGAGCCGAGCCCGGCGCTCAAATCGCGTCTGTCATCTGCCTTCGGCACCTGGGTGCCGACGGTGACGCTGGTGGTTCTCGCCGTGGTTAGCAGCTTGTGGTTGGCGCAGCTCGGCAACCCCGATACCCAACCCAAGCGGTTTGCAGGCCACACCCCGGACTTGACCATGGAGGAATTCGAGGTGACAACCATGGGCGAGGATGGAAGTCCGCTGCGCCGGCTGTCGGCGGCTTACATGGCGCATTTCACCGATACAAAGACGAAAGAACTCACACACCCGCACCTGGTTGTCTATCGAGAAGAACAAGAACCCTGGCATGTGGCATCCGAGCGCGGTTGGGTTTCCGCCGATAATGATGTCCTGATGTTGCTCGGCAAGGTCAACATCTGGCGTAATAGGCCGGATGGGAAGCGCGAGATCCATATAGAAACCGAGGATTTGCGGGTATTGCCCGATAATGAGTACGCAGAGACGGAATTGCCGGTCAGTATCAGTACCCCTGAGTCGCTCACCAGCGGAACGGGAATGCGTGCCTACCTCGGTGAGAGCCGCGTGCAGCTGCTCTCCAGGGTCAAGACAACGATCGATCCGATAACGCGACAATAGGCGTCAATCGATGCTAGCTCAGTACAGATATACAGTACTCGCGCTTGCCGCGATTCTCGGCTTCGCACCGGTGACCGGGCAGGCACTGTCCACCGACCGTGAGAAGCCCATCGTCATCGAAGCCGCGGCCGCGGAGGCGGACAATCGAACGCAGATCACTGTTTACCGCGGCGATGTCATCATTACCCAGGGTAGCCTGCGAATTACCGGCGATACGGTGTGGATTCATTACGACGACTCCCACTCCATTACCAAGGCCATTTCCGTAGGCAAGCCGGCGAAGTTTCGCCAGCTTCCCGATGGCAACCAGGATTACACCACGGCGGATGCCGAGCGTATGGAGTATCACGCGGACCAGGACCTTATTCTACTGCTTGGAAATGCGCGTTACGGTGAGGGGAAAGATAAAATCAGCGCACCGCGAATCGTATACGATTCCCGTCGAGGCCGGGTGAAAGCGGGCGCGCAACCCAGCGATGGTCAATCGGTCGAATCGGCGGCGGGAGAATCGGATAAGTCGGATCGAGTAAGAATCACGATTACACCGAAGAAAAAATGACCGCGCCGGGAACTTCCACTAATCGGCGAATTGCCCGATGAGCGTTCTGACCGCGCGCAGCCTCGCGAAACGCTACAATTCCCGCGTCGTGGTGAACGACGTCAGCTTGAGCGTTCGCAGCGGCGAAGTCGTGGGCTTGCTGGGACCGAACGGAGCCGGAAAGACCACGAGTTTCTACATGATCATCGGCTTGGTCATGAGTGACGGCGGGGCAATCCACTTGGATGCCCAGGATATAACCCGCTTTCCCATGCACGCGAGAGCCCGCCTGGGTCTCGGTTACCTCCCTCAGGAACCTTCCGTTTTCCGTCGCCTGACTGTGGAGGAAAATATCCTCGGCATACTGGAGGCCCAACCGGACATGGAGCCGGTGGAGCAAAAAAAGCGCCTGGAAGAGCTTCTCGAGGATCTGCATGTGGGGCATTTGCGCCGCAACCGCGGTGACAGCCTCTCGGGAGGTGAGCGGCGCCGCGTGGAAATTGCCAGAGCGCTTGCATCTGAGCCCGGATTCATGCTCCTGGACGAGCCTTTCGCCGGTGTCGATCCCATTTCCATCATCGATATCAAGAGAATTATCAGTTACTTGAGCGAGCGCAATATAGGCATCCTTATAACCGACCACAATGTGCGTGAAACCCTGGACATATGTGACAGAGCGTATATCGTGAGTGAGGGGCGCATCATTGCCGAGGGCAGACCCGAAGCCATTCTGCGCGACGAACGGGTACGAGAAGTATATCTGGGGCATGATTTCAAGCTGTGACGGCGGCCACCCGGCGCCCCTGTCGGCCTGCTAAAATTTGACGGAAAAGCCCGTAATTCCGCGACATGAAGCAATCCCTCCAGCTCCGACTTGGTCAGCACCTGACCATGACTCCCCAGCTGCAGCAGGCAATTCGGCTGCTGCAACTCTCCACTATGGAGCTGCAGATAGAAGTACAGGAGGCGCTCGAGTCGAACCTCATGCTGGAGGTCGACGAGGATGGTAACGCGACGGGCGCCAGCGACTCAGACGAGCAGAGCGGCCAGGCCGACCTGGACGTGGCACCAGGGGATATTCCAACGGAACTGCCCGTAGACAGTGCCTGGGATGACATTTACGACGCCGTACCGGTTCATCATGGCGGGTCTGAGATCAACGGCACCGAGTTCGAGATCCCTCGGGCCGGCGCGGAAACGCTGACTGACCACCTTCTCTGGCAGCTCGGGCTTACCCGGATGAGCGAGCTGGATACGGCCATCGCCACCGCGATCATCGACAGCATCGACGACGACGGGTATATGAGCGCATCTTTGGAAGAAATCCAAAACAGTATTTCTGCTCCGGAGCTGGAGATCGAGCAGCCCGAGATTGAAGCTGTGCTCCACCAAGTTCAAAACTTCGACCCCATCGGTGTCGGAGCGCGGGATCTGTGTGAATGCCTGTCGATCCAACTCCGCCACTGTCCAGACGACACGCCTTGGCGACAGGCTGCCGCGACGTTGGTAAGAGACCATCTGCCTTTGCTGGGCCAGCGTGACTATGCACAACTGATGCGATTGCTGAAGTTGGAGAAGCAGGAGCTACAAGAAGTCATCACCCTGATCCAATCTCTGTCACCGAAGCCCGGAGATGCCATCCAGTCCAGTCAGCCGGAATACGTGATACCGGATGTCTTCGTCCGTAACGTCAAAGGAAAATGGCGGGTTGAACTCAACCCGGATGCGTTTCCGAAGGTGCGGGTCAATTCTCAGTATGCGGGTCTCATCCGCCGAGCGGACAACAGCGCCGACAACAATTGTCTGAAAACACACCTGCAGGAAGCGCGCTGGCTGATAAAGAGCCTGCGCAGCCGCAGCGAAACATTGTTAAAGGTGACAACCTGCATCGTCGAACGTCAGCAGGGGTTCCTCGAGTTCGGCGAGGAGGCGATGAAACCCATGGTTCTGCATGATGTAGCGGAAGCAGTGAGCATGCATGAATCCACTATCTCGCGTGTTACGACTCAGAAGTATATGCACACCCCGCGCGGGCTTTATGAACTCAAGTTTTTTTTCTCCAGTCATGTTTTCACCGAAAGTGGTGCAGAGTGTTCTTCCACTGCGATTCGCGCGCTGTTGAAGAAACTCATTGCAGCCGAGAATGCACAGAAACCTCTCAGTGACAGCAAGCTCGCCGCCATTCTATCCGAGCAGGGGATCAAGGTGGCACGACGAACGGTGGCAAAATATCGAGAATCTATGGCAATTCCCTCATCGAGTGAGCGCAAAACGCTGATGTAAATGTGTTCTGTTCGCCACACTATATGAATAGCGAAGGAGTAATGGGATGCAATTGGATGTGAGTGGACATCATGTGGATGTCACCCAGGCTATGAGAAGTTATGTTAAAACGAAATTCGAGAGACTCGAGCGGCACTTCGACATTGCCACTCATGCGCACGTTATTCTAACCGTCGAAAAACTCAACCAGAAGGCCGAGGCAACCATCCACGTATCGGGCGGTAATTTGTTCGCCGATGCGGTCGACGCGGACATGTACGCAGCGATCGACGCCCTTGCGGACAAACTCGATCGCCAGATGAGGCGACATAAGGAAAAGCTTACCAACCACCATCGTGGCGGGAAGGGAAGCAAGCCTGTAGACGAAACTTTGTGATCGCGCTCGACGACGCCGAACGATGAAACTATCAGAGATTCTTTCCCCCGATTGCATTCGGCTCGACTCGGATGCGACCAGCAAAAAGCGCGTATTGGAGTCCGTCAGCCAGTTGCTGGCCGACACCGATGAAGAGCTGTCTCCGCGAGAGGTTTTTGATTGCCTCATCGCCCGGGAGAAACTTGGCAGCACCGGTCTGGGTCAGGGCGTCGCGATTCCCCATGGACGGTTGGCCGGGCTCGACAAGACCATCGGCGTCTTTCTGCGGCTACCGAAGGGCGTGGATTTCGATGCACCCGATAACGAACCGGTGGATCTGGTGTTTGCGCTTCTGGTGCCGAAGGAATCTACTGAAGAGCACCTGCAGGTACTTGCCAGTATCGCGAGTTACTTCAATTCCAAGGGATCCGGGGACGCGCTTCGCGTCGACATCACCCCTCAGAAGGCCTGCGAATTGCTCTGCCAGGCCGACGGTCAGGATTAACAGGCCTTCCAGCGCAAACCGAAAGCAGGACCGTGAAGCTCATCGTAATCAGCGGGCTGTCGGGGGCGGGTAAGAGCATCGCCCTGAATGTTCTCGAGGACCTCGGATACTATTGCGTCGACAACCTGCCTCTGGGGCTGTTGCAGGCATTTGCCGCCGAACTGGCTGCCACCCAGCCAGCTCCCGAGCGGGTGGCGGCGGTCATTGATGCACGTAATCTGAGTGTCGCCTTCGATCGCTTTCCCGATATCAAGGCCGCTATTCGAGCGCAGGGCGTCGATTGCGAAGTGGTATTTCTGGAAGCAGACGACAACGTGATTACCAAGCGATTCAGCGAGACTCGTCGCAAGCACCCCCTCACTGCCTCCAATGTTGCGTTGCTCGAGGCCATCCAGCGTGAGCGCACTGTGTTGGAGCCGGTTCGTGATCTGGCGGACAGCTGCATTGATACCTCGCATACGCAATATCATGAGCTCCGCGAGCTCATTCGCCAGCGTGTAGATCGCCGGCCGCTGGACACAATGTCGCTGCAGTTTCTGTCCTTCGGCTATAAGCATGGCATTCCGCTGGATGCCGACTTCGTGTTCGACGTGCGGTCCATACCAAATCCCTATTGGGAAGTCGGGCTACGCGAGCTGAATGGGCGCGACGAAAAGGTGGTCGCTTTTCTCGATTCGCAACCCACCGTCACTGAAATGCTGGAAAGTCTGACGGAATTTCTCGAGCAGTGGTTCCCAGCCTTCGAGGATGACAATCGTGCGTATTTGACCGTCGCGATCGGATGCACAGGGGGCAACCATCGATCCGTATACGTCGTCGAACGCCTGGCGGCGCGATTCCGCGAAGGGAAAAGCGATGTTCTAGTTCGGCACAGGGATATGTCTTAGAAGTACGGGGCAGTATACTTATTTCGCGAATTGCACTTAGTTTTCTACGAGCGTCGGCCAGGCTTTCAGCACCGCCTGTACCAGCGTCGCCAAAGGGATTGCGAAAAATACGCCCCAGAATCCCCACAGGCCCCCGAATACCAGTATCGCAACGATAATCGCCACCGGGTGTAAATTCACTACCTCGGAGAACAGCAGAGGTACGAGTACGTTGCCGTCCAGGGCCTGAATAATGCCGTAGGCGAGCATCAGCCACCAGAATTCAGGACTGACTCCCCATTGGAAGTACGCAAGTATGGCTACAGGTAGCGTAACTGCCGCTGCGCCAATGTACGGTATCAATACAGAAAGACCGATCAGTACACTTAACAATGTGGCGAATTGCATGCCCATGATGGCGAAGGTTAAATAAGTGACTATCCAGACAATCACGATCTCGATAAATTTTCCGCGAACGTAGTTGCCGATTTGCCCATCGACCTCCCCCCAGACTTGAGTTAACAGGCCGCGGTCAGTCGGCAGGAATCGTACGAACCAATTAACGATGCGTCCCTTGTCTTTGAGAAAAAAGAATACCAACAGGGGCATGAGGACCAGGTATACGGCTACCGTTATAACGCTTACGACCGAGGATACCGATAGAGATACCACGTGCTGCCCATAAGACAGTGCCTCGATGCGAATGGAATCGATCAGGTCGCGGATCTGAGCTTCCGAGAAAAGTTCGGGATAGCGTTGTGGCAACCGCATCAACGCGTCCTGGCCGCTGGTCAGCATTTCCGGAAGCAATTGAAACAACTGTGTCGCCTGGCGCGAAAGCAGGGGTAGCAAGGCGAAGGTTACAAAGGCCATGAAGGCGATGAAACCCACAAACACCACCAACACAGCCACCAGCCTCGGAAGGGCATTGCGCTCGAATACGCCCACGAGGCCTTCCAGGAGGTAGGCGATGATTATGCTGGCGATCACTGGCGCAAGCATTTCGCCGGTGAGGAAGATGATGAAAAATCCGGCCAGCAGGACGACGGCGAGACCCATGACCTGCGGGTCCGCCAGATGGCGTTCGAACCAGGCTCGAATTGATTCCATCGCTATAGCCGGGAAATACGGAGAAATATGGGGGCAGTATACCCCCCTACTGTAAGCGCATGCGTTCCAGGCGCTTGGTGGCGAGGCCGGCGGCGGTACTTTGCGGGTATTTCTCGGTCAAGTCCGTCAGCACTTCCCGGGCCTTGTCTTTCTGACCCAGCTCATCGTGGATATAACCGATTTTGAGCAGTGCGTGGGTGACCTTTTGACTTTCCGGGTGCTTGCTGACCAGCGTTTCGAACTCTTGTATCGCGTTATCGAAGTTACGCGTTACATAGTAGGACTCCCCCAGCCAGTATTGGGCATTGTCGGCAAATTTGCCGGTCGGGTATTCGGCGAGGAACTTCTGAAATGATTTTGCCGCCTGATCGTAACGTCCAGCCTTCAGCAGGTTGAAGGCCGATTGGTATGCCTGCTGTTCCTTGACAGGGTCGACGCCCGCCGGAGCAGTCTGGGGCGTGCTCGCCTGGGTCGCAGCCCCGGCCGCGGCAACACCAGCACCAACGACCACGGCCCCGGATGCACCAGAGGAGGTCGTGGACGGGGCGCTGCCCGTGGAGGCCGGCGGCGCACTGGCGCCGGGGGCCGGGGCCGAACTCGACCCCGCTGTTGCAACAGCGGCTGCCCCGGCAGCAACCGCCACACCGCCCGCTTCCGCCCGTTGCAGGCGGCGATCCACATCGAGGTACAAATCCCGTTGGCGATCGGCCATCTGAGACAGCGCGTGTTGTTGCTGCTCGAGCTGACCACGCAGTTCGCGCACCTCGATTTTCAACTCCTCGACGCTTTGCAGCAACTTCAGGAGCGTCCCGGAATCGAGCATGCGCTCCATTTTGGCGACCCGCTGCTCGACGCTTTTTGTCGTCTGAGAAACCGCGACGGCGGGAAGCGTGAGCAACACCGCCGTCATACCCAAGCCGAGGAAGCACCCTGTGGCGATCCGGGATTTGCATTTGAGAGTCATGAACTGAGTAACCGCGCTGCTGTTATCGGTTGCGATAAATTATTTCGACTCGACGATTCTGCGCCCAGGCTTCCTCGTTATGACCGAGTGCGGCGGGCCGTTCCTCTCCGTAACTGACGGTACGCATCTGCTGGCCCGAAGCACCGAGCAGGCTCATGAATTGTCGCACGCTGATAGCACGCTGTTCGCCGAGAGCCAAATTATACTCCCGCGTGCCACGCTCATCGGTGTGCCCTTCCAGGGTAACCGCGGCGCCGGGATTCTGCGACAGATATTGGGCGTGGGCTTCGAGTATTGGCCGATCGGCATCGAGGATGACGCTCTCGTCGAACTCGAAAAATACGGTGCGTTTAGCAAGCAAGCTGTCCGGATCGTCCAGCGGATGGCCCGCCCAGGACGAGCCCGAGCCCGTGGCACTGGTCGTGGCACTGTCGGAAGACGATGAACCGCTACTGCTGCTGGAGACAGTGGAATCGTCCTTCGTCGTTCCGGTCGTGCCCTCGCAGGCGGCGAGAAACGCGACCGAGAAGATTAGCAATAATACGGAATTGAGCCCTTTTCGCATGGCAGGTCTCCTACTTGGGTTTATGGGCTGATTGATGACGTGTAGCAATATTAGTAGCCAATTCGGGAAATGGTATGTTGGAGTTATTTTGAGCAGACATCAGGGAGAATTTCCCGTCAGGGGTGTCTGAACGGTGACCACGCCGGTTCCCTGACATCGCCCTGCTGGGTTGCCAATTCCTGCCGCACCCGGCCATCGGTGGATACGCCGGCCAGGGTGCCGCCGCCGGCGTCGCTGGTGGCATACAGGATCATGCTCCCATTGGGGGCGAAGCTGGGGGACTCATCCAGGGTCGTTTTGGTCAACACAAGCAGCGCCTTATTCTCCAGATCCAGCACCGCCGTGCGAAAAGTGCCTTTGCTGCCATGCACCAGGGCGAGGGACTTTCCGTCCGGAGCGAAGGTCGCGCGGGAGTTGTACTTTCCTTCGAAAGTCAGGCGTGTCGCCCTGCCTCCGGTGGCGGAAATGCGGTAAATCTGTGGCGTCCCACCCCGATCGGAGGTGAACACCAGGGATTTGCCATCCGGCGCCCAGGCCGGCTCGGTATCGATGGCGCCGCCCACCGTCAGTCGTCTGAGGCGCCGGCTGTCGATATCCATCACGTATATTTCCGCGTTTCCGTCCTTGGAGAGCGTCATGGCCATCTGTTTGCCGTTCGGCGACCAGGCGGGCGCACCGTTCAAACCGGGGAATGCCGCGATGACCTGGCGGGTTCCGGTGGACAGATTCTGGGAGAAGATGCGCGGCCGGTCGCCCTCGAAGGATACGTAGGCGAGATGCCGGCCGTTGGGGGACCATGCGGGTGACACGATTGGCGCTTTGGACTCGAGCACCACCTGGGGATTGAAGCCATCGCTGTCGGCCACGTTGAGGGCATATTTGCTGGTTCCCCCTGTTCGGAGCTCGGTCACGTAGGCGATGCGTGTATCGAAGGCGCCGCGCTCACCGGTCAGGGCCTCATAGATAATGTCGCTCATCTGGTGGGCGATTCGGCGCAGCTCGTCGGGCCGTGCGTCGAGCTCGTAGCCGGTTAACTGGGCGCCGCGAAATACGTCGAAGAGCCGGAATTCCACTTTGAACCTGCCGTTGGCGAGCCGGTTGACCTTACCGATGACCAGGTTCGGCGTGCCGAGTATGCGGAAATCGGAAAAATTGACTGCTGAAGCCGTGCTCGGCCGGCTCGGCAAATCGCCCACCGGCAACGGCGAAAAGCGCGCGCTGCGGGTGAGGTCGTTGGCAATGATCCGGGCTATATCCTGGGGCGGCTGCTGTGAGCCCTGCTGCAAGCCGAAGGGCACGATGGCAATCGGTTGGGCGCCTTCCAGCCCCTGGGTTATCTTGATGGTCAGGGTCGCGTGGCTCGTGTGAGGCCAGGCCGCGGCAATCAATGCAGCGCCCGCGACCGAAATCAGCGCCAGTCGAGATTTAAGCTTTGCAATCAAAAATCAGTCCTCAGGTTCGAACTCGAAAATTATCTCACGGGCGAACAGACTCGGGTCCTTGGGTTGTGGCAGCGGAGAAGATCGTAACACCGCGTTCTCCACCGATCGGTCGAATGCAACATTACCACTACCTTTGGTAATTACTACGCGCACCACTTCGCCGCCCGGGATCTGGGCAACCTTGACCGTGCACTTCAACCCCTTGGGGGCGCCGGGGGGACGAATCCAATTACGCGCCACCTTGGCTTGGATCTGGCCAATATATTCCGCCAGATGACGGTCCCGCAATCGCGAGCGTTGGGCATCCAACTGTGCCTGCTCGGCGGCCATCTGCTCGCGTAGCACCGCCTCTTCCTGTTTGCGGCGTTCTTCCGCTTCGGCGCGCTTGGCGTCTTCCTCGGCCTTGCGCTTGGCTTGCTCCTGCTCTTTGCGTTTTTCCTCCGCCAGACGCTTCTTTTCCGCCTCTTCCTTTTTCTTTTTCTCAGCCGCAGCCTTTGCCGCCGCCGCTGCGGCTACCGCCGCGACCCTTTTCTGCTCTGCCTGCCGTGCCGCCTTGGCTTTGCGGGTCTGTTCCTCGACGCGCTTTCGCTCGGCTTCGGAGCGGCGCTTCGCCTCATCTATCTTGCGCTTCTCCTCGGCGAGTGCTTTGTGCTGCGCCGCCAGTACCGCCAGCGCCGCCTCGTCCGCCAGGCGGCGCTTTTCCAGATCACTCTCCGCGCGCTTGAGCTTCTCGAGCTGTTCCACTTCCCTGGCCTGTTGCCTCTTGACCTCGGCGAGCGCCTGGGCAGCCTCTTCGCGCTGCTTACGTGTGCTGTCATCGTGCTTGCGTTTTTCATCGGCGAGTCGTCGCTGCAACTCGCTTAGCCGCTTTTCCTCTTCTCTGCGTTGCTCGCGCGCTTTCTGAGCGTCTCGCTCGAGAACTTTCGTGCGCTTCTCCTCTTGCTTGCGTTTCTTCTCCTCGCGCTTCTTAATCTGTTCGATTTCCTCGGCCACCAGTGACTCGTCTACGACCACTGCTTTTACGGGTTCGACTTTACTGCCCGCCGGTGCACTGGTACTCGACCAGTCGAGACTCAGGACAAGGATCCCGAGCAACACCACATGGACGATGACCGCCAGGCTCGTCGCGGTAAAGTTATCAATGAACTCTTTGAGCTTCATCAGCCCCCGTCTTCTGGCGGTTTCGTGATCAAGCCAACGCTGGGCGCCCCGGCCTTCTGCAACAGGGTCATGACATAGACCACATCACCGTAGGGCACCTTCTCGTCTCCCCTCACCAGCACTTGTACATTCGGGCGGTGGCGCATGACGGCGCTGACACGCGTAACCAGCGTTACCGCATCCACCGGCTTGTCTTGATCCTCTCCGAACTGAATGTAGAACTGACCATCGGAGTCAATGGCTACTACCAGGGGTTCGCTGTCCGATCTGTCCAGGGGCTTTGCCTGGGCGCGGGGCAGGTCCACCTTTACTCCCTCGGTGAGCAGGGGTGCCGTGATCATGAAAATCACCAGCAAAACAAGCATCACGTCGATATATGGGACGACGTTGATCTCTGCCATTAATCGATTTCGTCTGGTATGTCTCGGCATGTCTTGTTGTCCTGAGTCCTTGCCCGATCGCGCGTTCGGCCTCAACGCGCTCCAGGATCAAACGTATTAGCGACTCGGTGGGGTTAAAGCGATTCTCACGCGTGTATCTGGCGCCGCAGAATTGCTGCGAACTCTTCTATGAAAGTATCGTAGCGATTGTGCAGGCGTTCGACGTCGTTGGCGTAACGGTTGTAGGCGATGACCGCCGGAATGGCGGCGAACAAACCCATGGCGGTGGCAATCAAGGCCTCGGCGATGCCCGGAGCGACCAGCGCCAGCGTTGCCTGGCTGACGTTTCCCAGCGCCCTGAAGGAATTCATGATGCCCCACACGGTGCCGAACAGGCCTACGTACGGACTGGTGGAACCGACGGTTGCGAGAAAGGACAGGTGCAGCTCCAGCAGATCGATCTCGCGGGAAAGCGCGATTCGCATGGCACGCTCGGATCCGTCCAAAATAGCGCTCGCTTCGATGCCAGCCTGAGCCCTCAGCCGTGCAAACTCCTTAAAACCAGAATGAAATATCCGCTCCATGCCCGTGGCATCATATGCGTGGGCGTTAATGCGATTGAACATCGAGACCAGATCCTGGCCTGACCAGAATTGTTCCTCGAAATCCTCCGCCGCCGCGCGCGCGTATTTCAAGGTGGAGTGCTTTCGAAAAATCATCGTCCATGACATCAGCGACGCCACCAGCAACAGCAGCATCACCAGTTGCACCAGGACGCTCGCGTTGAGTATGAGTTCCAGCAGGGATAAATCAGCAGTCACGTTTCAGCTCCGTGCAGACGGCTTGAGGGATCGGGCGAGGCCGCATGGTCGTGGCATCGACACACGCAATTCTGACTTCCGCCCGGCAAAGTAGTTCTCGAGGGTTGCGATACACGTTCTGGTCCAGCAGAAGACTCGCTCCGCCGAATCGCGTAAGCCTGAGGCCCACGTCCAGTAAATCGTTAAACTGCGCAGGCCGAAGGTATTCGATGCGCAATCGGGAGACGGTGAACAGCACGCCGTGCTCTATTCGCAGATCCGGCAAATCGAAGCCGTGGCTGCGCAACCACTCGGTACGCGCTCGTTCCATGAAGCGCAGAAAGCTTGCATGGTAAACAATACCCGCACAATCGGTGTCCTCGTAATAGACACGCACAGGCCAACTGAATTCCTCATTTCCCAATGCAGGCTATGAATCCTGTTGTCCGAAAAGATCCGGTTCTGGGGGAGCGTCCGCCGATCTCGGCGGTGGCGACAGTCCGAAATGTTGCCACGCATGGCGGGTCGCCATTCTGCCTCGTGGCGTGCGCATTAGAAACCCCTGTTGAATGAGGTAGGGTTCCAGCACATCTTCGATGGTCCCACGTTCTTCGCCGATGGCGGCGGCGAGATTGTCGATGCCCACTGGACCACCGTCGAAGCGTTCGATGACCGCCAGCAGGAGCTTACGATCCATCATGTCGAACCCGGCCCCATCGACTTCGAGCATTTGCAATGCTCGCTGGGCTACTTGTGCCGTGATCTCACCGTCGGCTTCGACTTCCGCGAAGTCGCGCACCCGTCGCAGGAGCCGATTGGCGATGCGTGGCGTTCCACGGGAGCGGCGTGCGAGCTCCGCGGCGCCGTCCGCCGCCAAGGCCACTTTCATAATCTGCGCCGAGCGGGCCAGGATGATGGCAAGATCTTTCTCATCGTAAAACTCCAGACGCTGGACAATGCCGAAGCGGTCCCGCAGGGGTGAGGTGAGCAGACCCGCGCGGGTCGTGGCGCCAACGAGGGTAAAGGGGGGCAGATCCAATTTAATGGAGCGTGCCGCCGGCCCCTCACCGATGACAATATCGAGCTGGCAGTCTTCCATGCCTGGATAGAGGATCTCCTCGACCACCGGATTGAGGCGGTGGATCTCGTCGATGAAGAGCACGTCCCGGGGTTCGAGGTTGGTTAGCAGGGCGGCCAAATCCCCGGATCGCTCGAGAACGGGGCCGGAGGTCTGGCGCAGGTTCACGCCCAGCTCGTGGGCGACGATGTGCGCCAGCGTGGTCTTGCCCAGACCCGGGGGGCCGAAGATAAGCAGGTGATCCAAGGCCTCGTTTCGCGCCGCGGCCGCTTTGATGAAAATCTCCATCTGACGGTGCACGGCGGGCTGGCCGATATACTCGGACAGCCGCTTGGGGCGAATGCTGTGGTCCAGGCTGTCGTCCTGGGTGCTGGAAAGCGGTGTTATCAGGCGCTCTGACTCGATCATGCTATGAAGGAACCGGACGCCGCCGCCCGGGTCGCGATGTGGACATCAGGCTAACGACCAATGCTGGCGGCATCGTGTCATAGCGAGGCCCGACAATGCAGCACTCCTGGCGACATCCTGCCGCCGCAGACTCGGGCGAGATGGTATACCGCTGGCGGTGAGGGGGAAAGCGCCGCTTCGCCGGGCCCGGATCGCCCCGAATCGCCCCGAGTTGGCCAGGGTCCCCCAAGGTCGCCCAGAGTCGGCCAGAGTCGCCCAGAGTCGGCCAGAGTCGCTATTTGACCATGGCCTTGAGAGCCAGTCGCACGATGTCTTCGCTGGCCAGCGACCCGCAGTCGATGGCGGACACGCGGCGACTTGCTTCCGGCCCCTTGAGACCCAGCGCGATGAGCGCGCTGACCGCCTCCGATGCCGGATCCGTAGCCCCATTCCCGGAAGCGCCCCCCAGGGGTGAGCCGAGCTCTCCGCCTCCCGGCAAGTTTCCCAGGCGATCGCGCATTTCGATAACCAGCCGCTCGGCGGTCTTCTTGCCGATGCCGGGGAGTCGTGTGAGGCGCGTAGTGTCGCCTTCCAGCACACAGCGCCCCAGGGTGGCGGCATCCATCCCCGAGAGAATCGCCAATGCCACTTTGGCGCCCACTCCATTCACCTTGAGCAGTTGCCGGAACACATCGCGCTCGCTGCGCTCGGCAAACCCGAACAGCTGATGGGCGTCCTCGCGCACCACCTGGTGGGCAAACAGGGCGACATCGGTACCGGTACTCGGCAGCGCACTGAATGTCGTCATTGAGGCCTGCAATTCGTAACCGATACCGCCGACATCGATCAGCAACCAGGGGGGTTGCTTTTCCCGCAAGACGCCTTTCAGCCAGGCGATCACCGATGGGTTCCGGCGCGTGCTGCCGACATCGCTATGCGCGCCCGCGTCTGACTGGTGTGTCCATGACAGATTGCCACGGCAAGAGCGTCTGCGGCATCGCTGGCCGGTAGCTCGCGCAGGCACAGCAACATTTTGATCATGTGTTGAACCTGATCCTTGGGCGCGTGACCGCGGCCGGTTACAGCTTGCTTCACTGCGTTCGGTGAGTACTCGTAGAGTGGCAGCCCCCTCGCGATACCTGCCATCAAAGCCGCGCCGCGGGCCTGGCCGAGCTTCAGCGCCGAGGCGGCATTGCGGGCGAAGAAAACCTGTTCGACGGCCAGCTCCGCCGGCGCCTCGCTCTCGACGATGGCTGTGATGCCGTCAAAAATCGCCCGCAGGCGCACTGTAAGATCGCCGCCACGAAGCTGAATGCATCCACTGGCCACGTGGCGTGCATGATCTTTGTGGAAATCGATGATTCCATACCCGGTGATGCGTGACCCCGGGTCGATTCCGAGAATGCGAACGGGTTTGAGGGATCCCGTCATGGGCAGGGGTGCAGCTCCTCAGGTGATCTCTGCGAGTATGTCATCGGAAATGTCGGCATTGGAGTAAACATGCTGCACGTCATCATGCTCTTCGAGCATCTCCAGCAGCTTTACCATATTCTGCGCATCCTCAAGTGACAAGCTGACACTCGTCGATGCGCGCATTGTTACCTCGGCGTGTTCCGGTTCGAGATTCATTGCCCGCATGGCATCGCGCACCTCGGGAAAGCTCTCCACCGCGGTAAGCACGTCGATACTGCCGTCTTCGTTGTTGGCGATATCGTCGGCTCCCGCCTCCAGAGCCGCTTCCATGATGCGGTCCTCGCCGCTGTCCGACGCAAAGCTGATTTGACCGAGTTTCGTGAACAGGTAGGAAACCGACCCGTCGGTGCCGAGATTGCCGCCGTGCTTCGCGAATGCGTGGCGCACATCGGCCACCGTGCGGTTGCGATTGTCCGTCATGCAATCGACCATGACCGCAACTCCGCCGGGGCCATAGCCTTCGTAGCGCACTTCCTCGATATTTTCGGCGTTCTGATCACCGGATGCGCGCTTTATTGCTCGCTCAATGGTGTCTTTCGGAACATTTCCCGAAAGCGCCTTGTCCATGGCCAGGCGCAAACGGGAATTGGCGGCTGGATCGGCACCGCCAAGGCGTGCCGCGATGGTTACTTCCCGGATGAGTTTCGTGAACAGCTTGCCGCGTTTCGCATCCTGTGCCCCCTTGCGGTGCTGGATGTTTGCCCACTTACTATGTCCGGCCATGTAGTCGCTCGTTCGAAGTGTGGCGTGAATTCTAGCATGAGAAAATGGCTTCGCTCCTAGGGGGTTGTCGCTGGATCCGAGCTCGGGAAGCTACCGGATTTCAAGTAAGAACACGCGTAGGCGGCCACCGGCCGGGAAAACAACATGCTCGTGTGGCTTACCGGCAGAATCGCGCGCGCATACCCCGGTCCCAGATCGGTCTCCGCCACTGCCACCGTGCCGTCGTTGGGCTTGGGCAATCCCGGCACCAGGCGGCCGGCCCCTACGGGTATGTCACCGGCGATGGTGGCCACTTCCCACTCGCTCGGCCAGGGAGGCAGATCGCCGTCCAGGCCATGAACAAGGCTTTTTCCCACGATCGGCGCGAGAACCGGGCTGGCGCCGAGTCGCTCGGCCACGTAGCAGCCGAGATGGGGGGTGCCGAGGGTCAGCACCCGGCCCGGGCGCTGCCATGAGGACTGTGCAAACATGGCGCGTACCACCAGGCCGCCGAGACTGTGACAGAGAAAATGCACCACCGGCGTGTCGATGTCGCGCAGATACTGCGCCAGCCGCGCCGCGTTCTGCGCCACGTCGGATCGCAGCGATGGGTACGAGAATTGTCTGCAACGGAAACCGCAGGCGCCCAGGCGCCGCTGCAATGGCAACATGGCGATACCGTGCATGTACAGACCGTGCACCAGAATCACCAGTTCGTCTTCTATTCGCTGACCGGCGGCTGTCACCGCGCATGCCTTTGGACTGTGCTTGACACCATCGGTTGGTGACGGTAATTGCTTAGCTTTATCCAGTCAACGAGAGGCGCAGGCCATGGCCGAGCATCGCGTATTGAGAATGGGCGATCCGGAGTTACGCACAGTTTCCGAGTCGGTGTCATGCTTCGACGACTCCCTGGCATGCTTGATCCAGGATCTCTGGGACACGATGGCCGCCCGTGGCGGTGTGGGCATCGCGGCGCCGCAAATCGGTGTGCCTTTGCGGGTCGTGGTTTTCGAACTGGTGAGCAGCGAGCGATACCCCGAAGCACCGCCGGTGCCGCGCACGGTTCTCATCAACCCCGAGTTGACGTTTCCGGACGACGAGATGGTGGATGCCTGGGAGGGTTGCTTGAGTGTTCCCGGGCTGCGCGGCGTGGTACCCCGTTTCCGTCAAATACGCTACAGCGGCCTCGACGCCAACGGCAGCCGATTCGAGCGCGAAGCGCGGGATTTTCACGCCCGGGTGGTGCAACACGAGTGCGATCATCTGGATGGTGTACTTTACCCGCAGCGCATGCGCGACCTTGCGACGCTCGGATTCGAGGAAGAACTCAGTTTGTCGCAACGACTCGGTGAGATCTCCTGTCAGGTTTAGCGCGAACCGTATTGTGGAGCCCGATGTGATTCAGGTATCGGTTGTGTTTGAATGCAGTACCTATACTGTCCCCATCGACGCAGCCGGTGCTTGAATCATGAGTGAACCTTACTA
>JAACFO010000060.1 GCA_009937425.1 Gammaproteobacteria bacterium
ATCATCGGCCAGAATCGGGTCTGCCTTAGCCGGAGATGTGCAGCAGTGCGATGGGATTCATATTTTGCGGCTGCCACGCGGGGCGAGTTTCCCCGCCAGGCACCCGGCGCGGTGGCTTCGGTGACCGACGTCATGGGTCTCAGGGCGCCCGCAAATCCTCAAGAAAAGAATTCCCCTAACGCTGCCCACAACCGATTCTCCTACTCCGTCGCAGCGTGCTCGCCAGGTTCGCCCTGCGAACGGCGCGGTTTCTTCGCCGCCACATCGATTCGAAGAACAGGGTTCGTCTGCCGCGCCCGGAGGGGCTCGAACCGCCGACCACCTGGTTCGAAGTCACAGCAACCAATTCAACATTTCAACTAGAACAGTCACTTGCGACGCTTGCCGCATACGCAAACCCGACATAACCCGCTGATTTCCTGTTTCAGCAAACATCAAAGTGGCACAGACTTGGCACACTCGACTCCTGTAAAGGCTCGGCCGAGATCGGGCGGACGGAGTCAGCTTTGTGCGAGTGCGCGAACAATTCAAATCGGCCAAGTCCGTTGACCTTCGACGACTACTGGGCGGATAAGGGCCCGGTGATGGCGAAAGTGCCTCACCTGCTCGAGCGCATCGCACCCTGACGATTCGACACGGCTCATGCAGCCGCGCCCGTTACGAGTCGCATGGCGTGAGCGGTCGTCTTTTCCCGGCGATCTGCGCGACCGCTCTCCCGCATGCGCCTGCGGGTTCTCGCCAGGAGGAGGAACGCCGGGGGCGTGAAATAGAACGACACTAGCGTCGAGAGCAGGACGCCGCCGGCGATGGCGACGGCGAAAGGCGGCCAGAAGCCACCTCCACCCAGAATCAAGGGCAGGAATCCACCGAAAGTCGTCACCGTGGTGGAAACGATGTGACGGCTTTGTCCCATGACAACCTGGCGGATGCGTGTGACGTCCCCTTCGGCGGCGCCTGAGTCATTCTGCAGGGAGGTCACGATGATGATTGCCGCATTGATGGACACGCCTATGGACCCGATCACGCCGATGACCGCCATGACACCGAGCGGAAACTGGAAGGCGGCCAGCGAGAGCAGGCTGAGTCCCACCGACAGCATCATGACCAGGCCCGCGAGCGCGGACAATCTGAATGAATTGAAAGTCAGGATAATGGTGACGAAGGTCAGCACCAGGATAACGCCCACCGGCGCGATCAAGTCAGCCATGACCTTCTCCCGTGCGTCAGAGTCTCCACCCACCTCCAGCCGATACCCGGGCGGAAACGCGAACCCGGCGGTCGCGATCCGCTCGCGCACGCGTTTCAGCGCCTCCTCCGGGAGCACCGAGCGGTAGACGTAGCCACGGACGGTATTCACACGTTCGCCGTTGCGTCGGAAAATGGGTGTCTTGGATGGCTCCGTCCGGATCGTTCCGAGCGCGGCGATCGGTATGCCGGGAAATCCACCGGCCAGGGCCTCCTCGCGCGCGCCGGGACCGACGACGTGCAGGGCCCTCAAAACATCCACCGCCGCGCGAGCTGCCTCGCCGACCCGCACGCGCACCGGTAGCTCCTCGCTGGACTCGACGAGCGATCCGCCGGTCGCGCCTTCCAGGGCCGCTTCCAGCTGGCTCGCCACCTCGCCGAGTGCGAGCCCGGTCACCCTGACCTTTTCCTCGTCCAGCTTCAGCGTGAACTTGGGCGCACCGCCTTCGATCTGTGTCCGTGCCTGCATCACCTCCGGCACGTCGGCCATCAGATTTCGAATGCGATCACCGAGGTCGCGCAGCACATCCAGATCGGGCCCGACCACTCGCAACTCGACGGGAGCCACGACTGGGGGTCCCTGCACCAGACCGCGAACGGTAACGCGGGCGTTGGGAAGGTCGCGATCCAGTGTCCGTTGCAGAAGCGGGAGGACCTCCTCGGTGGCCTGCGCGGTCGCGGTCTTTACCAGTGCCTCTGCGAAGCTGGATTCTCCGTCCTGATCCCGGACCATGTTGTAGTAGAAATTCGGTGCGCTCGAGCCGAGTACCCAGTCGGTGCCGACAACGCCCGTGTGCTCATGGATCAGATGGTCGGCCCGCAGCACAGCGCGCTCGGTCTCAGCGATTGATGAGCCGCTCGGCAGCTTCAGCTGCACGTAGAGCTGATCCCTGTCGACTCCGGGGAAGAACTGCTCCTTGAGGGTCGGTGCCGCGCCGAATCCGATAACCGGAAGTATCAATGCTGCGAGGATGGCGAGCATCGGATTCGCGAGCGCGAGCTTCATCGACCGGTCGAATATCCCGGCGACGGGTTTGAACGCGAGGCCGCGCGACCACGCACTCCGCGAACTACCGGCGTCGTCTTCAGCGAGCCAGAGTCCCGCGAGAGCCGGGGTCACGGTCAACGCGAGGGTAAAGGATGCAACCAGCATGAGGACCACGGCAACGCCGATGGATCCCAGGAAGTCACCCGGCGGCCCGGGCAGGAGCAGCAGCGGCGCGAACGCCAGCCCCGTGGTAACGGTCGACGCCAGAAGTGGCACGGTCAGGCGCCGCACGGCCCGGGCAATTGCGGTCGCCCGATCGGTGCCGTCGCGCAGACGCCGGCGAATGTCGTCGGTCATGACGATGGCGACGTCGACCAGCAGGCCCAACGCGACAATCAGCCCCGTTACCGACATTTGGTGAATCGGGATACCGAGGAGATGCAGTCCGTAGAGCGAGATCAAAGTCGCCAGCGGAACGTTGACGGCAACGACTGCGGCAGCGCGAACGCCCTGCGTGATGAACAGAACGAGTACGACGAGAGTCATTCCCACCATGAGATTGAAGAAGACGTCGCCCAGCCGGTCCCACGTGTAATTCACCTGATTGAACACCAGCCGGTGTTCAATCCCGTGGGGCAGCTCGGCTTCGAACTCGCCGAGCAGCGAATCGACCTCAAGCATCCAGTCATCGACCTTGAGGTTGTCCTCGATGCGCGAGGCGATCAGTATTGCCGGTCGGCCGTTGGAGAACGCGAGGTTTTCCGGGGGCTTGCGCACCTCCCGCCTGACATCGGCGATGTCGGCTACGCGCACGATGCGGCTGGCGGTGTTGCCGATAACGGGGATACTTCGAATGCGCTCTATAGAGTCGATCTCGCCTTCGATCTCGATCAGCACATCGAGCTCGCTGCCGCGAATCTGGCCGGCACGCACCTTGGAATCGCCGAGCGCGATGGCGCGTGACACGTCGGCGACGGTGAGCCCGAGGGCGGCGAGCTCGTGTGGATCGATGGCCACCAAGATTTCTTCCTGTGGCGCGCCGAATAGATCCACGCGGCGGGTTCCGGGAATGGTCTGCAGGCGCGTTTGCAGAAGCTCGGCATAACGGCGCGTGATGGCGAGGTTGACCGGAGCGCCCGCGGCGGGTGTGAGCGCACTGATGGCCGTAAAGGCACCGACGCGATCATCGTCGAACGCGGGTTCCGGAACGCCGGGTGGGAAATTCTTCGCGGCATCGGCGAGGGCATCTCTCACCTGCGACCACAGTTGCTCGATTTCCGATTTCGGTGTGTCCCAGTCGAGCTCGAGCTGAATGAGCGACATGCCGGCCCGGGAGATGGATTCGATAGTCTCGAGCTCGGCGATGCCGCGCAGCTGCTCTTCGATCTTCTCCGTTACGAGTGATTCCACCCGTGCCGGGTCCGCGCCGGGGTACGGGGTCACCACGGTCGCGAAAATCTTGCTGAACGCCGGATCCTCCTGGCGCGCGATGGAGGTCACAGCCGAGATTCCGATGGCGGCGATCACCAGGACCGTGACCGCGACAAGGCGCTTGTTTTTGAAGAACAGCGATCCCATGACTTCAACTCCTGTCGGCGATGAACACCCGTTGCCCGGGGACGATGCGATTGCTTCCGCTGACAACGACAATGGATTCCTGTTTGAAGGTTCCACGGACGAACACCGCGTCGCCAGCGACGTGGATGACTTCGACTGCCTCGCGGGCAACGACCGGACCATCCCATCCGTCGACGACCGTTAAGACCGACCACAAGCCCTTACGACCTTCGCTCAACGCCGCGAGCGGTAGCCATGCACCGGTGGCCTCAACGCGCCGGCTCGAGATTAGCTCGACGAGGCCGCCGAACGGCACGGGCTGGGCGTCGCCGAGGTCGAAGATGGCGGTGACAGTTTGGGTACCCGTCTGAAGATCGGGCCGCAACGCGGCCAGCCGCCCGTTCAGGGCCGTCCCGTTGGCACGCAGCGGATAGTGCGCACCGATCTCGAGAGCGTCCGCGACCTCCACCGATACGCCGATGCGTACGCGGGGGCTGGCGTCTTCGAACAGCTCCACGATGGAGGCGCCGGCAGCGGTAACCGCCCCTTCGTCCACGCGGCGCGCCGTGATGGTTCCCGAGAAAGGCGCCCGCACGACCGATTTGTCGAGATCGATCCGGTTGGCTTCGAGCTGCGCATTGACGCGCTCGATACCGGCCCGCAGTCGCGCTACCCGGTAGCGTGACTCGTCGTAGCGCTGTCGCGAGGCCCAGCCCTTCGTCTCGAGGGCCTTGTTGCGGACAAGCTCTGCTTCGGCCAGCCCCAGCTGCGCTGCCAGCTCTCGTCGCTGGGCCTGCAGCAGTCGGCGACCGGTTTCGAGCTCGGCGGTGTCGAGACGCGCGAGCAGCGTCCCGGTAGTGACGAACTCGCCCTCGTCGTGAAGAACCGCCGTGACCAGGCCACTGCGCTCGAAGGCGATCCTCGTCCGCCGGGCGGGTTCGAGGCGTCCGGTGAAGCGCTCCTCGACCTCATAAGCGTCGACGATGCTCACGGGCTCGGTGGCGACGGTCACGGGCGGATTCCGCTCCGGCATCGGCTGGGCGTTGGCACGATGCTGCAGGAAGGCGATTCCCGCCCCCATGGCGCCGAGAATGGCCAGGGCGGTCAGGCCGGTGGCGGCGAACCGGGCCAGGCGCGAACTCGCCTGGCTGTCATAAGCGGTTGTTTTTGCGGACATATCAATCTCGCTTGAGTGCTGATGCTTAAAGTTACTGGCATTAACATATGTTAATCTGACTAACTTTGCAAGAAAAAGTTAGCCGTGTTAACTTTATTTCTCGTCCCGAGAGGAAAGAGATGTCCAGTACCGGTCAGCGCCGTGCCTCGAAAGGCACCGGCGGCAAGCCCCGGAAGGCGGGCTACCATCACGGCGATCTGCGCGAGGCCCTGATCGCCGCCGCCACCCGGCTCGTCGGTGAGAAGGGCGCAGAGAACTTCACCCTGGCCGACGCGTGCCGTCTCGCCGGTGTCTCCACGGCCGCGCCCTACAAGCATTTTCGCGACCGGGACGAGATCCTCGAGGAGATCACGGCACGCGGCTTCGATGCCTTCGCCGAGCGTTCCATGGCGGCGGTGGAAGGGCACGGCGTCGGTACCCTGGAAGGCATCACCGCCATGGCTCAGGCCTACGTCAAATTCGCCGTCGAGCACCAACCCGTGTTTCGCCTGATGTTCGGCCAGAATCCAGCGCTCAAGAGCGCCGAGATGGTTCAGGCCTACGGCAACCGCTGTCTCGGCCGGGTTATCGAGCAGATCGGGATTTACTGCGAGAGGCAGGGTGTCGAGGGGGATGCCAAGTTTCTCGGCGTCCAGGTGTGGACGTTCGTCCACGGCACGGCATCGCTGCTCATCGACGAGGATTACGCGAGTGTCGCTCCCGATATCGACCTGGAAGCCATGGTCGCGCAGGCGGTGCCGAAGCTGCTGAGCGCTCCTGCCGCCGGTTGAACGCGAACCGCCCGTGTATCGATGTGTGCGAGGATGGCGGCTTTTAGATGAGGGTCAATTTTCACCGCGAGTACGCGCAATGCGCCCCAGCAGCGTGGGCAGTGACTGACGTCGATATCTAACACGCCGCGCAGGCGCTGCATTAAGGCCATCGGAGCCCGGAATGCACCTGAATTCATTGGCCGGCCTGGAGGTACTCGAACCCCCGACCACCTGGTTCGAAGACAGTAGGTCACATTGGAGTTTCAACTAAATCAATGCCTTGTAACGCCCGCATCACTTCAAAACCTGCTACGCAACGTGCCAAACAGTCCCAAAGAGCCTCGCCGAGTTACGATCTAGCTACGTGTCGGTTTCGTATGTTCCTTCGGTAATCAGCCGGCACCGCAGCGGAGGGGGCACAGCGTCGCAGCCAATATCAGCGGCCTAGGCAATTCAACAAGAAGGTCGGAATACGGCCAAGATGGGCTGTTCGTGACCCTTGATCGCAGGATTCGCTAATGGTGAGAATGGCAGCCGTTCACCGCCGAAGGTCCCCGCTATCCCTCATGACCCGAGGGCGACCTCGCGTATTAGTTCTGACTTCGGTGACTGTCACGCTTCGCCAGAGACGATGTAGACAAAGCCACCGTAAAGTTCCTGCATTCGGATATTTGTGAGGTGGCGTTCGACGGACTCCCAAACATGGCGCTCCATAAAGGACTTCGATACTCCGAAGCTGCTTCCCAACGCGACAAACGCGGGGGCCAGATGACGTAGCCAATTGCTCGGCATCTTGTAATCGAGCACCACCCACTTTCGTCCGGGTACGAGCGCTCTTGCGCCACGCTCGATAACTTTGTCGAATTCTGGTTCGTAGGTCAGAACGCCCGTCGCCAGTATTCCCCCGGTGCCGTCCGGAAAATTGAAATCCGAAGCGGCGGCGCAAACCAAATCCACGTTGTGCCACCCGGCAGCGCGGACGCGCTCTCTCGCTCGATCCAGCATCGCCTCGGAAATATCCATACCGATGATCTTTCCTTCACTGCCAACGGCGCGTTCCAGAAGCGAAAAGTTGAGGCCCGTCCCGCATCCGATTTCGACAACCGTGTCTCCGGGTCGGAGTGACAGCCCGTCTACGACCATGCGGCGCCACCGGCCGATGCGCATACCGGCGAGGTAATAGAACCAGACCGCCAGATCATAGCTCCCGGCCTGCCTGTCATAGACGTCTCGGACTTCCTCGCGTGTCAAAAAGCCTTTACTGGCCATGATGCCCCCTTCGACGAGGGCGCGCCGCTGCAACAAGACCGCACGATTCCAAATGGCGCGGGCGCCCCTTATCGTCAGCTATTTTCGTCGAGTCGTCGCTGCAAAGCGGCGCCTCCGACGGTCAATCCCTAATTAGCGAATCTACGACGGCTTTCCAGGATCCGTCAGGTTGCCGCATGAACACGGTGACAAATTTCCCTTTCTCCATAGTTTGGGTGCCGTTCTTCGAAGGCACCGTGAACTCATACTTGCCGAGACAAAATCCCATTTCACCGCTCGATCTGGCATCGAGAAGGTCGACGGGCATGAGCTTCGCCCCGGACGTCGCGTATTTCCGGAGAGCTGATTCGATCGCGTCTCGTCCTTTGATTAGTGGACGATCTGCGAGCAGCAGAGTGGCGTCCTCTGCATAGGACTCGGCGCATGTTTTCACATCACTGCGATTGAACGCCTCTATGACTAGGGCGTTTAGCTTGACTATTGCCTGCTCAAAGGTTTCCAGATTATGTTGCATTTGAACACCCGTAGGGCGCCGTCAAAAACGGCATGAAGACGCGTCCGTGGACCCTCCGACATATCTCGTGGCGTATTCTCCACGTACAAGAACCCGCGCAGCTGCATCGCATGCAATTTTCGGCCGACCACGCGCTTATGACTTACCTAAAAATTGGTTATAAACAACCGCAATTAGCCAAGCAGAAACAAAGGCCACAGCCGCCCAGACAACTAGTCCGAGAAGGACCCCAGTCCATGTGAGTGTCCAACCCATTTGTGAAAAATTGACATGCAGCATATGCCCGGACATTGTCATCATGAATCCGGGCAAAACTGCTACTGCTGCACTGCAGATGACCCAAAGTATTGAAAAAGAGATAGCGCTTGAAGCGCCTAACGCTGTTGGATTTAGCTTCATGTCGTGCTCCATTGTGAGGGCCGGTTATCGATAGTTACGCTACGATTGTCACGTTTCGGATTGAACATTTCCGAAACAATCACCGCTAGGCACGAGCACATGTAATACCAAATGGACAAGTGGTCGCATCTCCGTCAAATGCCTTCTCAGGTACCTCATTGCTCATTTGCGCAAGATACTTTTCGCTTTCTATTGTTTAGAGCGTTGCTCGATTTGCCACCACTGGGCGTATATCTCGTCGTGCCAGCGATCCTGAAACCAGGCGATTACGTCGACGATCTCTTCGTCGCTCATGCGGTCACCAAACGTCGGCATGTTGCCCTGCCCGCCGGGGGCGCCTGACTTGATTTGCCCGCCGAGGACGCGAAACGGATGGTGCCACGCGTGACCAGTGCCGTTGAGTGGCGGTGGCGGATACTTGCCATCCGCGCCGAGCTGCCGCCAAGTAAATGCGCCTTCCCCCCGCTTTCCATGACAGGCAGCGCAGTGCTCGGCAAACAGTGCGCCACCGCGGCTTACGTTCTCTTGCTTGTACCACCTAGCTGGTGCTGCCAACGCCTGCGTGTCTGCTGGGGGTGCAGTCTTGGAGTTAGACTGTGAAGTGGGGGAACTGGCACGCTTCGATTCGGATCTCGATGCCTCATCCTCAGACCCGCTGCATCCAGTGAGAACGCTGGCGAGGAAAAAAACGGAACCTACCCTCTGAAGCATCGCACCTGCCGATGACAGGCGGGACCAAGAGCGGCTGTAAGCGAATATTCTGATAGTCATCAAGATTGGGACTCCCTATGTCTTGGAAGAGATAGCCGGTCGGTCAGCAGAGTCGCAAAATCCCTGGGGTGTCACATTCATCGCAGCGTTGAATTTGCTCGATAGGTTCTGGAACGCGATCAGCGCTGTCAGCTCGATTATCGCGTCATCGTCGAGTTCGGCGCCCAGGCGTTCAAAGTGCATGGCCGTCGGTTGGTTATCCGAGTAGGTCATGGCTTCCGCATACGAAAGCGCCGCCTTCTCGCGCTCCGAAAACCGTGTACTGGTTTCAAACGTGGCAAGCTCCGATAGCTTTGCCGGTTCGACACCCCGCTTGAGTACGTTCGCTGAGTTGATGTCAACACAGAAAGCGCACCAGTTAATCTGTGATACGCGCACACTGACGAGGGAGCGCAGCGTCGGCTCGATGGGCGAGGAGCGCCGGTCGAGGGCTCCGTATAGCAGCGCGAGGGCAGCGAACACCCGCGGCGAGCGCCCCCAGAGTCTTGCGGGCTCCAGTACGGCGCCGTAACGCCGTTTCTGATTCCAGAAGAACAGCCTGACGTACCACGGAAAGTGATGCTCGATTGGTGTATCGATGAATGACATCTAGCGCACCTCAGTGAAGGTAGACGGTCGCGGTCGCCTCTCGACAGAGAGAGTTCCATTGCGTCCGTCGACGAGCTGGGCCATCGCTTTATTGCCGAGTAGTGCAAGCAGCAGCGCGTACATCAGCTATCCCCCATCAGTACTGCTATGGGGCTCACTTGGAGAGCAGTTGCTTGCGTTCTTCGAACTCCTCCTTGTCGATCTCGCCGCGCGCGAAACGTTCCTCGAGGATCTCGAGGGCCCGGTTCCCCTGTGCCGACCCATCACTACCTTGGGCTGGTTCACGGCCCATCATGCGCGCGGCAAGAACGATCAAAATGATGAGGCCCCCCCAGAAGAGCAGCATCATGAAGGAGCCAAAAAACATATGTCCCCAGCCCCAGCCATCATGCCATCCGCCTCCCCAATCGTCGGCGTGAACCGCCGCTGAGTTTGCTTGCGTTGAGAGAGACGTAATCAGAAGCAGTGGTATATAGAACTCGCTATTTAGAAGTTTTCGCATGTGGTTCTTCTCCGACCAAAGTCAATGAGTGTGTCCGCCCGACACTTCTTGCTTCTGGAACTTGTGTGGGTGCCGGAGACTCAGCGATTCGCTGGCATCGAGGGTCACTTGGACGAATCCGCTGCCCGTTGCCGTATGACACGCATTGCAGGTTTCGGTGGCCTGCGTGAGCGCTTTCTGAAACGTTTTGCTATTGCCGTGCTCGATGGCATTCTCAAGCGCCTCGAAGCTCGGCTTCATCATCCCCTGCATGAGCTTGCCCTTGTCGGCGTCGATGGAGGTTGACAATCTGGTGAGTCGCTTCATCTCTTCGAGCTCATGGGAGGCCACGGCCCAGTCGCCGGAATCGCCCGCACGGTGCATCACGTGAAAGCGCTCGGCGAAGTCCGGCATGAATGAGGTGAACGTATGGTGTGCCTCGAGTGCTGCGATCCTGGCTCTAAGCGCCTCGATCTGACCTTCGAGTTCCTTGAGCTTGGCTGCCTCGCTGTCGGCCAGTAAAGGCGTCGACAGGGCGGCGAGCATGGACGCCGCGAAAATCGCTCTCAAATGCTTGTTCATCAGATTCTCCTCTGGGCTCGTGTGCCGGCACGCTCATCGGCCGGCACTCGGGCACTTCGTGGCGGTCTCCCGCAGCATCGTGGTTACGGACCTCCTTGACTAACTGTCGCCATCATTCCGGTCCTTGAGCAGGAGCTCCTGCTGCTTGAGCATCTGGTCCATCATCATCTGCATCATGTTCATACGCTGCTCCATCATGCCCATGCGATCCATCATGGCGCCCGCGCCGGGAGTCATGGCACCGGGTCCCATTGTGCCCGGGCCACCGGTACCGGGAGCACCCATCTGGCCGTGTCTCATCATGCCCATGCCCATGCCTCCGCCGTGGCCTCCCATCATTCCTTGGCCCGCCATCATCCCGTGCATCATCTGCATCATGCCCTGCATGCTTTCCGCGTGCTCGCGCATCAGCTCGCGGCGCTCTTTGGGATCCTTCGTGTCATGGATCTTCGCCATCTCCTCCTGCATGCGCATCATTTGTTGCTGCATGGGCATCATCGCCATTCCCTTGCCCTGCGGGGGTTCAGCCGGCGTGGATGCCGTGTCGGCGGCAGCCAGCAGCGTGTGAGGAATGGCCAGGGGCGCACCTAGTGCCATCGCAATAACCAAGATTTTCGCCGTAGATTTCATTGCATTGATCTCCTTAGTGATCGAAGTTGAGCGTTTCAGCAATTCATGACTTGAATGCTTTTTCCCACGCTAGTTACGGTAGATACCTCTCTGGACGCAAAAGAGCGCCGCGAAGATCGGAAATGTCGGCAAACCGTCCATCTCTAGCTACCTCCAGAATCCACCGTGGATGGTCCCGCCGGAGCATTCGCTGCGCCTAGCCTTGGTACGAAGGCCGGGACCTTGCGCATGTATGCGCGGTACGCTTCACCGAAATCGGCGAGCGCCTCACGCTCTTCGCGCCTGGCGAGCCGTACGTACATGAACACCAGCACTGGAAACATCGCGAGCGTCACCAGCGTCGGCCACTGGAACAGAAAGCCCGCCATGATGAGCACGAAGGCAACGTACTGGGGGTGCCGGATGCGCGCATACGGTCCGGTGTTCGCGAGTGCGCGTGATTTCTGCGCCGCATAGAGAACTTTCCAGGCCGAGGCGAGCAGCACGAAGCCGCCGAAGATGAGCAAATTGCTGATCCAGTGAAAGGGACCCAGGTGCGGGTTTCCGCGCCAGCCAAAAATCATCTCCGGCAAGTGCCCGGAATCGTGGGCGAGCCAGTCGATTCCCGGGAACTGTGTCGCCAGCCATCCAGAAAGCAGATATATCGTCAGCGGGAAGCCGTACATTTCCGTGAATAGCGCCACCAGAAAGGCGGAAAACGCGCCGAAGGAGCGCCAGTCGCGCGGGGTTTGCGGCTTGGCGAAGCTGAACGCGAAGACGATGAATACCAGTGAGTTGACCACCACCAGGGTCCATAGCCCGTATGCCGGCGCCGAGCCGCTCATGGCTCTTTGTCTCCCTTGTCTGCGCTGTCATCCCGGTGCTCGCCGCCGCCGTGTCCGTGACCACCGTGCATGAACAGGTGCATGACCAGACAGCCGCCCACTAGCACCCAGGGCAGCGCCGCGATGACATGGGCCTCGTGTTCGGTCCATAGAAAAAAGCCACCGATGGCGAGAAATATGGCGAGCGGCAGGTTCGATGGATTTCGCCACCACGCTTTCTTTGTTAGGTTCACTGTACTGTCTCTTCGAATTCCAGTGTTCGGCTCAGAGCTCGACACGATTGAGCCTGAGCGCATTACTCACCACGGAAACCGAGCTGAAGCTCATGGCCGCCGCGGCGATGATGGGGCTCAACAGGATCCCAAATGCCGGATACAGCACGCCGGCCGCGACGGGAACGCCGAGCCCGTTGTAGACGAAGGCGAAGAAAAGATTCTGACGGATGTTGCGCATGGTGGCGCGACTCAGGCGCCGCGCACGCACGATGCCGCGCAGGTCGCCCTTGACCAGGGTCACGCCCGCGCTCTCCATCGCGACGTCGGTACCGGTGCCCATGGCGATCCCGACCTGCGCCTGGGCAAGCGCCGGCGCGTCGTTGATACCGTCACCAGCCATGCCGACGACGCGTCCCTCGTCTTGTAGCCGTTTTACAGTGCTCGCCTTCTGGTCGGGCAGCACGCCAGCGACCACTTCGTCGAGACCGAGCCTGGCTGCAACCGCCTTGGCCGTGGTCTCGCTGTCGCCGGTCAACATAACGATTCGGACGCCCTCTTTGTGCAGCGCCTCGATGGCGGACGGTGTCGTTTCCTTGATGGGGTCGGCAACGGCCACGATGCCCGCCGCTTCGCCGTCGACGGCGACGAACATCACCGTCTGACCCTGGTGGCGAAGCGTCTCTGCTCGATCTGCAAGCATGCCCGGATCGATGCCGAGCGAATCGAGCAGTGCCGCGTTGCCAAGCGCGACGCGCCGCCCGCCGACTTCGCCGATGACTCCCTTTCCGGTGACCGACTCGAAGGATGCGGTCTTCCCCAACTCGACTCCGCGTTCGTGGGCGCCTGCGACGATGGCAGCCGCCAGGGGATGCTCGCTGCCGCGCTCCAGGGTGGCTGCGAGCCTCAGTAAAGCCGACTCCGCCAATATGCCGACCGACTCCACGCCGACGAGTCGCGGTTTGCCCTCGGTGAGCGTGCCGGTCTTGTCGACCACCAGGGTGTCCACCTTGCGCATGACCTCGATGGATTCCGCGTCCTTGAACAGCACGCCGAAGGTCGCGCCTTTGCCGGTGGCCGTCATGATGGACATGGGGGTCGCCAGGCCGAGCGCGCAGGGGCAGGCGATGATCAGCACCGCCACGGCATTGATGATGGCGAAGCCCATGGCCGGCGCTGGACCCGCCAGGGCCCATACGATGAAAGTAATGACGGCGATTGCCACCACGGCTGGTACGAAATAGCCCGCGACCACGTCGGCGAGCTTTTGGATCGGTGCGCGGCTGCGTTGCGCCGCGGCGACCATCTGAACGATTTGGGAGAGCAGGGTGTCGCTACCGACGCGCTCGGCTTCGATGACAAGGCCACCGGTGCCATTGATCGTCGCACCGATCACGCGCTCCCCGCTCTGCTTGGCCACGGGAATCGGCTCACCGCTGATCATGGACTCGTCCACCGCGCTCTCACCCTCGACGACGACACCATCCACCGGCACCTTCTCGCCAGGGCGCACGCGCAGCCGGTCACCCACCTGTACCTCCTCGAGGGGCACGTCGGTTTCGGATCCGTCGGAGTTCAGTCGTCGGGCGGTTTTGGGCGCCAGGCCGAGCAGCGCGCGGATAGCCGCGCCCGTACGGTTTCGCGCGCGCAGCTCCATTACCTGACCGAGTAGCACCAGTGTCACAATCACTGCGGCCGCCTCGAAATAGATCGCCACCTCGCCATGGGCGTCTCGGAAAGAAGCCGGAAAGATGCCGGGTGCTGCGGTGGCTACCACGCTGTACGAGTAAGCGACGCCGGTACCCAGTCCGATGAGCGTGAACATGTTCAGGCTGCGATTGACAACCGATTGCCAGGCGCGCACGAAGAACGGCCAGCCACCCCAAAGCACCACCGGTGTCGCGAGAACCAACTCGAGCCAGCTGAGCGTACGTGGCGTTGCCAGCCATTCGAAAGAAAGCCCCATGAATTCGCCCATGGCGACGATTATCAGCGGTACGGTCAGAGCACCGCTTACCCAGAATCGCCGTGTCATGTCGACGAGTTCCGGATTTGCTTCCTCTTCCAGCGTCACCGTCGTCGCTTCGAGCGCCATCCCGCAGATCGGGCAATCCCCCGGCTCGTCACGAACGACCTCGGGGTGCATGGGACAGGTGTACTGGGTTCGTGTCGGCATGGTCGGCGCCTCGGGCTCCAACGCCATTCCGCACTTCGGGCAGGCCACGGGCCCGTCCTCGCGCACGTCCGGACACATGGGACACACGTAGGCATCGGCTTGAGCGACTGATTCGATGCTGCCTCCGGCGGCAGTGCCTAAACCAGGTACTTGGTGTTGACCGGTAGCTTGCATTGTCTGACGACCACTCGGTTCTCGTTATCTGAGAGACACCTCGCGCAATACTGCGCGCCCCGCGGCGCACAGGTCATGGGACGTGCGCCGCGCCTTGGAGATGTGACTCAGATGCGAAGTCGGAGGGTAGTCAGATACAGAACGCGGCCGCGCCCGGCCGCGTGTTCGAGTATCGGGGTGCGTAAGACAGCCGTTTTGGACGGCGAAAACCAAAAATTCTCATTGTAATCGGTCGAGATGGCCGGGGAAAACTGATGCTCCGAGTCACTCGCGATAAAAACCAGCGCCGCTTTGTGCGGCGTATGCCCAAGGTCTAGATGGCAACAAGTGTCTGCGCTCGGATGAGCGTCGACAGTGTGGGCTTGACTATCTTGTTCGGCGCCCGCAATCGGCGACAAAACCGCGCCAACGTGTGTCGACTCGCCAGCAAATACCGGAGGACAAAACTGGAGAACGATTCCGACAAAAAAGAGCGAGCACCAGACTCTGACCCACTGCGGTCGGTCCTGAGCCCGTCTTCTTATCCGTTCAAGCAATGACTTCTTCAACTCGGCTAGCCCGTCCTGAAATACCCGGCGAAACAGAACCAGATGAAACGATCACTAAGCATTTCTTTGACTAGCACATGCATCCTAAGTTCCGGCCCAGCCCTGGTGATTGATCTGGATCATCAGAATCAGCGGTCCGTGGTGAATCCGCGCTCACGCTACTACGGGAAGTTCGTACACACTGCGACTCAACGAACTGCTTTTTGCTTGTCGGCCTCGAGGGACTCGAGCAACTCGGGTGCCGAAACGTATCCGCTGATGGCCCGCCCGGTATCCGTGATGGTGTAGGGTGTACCGCGCAGCCCCAATCGCCTACCAAGCGCCATATGATCGCGCACAGGGTTGTCGCAAACGGCTATCTCAGGGATCGCGCCGGACTTGGCCTTGGTCATCTCAGCCTGCTGATCTTCGGCGCACCATACGGATACAGCCTTTTCGTACGACGGTGAAGCGACGCCCGTGCGCGGAAACAGCATGTATCGGACTCGAATCCCCATGCGATTCAGCAGCGTCATTTCCCGGTGCATCTTACGGCAATAAGGGCAATCGATATCGGTGAAGGTCGTGAGCGTGTGTTTCACATCGCCCTCGGGCTCGTAGATGATCATGGAATCTTCCGGCACGCCGTTGAGAGTCTTTAAGCGTTGTCCGGCGAGCACGCGTTCGGTGAGATTCTCCTGAGTTACCAGATCGATCAGCGTTCCGCTCAGCAGGTATCTACCGTCTTCCGACACGTAAACGACGTCACCGCCGTTAACGCCGACTTCGTACATGCCCGTTACGGGCGACGGCGCAATATGGTCCACGGTCGCACCAGGAAGACGCTCTGCAATCATCCGTTTGATTGCCTGCATGTCGGATTCAGCGAGCGCCGGCCATGCCGTGCTGAGCAAAGTGAGTACAACGGTGAGGACTATTAGTTTCTGATTCATGAAATCACCTGATTCCAGATTGGAGAACCCATCTCGGTCCTCGGCTAATTCACTATTCGTCAAGTTCAGCACAATCGTTTCGATTGGTCCGAAAGCGAGCGGAATCACTCCTGAACGATGAGAGAAACGCCGTCAGACTCCGCTCAGGGAAGGGTGAGCAGTTGGATCAGGAGGGCCTTGGCGGTCGGCGAATGCCCCTTGGCACTACGTCGTCATAGTGCGACTGAAGAATTGGAGCCCGAACAATAATCGTGACGGCGGAATCGGATTTTGTCGTGGCAGGCAAGCCAGCGGAGCAGGATGAACAAGGTGAGCATTCGGCGGATTCGTGACCGATGCTGCAGTCGTCGTCGAGTTGTCGGGTATCCCCCGCCGCGAAGAGGTCGCTTCCCGTTATCGTCGACTCAACACCGTGTCCGGAAGCATCCGTCGTCGCGTCAATGCCGAATCCGAGCAAACCCAGTACAACCACCAATACGATGGTGCAAAGCGTGATTCCCAGGTGGATCGACCAAGTGGCCTGTGGATGTGCACTCCCGAGCGTCACGGCGCGGAAACCCTCAATTCATCGAAACGATAGGACACGGTGTAGATCAGGCATGGGGCCCGGAAAATTTGTTAAAGTTCCCCAAATTCAGATTGAAATATGCGCGAATCGCAAGGAATCGACCTGTTCGGGTTGGTTGCCTCCCTGGCAGGTCATCCAAAGACGGAGAAAATCTGTGCCCAGGTGCCCGTAACCATCCAAAGCACCGAACTTACCCAGCTACAGCTTGTCCCACTGCACTCAAGTCAGGAGATTTGGTGCCGATAGCCACTATCGTTACGCCCGGTGGACCGTGAAATGTTTGGATCTTCACTCCTCGCAGGTGCCCTTTGCGACAATACGCAGGACTACGGGGTCAGTATTGCGAGTTCGGAGCCCGCAGCAGTATACTCCGCCGCGGCAAAGGAACATCCAGTTAGTGAACCACGATACAATGCGCCCAATTGCTAGCCTAGGCACAGTGCCAACACGAGTCACATCGTGGTTGGTTGTGTCAGTCGCGGTCGTATTGTTCGCGCTGGGTATCGTGGGGACGACAGAAACCGCATCCCAACGCTCCGGTACCTGGTCGATGCCGAGTGATTTGTTCGAAAGCGGCACAGCCGTGCTCGAAGTTGACACACCCGCCAGCATTCTGGACCGCGCGGCAAAGCGGCACGACCATCGTGATCCGAACTCCCACGGCGAATACGGCTGCGATGGTATCGATTGCTCAGGTACTATGGATCTAGCCCTGCGTGATTCAGAACGATTTCTGCCTGACTTCCCATCCAGCGCCGACCCAGGCACTCCCATTGCTCGCTTGGCGCAACCTCCCCTGAGACCACCTCGAATCTCCGCCTAGTCCGGACTCACTTGGCCGGCGCTTAGCCGGAAGTGGTCGACGCTTGCCGAAAGGCTGGTTGTTCGCCCGCGCCCCGGATCGATAACTCCCTGGATTCTCACCCCGCAACTCGGTTCGCGGTCGGTAACTGATCCTATGAGTGTCGCGGACGAGTTTGCTCGAGTTCGAGCCCGCGTTGTATCCGAAAGCAACATAGTCATTGACCTAACAAAACGGAGATCTAACTACATGCTTACGAAGAACTTTCGCCCCAAGGTGGTCGCCTCAATTATGGCGGCGATACTTATCGCCTCACTCAGCATCGCCAGCCATGCCGCTGGTACTCATGGAGGTGGACACGGCACGATGTCCACCGTCGGGGAACAAGGGAAATCCGAGGAGGTGTCGCGAACTATCGAGATCGAGATGTTCGACAACTACTACGAGCCGGAGGTGATTCAGCTCAAAGCCGGAGAGACAGTCCGCTTCGTGGTCAAGAATCAAGGACAACTGGTTCATGAGTTCAATATTGGAACCCCCGATATGCATACCGCACATCAAGAGGAAATGATGATGATGGTGCAACACGGTGCCCTTATGCCAGATCATATTAACCACGAAAAAATGGCCATGGACATGGGCGGTGGAAAAACCATGGAACACAACGACCCAAACAGCGTGCTTTTGGAACCCGGGAAATCGGCGGAGGTGATTTGGAGGTTTGCTAAAGCTGGTGAACTCGAGTTTGCCTGCAATGTTCCCGGACACTATGACGCCGGCATGGTTGGAATGATTCAAACCAACTAGCACCTGCGCATCAGAAGGACGTTTCCATGAACTATCTCTCCTCGTCGCTTACTCGAACGGGACTAGCCATTGTAGCCCTCGTTACGATGGCGTTTGCCGCACAGGCTCAGACATACAAGCTCACTGTCGGCGAAGTTGGAATACGGTTGGATGGGCAAGTTGTTTCCGGTATCGGCTTTAATGGCAACTCACCTGGCCCGGTGCTCCGATTCAAGGAGGGTGATAAGGCGGTAATCGAGGTTACCAACAGCCTTGATGTGCCGACCTCCGTTCACTGGCATGGTTTGATTTTGCCGTATCGAATGGATGGCGTGCCGACCATCAGCTATGACGGAATCGCGCCGGGTGAAACGTTTACCTATCACTTTCCGATTACTCAGTCGGGCACATATTGGTACCACAGCCATTCATCCTTTCAAGAACCGGACGGTGCCTATGGAGCAATCGTAATCGAACCGAAGGGACGCGAGCCATTTCGGTTCAATCGTGAGTACGTTGTGCAACTTGCCGACAGACACCCGCATGGGGGAGCGCGCGTGATGCGGAATCTGAAACTGATGTCGGACTACTACAACCGAAAACAGCAGACCATCGGCGACTACTTTCGGGATGTGTCCGCGCGAGGATTCGGTGCGGCTAACTCAGAACGGCTGGCCTGGGGCGATATGCGGATGATGCGCACCGATGTGGAAGACGTGCAGGGCTTCGTCGGTTTGATCAATGGCCAGTCGCCAGAGGCAAACTGGACTGGACTGTTCAAGCCTGGAGAGCGCGTGCGGCTTCGACTGGTCAACTCGTCAGCCATGACTTACTTCGATGTGAGAATCCCTGGGCTTCAGATGACGGTTGTTCAAGCGGACGGCAACAACATCCAGCCCGTCACAGTGAGTGAGTTGAGAATCGCGGTCGCCGAAACCTATGACGTCATCGTTCGCCCCAAGGAAGACCGCGCGTACACGATCTTCGCGGAGTCAATGGGGCGGTCCGGTTTTGCGAGAGGAACACTCGCACCTCGGGAAGGCATGCAAGCTGAAGTACCCGATCTGCGTGAGCCACCGCTGTTGACGATGGCTGACATGGGTATGAGCCACGCAGGGATGGATCACGAAAGCATGACGCCCAGTGCGTCGAATCCAACTGCGGCGAGTCAGAACACCACAGACCAATCGGCCGGTGACGGTACGACCGTGCCCGTAGACCCACAAATGACAGCCGACAGCGGTTCTCGGACAGCGACAGAGCCGATGGATCACTCGGGTCACATGATGCCAGGTATGTCCGAAGGAGCCGGAGACCCATTCTACGCGGCAGGAAGCGGGCTGCTCCCGCTGGGAGTCGACGGTGGAAGGTTCCTCTCGTATGCCGACCTCAAAGCGCAGAAACCGCTCTACCCGCACCGGGAGGCAACCCGGGAAATTGAGCTACGGTTGACCGGCAACATGGAGCGCTACATCTGGTCAATCGATGGCGTCAAGTATCAGGATGCAGAGCCGATCAGGCTCAAGTACGGTGAACGCGTTCGGTTTAAATTTATCAATGAAACGATGATGGCGCATCCCATGCATCTCCACGGGATGTGGTCGATTATCGATGTCGGCGAAGGCAAGTGGAATCCGGCCAAGCACGTCGTCAGCGTTGCGCCTGGCACTACGGTCTCCATGGAGACTGAGGTCGATGCACCGGGAGAATGGGCGTTTCATTGTCATCTGTCCTACCACGCGGCCAGCGGCATGTTCCGTAAAGTTATTGTGGAGGGCGGTCCCGAGCAGACCCAGCGCGCTACGACACGACAGGAGGCCGGATGAACGTCAATCCCGCCTGCTGCTTCAAGATCACGTTACTGGTAGTTGGGTCACTCATGCTTGCATTGGTATCCAGTACGCTGCCAGCCCAGGAGGATCCGCCGCTAATCTATGGGGTCAGACTCGAACGTCTTGAATACTGGGCTGGAGCTGATACGGACGTGGTTGCATGGGACGGCGATGCCATGGTGGGATCGGATGAGTGGAAGCTACGTTTCCAAAGCCTGGGTGAATACGACATCACGGACTCGGCGTTTGAGAGGCTGGAGAGCCAGTTGCTGGTACAGCGTCCGATTTCAAACTTCTTCGACATTGTGGGAGGCGTGCGGTACGACAGCCCAAAGGGCCCTGATCGGTTATACGGTGTTCTTGGCGTTCATGGTCTCGCGCCGCTGTGGTTCGAGGTGGATGCGGATCTCTTTCTGAGTCAAAAGGGAAACTTCTCTGCGAGGATTGATGTAGATTACGATTTTCTAATCACCAATCGCCTTATCCTGACGCCAACCGGTGAATTTGACCTTTCATTTTCGGACGATCAAGAGATTGGCGTCGGTACCGGCCTTACAAAAATGGAACTGGGCTTGCGGTTGAGGTACGAAGTTATCGATCGCTCCGTTGCACCATACATTGGGGTCCACTACCAACAGCTTTTCGGCTCCACCAAGACCTTTGCCCAGCAAGAGGGCGATTTGGTGGACGGCCTGTTCTTCGTGGCAGGCGTCCGTCTGCTATTCTAGGCGGGGTGAGAGCCACGGTCTTGCACATCGTGCAATTGTCCTCGGCAAGAAATTCCGCATAAACGAATGGCTACTTTGGAGTGGGATCTTTGATGGCGTCGGGTGCCCTCTCGGATATGGACAACGCGGCATTCTCACGTGCACGCGCGGCAAGTCGTGATACGGCTGACCGGAGCTCGGGGGTCGCAAGCGTGCCTTGTGGTTTCAGACGCGCCAATGCTTCGGCAACCAGCCTGTAAGATTGCTCGGGGTTCAGATTCCATAACGCATCGGCCTCTTCGACCATGACGGTTACGGCTGCAGCTCTACCTTGTGGGTGGCTCATCCAGATTTCGATGCCGGCTTCTACACTATCAGTTGATAGCGCGATCTCGCCGAGATGTACCGTGGCGTGTGCGCGTTCGAAGGGATCGTTCTCCAAGTCTCCGAATGTACGCCGCGCTGCATCCAACAGTCCCCCTGATTGCTGGGCGTGCCCCATAATGCCTGTGGTTCTGGCAACAAGTTCCGGCGGGATATCGTCGGCTGTCGCGTGCTGCAAGGCTCGTTCGAGGGTCCCGGCTGCAGCTAGATCCTCGCCCGCAATCTCTTGGAAAGTTGCCAGTGAAAACTCCGACCAAAAAGAAGGGGCACCAATTCCAGACTCGTTTATGAAGAATTGGAGGATATCTGCGCTACGTTTCGCATCCAGTCGAGCTTCCGGATTAGATAAGTTGGCGAACAGCCAGCGAGCGAATTCGACGGACCGATCCTCAGCGATGCTGTCCCGCTCAGCCAAGTCTAGCTTCGCAGCTTCAACAATTTCATCAACTGGCTTCGCCGAATCCCCCACAATCGAGGAAGTCCGCGGCCACTGTTCCTGTAGAGTGTTTGCATGAGTGGAACCCCGAGCCGACCCCGGCAGCGAACACGCGACGCCAACTACTAGAGCAATTAATACCGTGACGGACCGGCGGGGAATGATAATCCCACGGGGAATCGTTATCGGTTCACTCCGATCTCTCGGGACAGACCGGCGTTGAGTGACGCCGTCCGCTTTAGGACTGGAAGCGCGTTTCGCAGCCGCGTGCGGAGGCGCGTGCGGAGGCGCCGGATTCACAGCAAGAACATTCATAGGTGTGATCCTGCGTCGACTCGTGGAGGTCAGGAGGCAAAATATCCGAACTCTTCGGGTCGAGGCAGTTGATAAGTTCCGCCCTTCAGCGTCAGAAGTCAACCTGGGATTCGAGACTTCAGATAAAAATGCATCGGCAGCCAATCTCAGAGGGTGTTCGACATAAGTATCTGATTCCTAATGCCGGGACGCTAGCGCATCAGGAGACTATCGGCGTACCGGAGGGCAGCGAGTTGTTGGTTCTGGAACTCATGCCGAATTTGATGACAGGAGCGTAAGTGTGGCCGCTCCAAGTTGCATATACGAGAGATGGCGCACTTAAGATTCGCGAACCCCCGACCATCTGGTTCGAAGAAAATGCGGGTGTGTATGGGGAACGATCAAAATCGGCTGCGGTTTCAACCGGCTGGATCACCCAAAATCAGCTGGTTTCAGTACGCGACTTGTCAACCTGCCGGGATTGTGCCAGTCAAGCGACTCGATAGTGTGATGGCCAGGATCCTATTTCGAATCGGATGTGGATGCCCATATTCCGGGTGAGAGGCAGCGGAATCCGTAGACTTGAAGCTGTCAGGCAACCGTCTGCCAACCGCAAAGCAACCTTCGAGCAACCCCCAGTCAACGCTAAAACAACCGTTGAGCAACCTTCTAAAACGAATAAGGACCCTACAAGGGAACTACAAGAGAACTACAAGAGGACCACAAGAGACAGACAACAGTTTAAAAGAGATCTCCAGGCCGACTTGGACGGAATTTGACGAAACCTCTCGGTCAAATCAGTGCCCGGCCTCATACAAGTCGATTAGCTATTGACGTCGGTGCCGTCCTGGCGAATACTTTCATCCTGAATTGGAGTCGTTATTGTCTGCTTCACACGACTTTGATTCCGCTGTCTAGCTGCCGATGAAAAACGGCAGCTCAGCCGTCGTTCATAACTGAAGAAAACGAACGCGGCGAGGGCAGCACAACGATAGTCGTACAGTGTTTTGTACGGCCTTGGTTGTGCGCTTCTCGCGGGTTCGCTTTTCTTATGCCCTCCTGAAGCGCACTTGGTAAACCGTTCTTCGGAGCGATGCAAGTGACGCACAATTTTTTGCTTCGAAAACTCTCGCCATTCTTTGGTGGCTGTTTTCTGCTCGATATTTCGAGCGGAAAAACTGCGCGATCTGTTTCCGCGCAGATTTTTCACGCGAAAAGTGACGTCACTTTCGATGAGCCAACATGAGCGCGACGTTAACTCTCGAAGAAGCCGCTCGGCTTCTGCAGCTACACCCGACGACTCTCGCTGCCAAGGCTCGGTCGGGGGAGATCCCCGGTGCCAAGCCCGGCAAGCGGTGGGTGTTCGTGGAGGTTGATCTCGTCGAGTATGTACGGTCACACTACGCCTCGCGGGCGTTGCAGGGTGACAGTACGGAGGAATCAGTATGTCACTCTACAAACGCAAAGACTCGCCTAACTGGTG
>JAACFO010000185.1 GCA_009937425.1 Gammaproteobacteria bacterium
CTGCCGACATCGATACCAGCATTCTGCGTTCCCAGAGCAAGGCGGGCGGTGCGCCGGAATCCGCTGCCGCGGCTCCCGCGGCTGCAGGGCAGCCGGCGGCAACATCCGAAGAGTCACCCAATGACTGGTATCAGCGCGCCGTCGCATTCGATCGCCCCGGCGCCAGCGGCAACGATCTCGCCTCCGCCGCCTACTGGTACCAGAAGGCCGCCGAGAAGGGCCACAGCGACGCGCAGACGAATCTCGCTGTCATGTATGCCGAGGGCCGCGGTGTCGATTTCAATAGTTTGGAGTCCGCGCGCTGGTACCGCAAAGCAGCCGAAGCCGGAAACGTGCGCGCCCAGTACAGCCTGGCCATCATGTATCACCTGGGTCAGGGGGTCACCCGGGACTACGACGATGCCATTCATTGGTACGAGAGCGCCGCCCGCCAGGGGGATGCCAATGCCATGAACAACTTGGCCTTCATGCATGGCATGGGGGAAGGCGTGGTGCAGAGTAATGTGGAGGCGTATGTGTGGTTTTCGCTGGCGGCCAGTCGCGGGAATGCGGATGCGGCGGAGAATCGGGATTTGGCGGCGGCGGAGATGACGCCGGAGGAGCGGCGTAAGGCGCGGCAGCGGTATACGCAGTTGGAGGAGCAGTTGGGGCTTTAGGGGCCCCCTCACCCCGGCCCTCTCCCCCGGAGGGGGAGAGGGGGTGTGCTTTTTCTGGTTTTCAGGTGGTTATTAGCAGCACGTAGAGTCCCAGCATGATTGCTACGACCAGGATCATTCGTGCCGTGGACCAGGGGCTGGGGGGTCTCTAATCGGGACAGATCTATTTTCTGTCTGATACCGCAAATAGCGCCCTCAGCCTACATCGACACGCCCCGTCAGAGGCAGACAGCCTGATCCCGGACCTCTTTAATCGGGACAGATCGATTTACCAAGCCCTTGCCAACGGATGGATGTCCAATGCCACGGACGGCACGCATCGTACTTCTGAACACTCCTCATCACGTCATTCAAAAAGGGCATGACAAACATGCCCATATTCTTTGAAGAGGACGACTACGAGTCTTAATCTGCGCTTCCTTCGAAAGCAGAAAAGGTGCCGACCGCCGACTGGAAAAAAAAGAGATCTGTCCTATTTTCCCTTGCTCAAGAAGATGTATGTAACTACAATTGTAGTGTCATAGAAAGATCGGAGCCGTGTACGAATGGAATGAGGCCAAGAACCGAGCAAATATTTCCAAACACGGCCTGAGCTTCGAAGATGCAAATATTGTGTTCTCAGGTCCATGCGTGACGTTCGAAGATACGCGCCACGACTACGATGAAAAACGATTCATCACACTGGGCCCGTTAGCGGGGCGTGTGGTAGTCATCGCTCATACGTCACGAGACGAGAACACACGGGTAATCTCAATGAGAAAGGCCAACATACGTGAGCAAGAAATCTACTATCAAAAGCGACTTGAAACGGATTGACGCAATGCGTGATGAGGATATCGACTACACCGATATTCCTGCACTCGATGAAGGCTTCTTCAAAGAAGCGCGGGTGGTCGTGCCGCCGGGGAAAAAGCAGTTGACGCTCCGTCTGGATGCGGACGTTCTCGCGTGGCTGAAGGCACAGGGCAAGGGATACCAGAGTCGAATTAACGCCATACTGCGCATGTACTACGAAGCCCATCGGAAATAAATAGATCTGTCCCCTTTTCCCGACCCAACATGATTACGACTGCCAGGAGCTCCCTGCTTAGATGCCGAGTTCCTGACAAGTGATTCTTACCCAGGCCGGAATCCGCTCGCGTAATTCGGCGCGAAGACGTGTGGCGGCCAGTCGCCGAATCAGCTTTTTCCGCTCAACCATTCTCTCGCGCAAAAGCACTCTGACAAAGGCGCGATCTTTATCGCGGAATGCCGCGAGTTTGCTCACCGCCAGATCGTGCCCCTCCAGGCACCAGCCGGTATGGTGGTTCGTATTGGCATTCTTAACTGCCACGCAGCGCTCTTTCCAGCCGCTCGGCAGCCTGGCCGCTCTGATTGAAAGCCCGTGCACGTAAAACCCATGCGTGGCGTGAAACTGCGATAGCTCGCCGAGCGCGCCATCAATCACATCCGCGCGCTCAGGATAATTTTTCGGCATGACATCGACTTCGGCCGAGTGGCGGAGTTGCTCTGAAGCGTTCGGGTATTGGCCGAGGACCGATTGAGAGCCGAAGACGTAGAGCTCGGTATCGCCGGCTACGTCGCATGCGGCACGGATCGCGTGCTCGAGCTCGTCACGCGTCATGCATCGGATGTCCCATGCTCGAGATTGGATTCGACTGCATTGATGATCGCATCGCGTTGTGCGGCGGTCAGTGCGTGGAGAAACGGCAGAGTCTGCCGCAATCGCGTGGCGCGTTCTCCATGATCAGTCAGCAACCTTCGTAATCGTGCGGGCGAGGTAGTGCGAAGTAAACGGTGCCACTCCTCCAGCTCCCGCCGCTCGCCTGCCGATGCTTTTTCCGCCCGTTTTTCGATCCATGCGCAGGCGCTATCGATCAATGTCGGGTCTTCTTTGATAGCTGCCGCGATGGCGTTACCAAATGCGAGACCGCGAGTATCCAGGTCCGAATGGCGCCTGCTGCGAACTTTATCCGTTGATTTACGTTGCTTGGACGTTCGCGCGAAAACGGATGGGGCTGCCCCGAGCAATGCCATGGAATCAGCCATCTGTTTGCACTCCGCCTCGGTCATGGCGGCCAGATCGGCTCGCGTCAATGCGCGAATCTCAATTATTACGTCCATCGATCGTTCCAGATCTTCGAGTGCGCGCTCGAGTTGCATCGCTACGTCATCCACAGTTGCGGCACCCGCGAGGATTGCGACGACTATGGGATCGCCGGGACGGTCTCTTCCCTGCGCGACGGGACTCTGAATCCATGCTGCGGTAGGAACCGGCGAAAGTCCCTCGATCGCCGTGCGCAAAGCATCGGTGATGGTTTCGAAGTAAGCTTCTTCAGTCCGAAAAAGCGCCACCAAACTCACAGCGAGGGGGTGCTCCGAGCGAAATTTCACCTGGCGGGCGGTGCCGGCGCCTAGGAGTTCGACGATGCCCGTCGGCTCCAGCTTAATCACTGCGTCCCGGGTTCCCCGGTCCGTGAGACCGGCTTTTCTGGCCAGGTCCGTAATACTCACCGCACCCGGATTGCCCGCCAGGACACGCAGCAATCTCACGTTACCTTCCGTCGACAGAATTCTGTTGAGCGGATAGGTAACGGCACTTTGTGGTATCGATACACGGCGCATGCAGGCGTCCTCAGGAAAAGAAATTATAGTTCAATAATCGGAATTATAGTATCTATTCCGGAATAATAATTCCAGACTGAGGAATTATGCACTCCAGCCCATGGGAACCCCCTCCTATAGGGTCATCAGGACATAAAGACCCAGCATTGCGACTACGACCAGAACCATGCGTGCCGTGGACCAGGGGCCGGCGGCCTGGCTGCGGGGGCCGTAGCGGGCGGCGACGTTGCCCACCAGGCGGTAGGTGGTGTCGAGGAGGAAGCGGCGTGCACGCGCGTCCGCCCGGGCGATGGCGGGACCGATGCGGTGGATGGCTCGGGGAAGAAAGCGCCGGTAGATCCAGTCCGTATCGAGGGTAATGGTGAGCGTTCGCTTCATGAGCGGGAGCATGAGAAAGAAAGCGAGCCCCGAGAACAGCAACAGCTGCAGCATGTTAATTACGTGCGGAACCGTGTACGGGGCGTAGCTCACCGGGTAGGGCAGCAACGCATACAGCGGCTCCGGCCAGATGCCGATGCCGATGCACAGCGCGGCGAAGAAGATCATGGCGGCCTGCATGTTCCGGGGCGGGTCCGGAGGTCGTAAGCCCGAGTCCTTTTGAAAAAACACGAACCACGGAAACTTGATGCCGGCGTGGAGAAAGACGCCGGCCGACGCCGCCAGCAGCAGGAACCAGGTGAGGGCCAGGTACTCGTCGCCCGCCGCCTGGCTGATCATCGATTTGCTGACGAAGCCGGAGGTCAAGGGAAAGGACGAGATCGCGAGCGCCCCCACGATTCCACACGCAGTGGTCACCGGCATGCTCTGAAACAAGCCCCCGAGGTCGCTGCACTTGCGCTTTCCGGTCATGTAGAGGACCGCGCCCGCCGACATGAGCAGCAGGCCCTTGTAGATGATATGGGCAAAGGCGTGCGCGGCTGCGCCGTTCAATGCCATCTCGGTGCCGATGCCCACTCCGGTGACCATGAAGCCGACCTGATTGACGATGCTGTAGGCCAGGATGCGCCGCATGTCGTTCTCCAGCAGCGCGTAGATGATCCCGTAGAAGATCATGAACAATCCGATGGGCACCAGAATCTCAGTGCCCGGGAACATGCGGATGAGAACGTACACCGCGGCCTTGGTGGTGAACGCCGAGAGGAACACGGTGCCGCTGAACGACGCTTCCGGGTAGGCGTCCGGCAACCAGGCGGAGATGGGCGGCGCGGCCGCGTTGACGAGCACTCCGGCGAGGATCAGCGCGCCCGCGAGGCTGCCCGCGGTCAGCTGTCCGATGGCGATGCCCCCGCCGCCGGCCAGGTGCACGAGGATCCCGGCGAGCAGCAGCGAGCCGCCGAAGACATGTATCGTAAAGTAGCGCATGGCCACGCGGATCGCCCTCTCGCCTCCCACCGATGCGATCACCGTGCTCGAGGCCAGCGCCATGATCTCCCAGCACACGAACAGCGTGATCAGATCGCCCGCGAGCGCCACCCCCACCGCCCCGCCCGCATACACGAGGGCGGACATGAGCTCGAGTCCGCTCTTCTGGCGCAACGCAAATAGCGCGCCGGCGAAGGCCGTGAGCGCAAAGGCGATGGCGAACAGTCGCCCGAGGGGGTCGCTTCTGACCAGCACCAGCTCGTAGTCGAACAGGAGCAAACCGGGCGAGCGGCCGTCCGGCATGCCCCACACCAGGGCGAGCGTGACCAGCGGCAGACCGAGCATGAGCACCGGCCGAAGCCGCCAGCCCGCCATCGGCAGCAAGAACGCGCCTAGGACGAGCACCGCTGCGGGTGGGAAGGCGCTAATCATCGTAGTAATCGTCTTTTCGCTTGAGCAGCACGCCCAGACCCTTGGCGACCAGGATCATCGCCACGCAGCTGATGAGGCCGTGCCATGCATAGAACCCGAAGGCTCCATCCACGCCGAAGCTCGGGTGGGCGTCGACGAAAATATCTGCAAGCACAAGTCCCGCCAGCATCACGCCGCCGCCGATCCACAAGCGTCGAATCGTCCGCGGCCGCGTGAGCCAGTGCCTGGTTTCGTTATCGTTCATGGAGCGGGGCCAGCAACTTGCGTCATGAGGTTGAACAAGGGCCCCGGGTTGAAAAAGAGCGCGATGGAGCCCGCGGCGGTGATGACGAGCGCAACCACGCACACGACCGGGGCCTCCTTGATGCCCTCGCCTACCGCACCCTCCGGCGCGGCGCTGAAAAAAGCACGCACCGGGATCGGCATCAGGTAGGCGACATTGAGCAGCGTGCTCAATACGAGCACACCGAGCAACGCGAGCTCACCCGCTTCCAGGGTGCCCAGCAGCAGATACCACTTGCTCCAGGTACCGCCCAGAGGCGGCAGGCCGATGACGCTCAAAGCGCCGATGGCGAACGCCGCCATGGTGATGGGCATGCGCCTGCCGAGGCCGCGCATCTCGCTCACATCCGTCTTGTGGGTAGCCACCAGGATGGCGCCCGCGCAGAAGAACAGGGTGATCTTGCCGAAGGCGTGCATGGCGAGGTGCATGCCGGCGCCGATGATGCCCCAGGCGTTGACGAGCATCGCGCCCAGCACCACGTAGGAGAGCTGGCTCACGGTCGAGTACGCGAGCCGCGCCTTGAGATTGTCCTGGCGCATGGCGACCAGCGAGGCGAGGATGATGGTGGCGGCAGCCACGTAGGCGATCCATTGCGTTGCACCGATGTCCGCCAGCAGATCGATGCCGAAGATGTAGAGCGTCACCTTGAGGATGGTGAACACGCCCGCCTTGACCACCGCCACCGCGTGCAGCAGGGCGCTCACCGGCGTCGGCGCCACCATGGCCGCCGGCAGCCAGCGGTGGAAGGGCATGATGGCGGCCTTGCCGATGCCGAACACATAGAGCGCGTACAAAATGGCGATGACCACGGGGGAGGCGTGATCCCGCAGGATGCCGCCGTTGGTGAAATCCAGGGTGCCGGTAAGCGCCCATGTCCAGACCACCGCCAATAACTGCAACCCGATGGAGGTGCCCAGCAGCAATCCCAGGTACACGCGTCCGGCGCGGCGCGCTTCCGGCGTGCCGCTGTGGGTGACGAGCGGATAGGTGGAGAGCGTCAGCGCCTCGTAGAAGATGAACAGGGTGAACATGTTGGCGGCCAGGGCGATCCCCATGGTGCTCGCGATGGCGACGGCAAAGCAGATGTAGAAGCGCGTCTGGTGCTGCTCGCCGTGACTGCGCATGTAGCCGATGGCGTAGAGCGAGGTGACGATCCACAAAAAGCTCGCCACCAGCGCAAACAGCATGCCCAGCGGCTCCACCGCCAGGGCGATGGGCAGGCCCGGCAGGGTTTCCACCAGCACCAGGGATAGCCGCGTACCTCCCTGCAAGTTGGAATAGATCGTCAGCACCGACAGGAACAACAGCCCGGCGGTGGAAAGCGTTACGGCTTCGCGCACATTCGGCCACTTGCCGGTAGCGGCAATCAGCAGCGCCCCGGCGATGGGTAACAGCAGGGCGACGGCCAGCACGGCATTGCTGCTCATGGCTCCGCGCCCAACATGACAGCGGCGGCGCGGCTGGCAATGTCCACGGTGAGATCCG
>JAACFO010000186.1 GCA_009937425.1 Gammaproteobacteria bacterium
GGTGTGACCATGGGCTCAGGCGCGGTTTCCGTGCCCGCCCCTGCTGCCGCGGCTTGCGCCTCGGCCTGTTCGGCGGCAGCGCGGAGTTCACTGGCCTCCAGTTCGACCTTCGCCAGCATTTCCTGAAGCGCGGCGATATTGTCGTCCCGCAGCTGGATCGCCCGCTGCAGTTCTTCGACGATGCCTTCCAGATCCGCGACCCGGCTGTTGAGCTCATCGGCCTGCCGGGTCTTGGCGTCCGCCTCCTCCCGGGCCAGATTCAATTCCTGCTGGGTCTGGGCGGCGCTGGCGGTATCGGAAGTCGCGCTGCCAACACCTTCCGTGCCCTGTCCACCGGACACCAGGGCCAAGCGGTCATTGTCGGTAGCGGCGGGCTCGGTCTCAGCCTGGGCCTGGGTAGCCGCCGGCTCCTGCGAGGACCCGGAGGCGCTGGTGGCGGATTCAGACTCACCAGCGGCTGCGCTGGCGCCTTCCGGCGCTTGCGGCGCGGCCCCGGCAAGGCCCTGGCGGTACTCCTGCCAGATCTCGTGCTGGCGATTGACCTCTGCCAGCACCACCTGGCGATCGGCGCTGCCAAACTGCGAAAGATCCGGGATTTGGAGCACGGTACCCGCGCGTAAGGCATTGATATTCTGGATATTAAACGCATCGGGATTAGCGCTGAGCATGGCCAGCATCATGCGTTGGATGCTCACCGAGTTGTCGCTGCGGTAGCGCTTGGCAAGCGACCACAGGGTGTCGCCGTATATCACGTCGTGGGCATCAGGAAGCGCCCCGGTATGCATGGGCGCCGGGGCCATGGTTTGTGTGGGGGCCGGCTGGGGAGCAGCGACTGGCTCGGGCTCGGGCTCTGGAGCGGGCGCGGCGGCCATGGTGGTGCTCGCTGGGGCTGGGGCTGGCGCCGGCGCCTGCGCGGTAGAGATGCTTGGCTGCACCACCGGTGCCGGCGGCGCCTGGGATACCGCCGGTGCTGGCTCGGCGAGCTTGGGGGCCGGCGACGGCTCGGGGGTCGGTGGCGGCTGCAGCGCTCGTGCCTGGGCCTCGGCGAGGTCCTTCTTTGCCCTGCTGGAAATCGCCGCGCCGTAAACCGGCGGATCGAGAAGAATGGTGTATTCGCGCACGATGCGCCCGCGGGGCCAGGTCACTTCGACCAGGAAGTTCAGAAATGGCTCGACCACGGGCTCCCGGGTCGTGATATTGATATGCCCGCCACTGGATGGGTTTTCCACCGCGGTAAAATTGAGCTTGGAGAGCTGAAACGGCCGCTGGATTCCGGCGCGCTTGAAATGCTCGATGCTGGCCAGTTGAACCTGCATGCCCTCCAAGTCACCAGCTTGCAGGGAAGACAGGTCGATGCGCGCGCGCAACGGCTCGTTGAGCGTCGAATTGACCTCAATGCTGCCCAGACCCAGTGCCAGGGCACCGGCGGAGACAAGCAATAGGAGAACAGAAAGGGCGGCTGCCCAAATCCGCGTCGTCACATGTTCCATACGCTAATTAAGAGTTGCCCAGCTCAACTCCGAGGCCTCAAATTGGACCCGACTCAATGCGTAAGCCACCGCGCCTCGCCCCAGCGACGAGCCGTGGAGACTGTCACTAAAATGTCACAATCCGGCACAAATATTAGCCAATATCAGAGCAATACGAGGGCAATATCAGGCCGGAGTCCGTCTCATAATAACTAGAAAGTGCTTTATGATTAGTCAGTAACTATAGCTTACAAAAAGTCTTTCACCAAAATTTCCGCGATCTGAATACTGTTGAGCGCGGCCCCCTTGCGAACGTTGTCCGACACCACCCACAGGTCCAGGCCGCGGGGGTGGGATATGTCCTCGCGGATGCGCCCGACGAACACCGGGTCCTGGCCGGCGGAATCGGTCACCGACGTCGGGTAGCTCTGCTGCCCGGGCTCGTCCACCACCACCACTCCGGGGGCATCAGCGAGCAGCCGGCGTGCCGAATCGACGCTCAACTTTTCGCGGGTCTCCAGATGCACCGCCTCCGAGTGGCCGAAAAACACCGGCACTCGCACGCAGGTCGCATTCACCTTTATGGAATCGTCGCCCATGATCTTATGAGTTTCCCACGCCATTTTCATTTCTTCCTTGGTATAGCCGTTGTCCATGAAATCATCGATGTGGGGCAACGCGTTGAAGGCGATCTGCCTGGGGTAGACCTTGCAGTCGACGGGCTTGCCGTTGAGCAGCGCGGCAGTCTGTCCCGCCAGCTCCTCGATTGCTTCGCGTCCCGTTCCCGATACGGATTGATAGGTGGCGACGTTGATGCGCTCGATGCCGACCGCGTCGTGAATGGGTTTCAGGGCGACAACCATCTGTATGGTCGAGCAATTCGGATTGGCGATAATGTTGCGAGTACCGTAATCCCCGACCGCCTGGGGGTTCACTTCCGGAACCACTAATGGAATGTCTTCCTGGTAGCGAAACTGTGAGCTGTTATCGATGACCACGCAGCCGGCAGCGGCGGCCCGGGGCGCATGCTCCGCCGACACCCCGGCACCCGCCGAGAACAGGCTCAGGTGGACCTTGGAAAAATCGAAATCCTCGAGAACGCCTACCCGCTCGTGCTTGCCCCTGAATTCGACCCGCGATCCCGCGGAACGCTGACTGGCCAGAGGATAGAGTTTGCCCACCGGAAAGTTTCGCTCTTCCAGAATAGCGATCATCGCCTCGCCCACGGCACCGGTCGCGCCGACAACGGCGACATCGATCATGTTGTTCATTGCTGTTGCTGTCACTTTTTTGATTGAAGTCAGAGAGCCGCGACGACGGCGTCGCCCATCTCGCCAGTGCCGACCACCCGAGTGCCCGCGGACTGAATGTCAGGAGTACGCAGACCCTGATCCAGGACCCGGGCGACGGCAGTCTCGATTCGCTGTGCCAGTTCCGGCATATCCAGGGTGTAACGCAGCATCATTGCCACCGACAGGATCGTAGCCAGGGGATTGGCAATGGACTGGCCGGCGATGTCCGGGGCGGAGCCATGTACAGGCTCGTACAGGCCGTTACCATCGGCATCCATGGACGCCGACGGCAACATGCCGATGGAGCCCGTCAGCATGGAGGCCAAATCCGAAAGAATGTCACCGAACATGTTGCTGGTGACCAGAACATCGAATTGCCGGGGATCGCGCACCAACTGCATGGCCGCGTTGTCCACGTACATATGCGAGAGCGCGACCTCTGGATAGTCAGCGCCTACGCGCTCCGCCACCTCGCGCCATAGTACGCTGACATCCAGCACGTTGCTCTTGTCGACGGAACATAGCTTGCGCCCGCGCTTCATGGCCAGATCGAAGCCGACCCGGCAGATGCGTTCGATCTCATACTCTGAATAGACCAGCGTATTGAAACCCTGGCGCTGACCGTCGTCCAAAGTGCGCACGCCGCGCGGTTGCCCGAAGTAAATGCCGCCGGTGAGCTCGCGCACAATCATCAGGTCGAGGCCCGAGACAACTTCCGCCTTCAGTGTCGATGCTTGAGCCAGGGGCTCATATGTGAGGGCCGGACGCAGGTTGGCGAACACACCGAGTTCCGCCCGCAGGTTGAGCAAGCCCTGCTCTGGGCGCAGGTGCCGTTCCACGGAATCCCACTTCGGACCACCGACGGCCCCGAGCACAATGGCGTCGGCGGCGCGGGCAAGCGCCAGGGTTTGCTCGGGAAGCGGCGAGCCGTGCGCCTCCACCGCGGCGCCGCCGACGTCGGCATACTGCAGCTCAACCGCCAGGTCGCCCGTCTGCTTCAACGCATCGAGCAGCTTGACGGCCTCCGTAACGATCTCCGGCCCGATGCCGTCACCGGGCAGAATCAAAATCTTGTGATTCATGGGTAAGTACCGGTAATGGGCGGCGTCAGTCCGCGAACAGCCACGGTGCTTCTTTTCGGCGCCGCGTTTCGTAGTCGCGAATGTCGTGCAAATGCTGCATGGTGAGCCCGATCTCGTCGAGCCCGTGCAACAAGCTGTACTTCTTGAAGGCGTCCACCTCGAATCCGTACGCGTGCCCGTCGGGGGTAGTGACGGTTTGTGCGTCCAAGTCCACGTGCAGACGAAAACCCGGATTCTCCTCTACCTCGCGAAACAGTTCATCCATGACGCTCTCGTCCAGGACGACCGGCAAAACACCGTTCTTGAAACAGTTATTATGGAAAATCTCGGCGAAGCTGGGCGCGATGACCACGCGGATACCATGCTCGAGCAGCGCCCAGGCGGCGTGCTCGCGGCTCGAACCGCAACCGAAATTGCGCCGCGCGATGAGTATCTCTGCCCCCTCGTAGCGCGCGTGGTTGAGCACGAACTCGGGGTTCAACGGGCGTTTGCGGTGATCCATCCCGGGCTCGCCGCGATCCAGATAACGCCAGGCATCGAACAGGTTCCGCCCGAAACCGGTGCGCTCGATGGAGGTCAGAAACTGCTTCGGGATGATGGTATCGGTGTCCACGTTGGCGCGATCCAGAGGAACCACTAACCCATCCAGTGTTGTGAACGCTTGCATAGTAAGAAGCCCAGACCACGAGTTTTGATAACGAAGCAGCGTAGAATAGCCAATCCTGCTCCCCAGGTCACCCAAGGCCGTTCTGTTATGCAGACCAGTATCGTGGACACCCGAGCACTCGCCAGGGACATCAAAGGGTGGGCGGTGGAACTCGGCTTTCAACAGGCGGGAATCGCGGATCCGCAGTTGGGCGCCGACGAGGCACGCCTGCTTGCCTGGCTGGATGCGGGCCGCCACGGGGAAATGGACTATATGCGGCGCCACGGCGTCAAACGCAGCCGCGCCGCGCTACTGCACCCGGGCACCTTGCGGGTCATCTCGGTGCGCCTGGATTACCTGCCCCGGGACGCAGCCCCGGCCATGGATGTGCTCCAGGAGCCCACTCTGGCCTACGTGTCGCGCTACGCCCTCGGGCGGGATTATCACAAGCTCATGCGCAAGCGGCTGCAAAAGCTCGCGGACAAAATCGAGGAATGCGTCGGCGACTTCAGCTACCGGGTGTTCACCGACAGCGCCCCGGTACTGGAAAAGCCGCTGGCGCGCACCGCGGGTCTGGGCTGGATCGGCAAGCACACGAATTTGCTCAACCGGGAGGCGGGTTCCTGGTTCTTTCTCGGCGAGATTTACACGGATCTGGCATTGCCCGCGGACGACGCCGGCAGCGATCACTGCGGCACCTGTCGCGCCTGCCTGGACGCCTGCCCCACCGGAGCCATCGTCGCCCCCTATGAGCTGGATGCGAGGCTTTGCATATCCTACTTGACCATCGAGTTGCGCGGACCCATTCCTACGGACTTGCGCCCCCTCATCGGTAACCGCATTTTCGGCTGCGATGATTGTCAGCTGGTATGCCCCTGGAATCGCTTTGCCGCGGCGACCGGCGAAGCGGATTTTTCGCCCCGCCGGGGACTGGACTCGGCGACCCTGGTGACACTGTTTCAGTGGAGCGCGGAAGAGTTCTTGCGCTATACCGAAGGCAGCGCCATTCGACGCATCGGATACGACTGCTGGCTGCGCAACATCGCCGTCGCGCTGGGCAACGGGCCGGCCGGAAAATCCGCCGTCGACGCACTCGCGGCGCGCCGCGCCCACCCGTCGGAACTGGTCCGGGAACACGTGGAATGGGCTCTGGGGCAACTCCGTGTATAGTTGCGTTTTTCAAAATCGGAAGGACAGATTTCCATGAGCGATCTTGCCCGGCGTATCGAGCAGGCATTCGAGGGGCGCGCGCAGATTACGCCGAAGGACGTGGACCGCGAACTACGCGCCGACGTGGACCACGCCATCGCGATGCTCGACTCCGGAGAGGCGCGCGTGGCGGAGAAAATCGACGGCGAATGGGTTGTAAACGAGTGGCTCAAGAAGGCCGTTCTACTGTCTTTTCGCATCTATGACAGCGAAGTCGTCGAAGGGGCATTCACCCGCTATTTCGACAAAGTGCCCTCGAAGTTCGTGACCTACAGCGAGGAGCAGTTCCGCGCCGGAGACTTCCGCGCGGTACCCCCGGCGGTGGCACGGCGGGGCAGTTTCATCGGCTCCGGCGTGGTCCTGATGCCGAGCTACGTCAACATCGGCGCCTACGTGGACAGCGGCACCATGGTGGACACCTGGGCCACCGTGGGATCCTGCGCGCAAATCGGGAAAAACGTGCATTTGTCCGGCGGGGTCGGAATCGGCGGAGTCCTGGAACCCATCCAGGCGTCGCCGACCATCATTGAGGACAACTGCTTCATCGGCGCACGATCGGAGGTCGTGGAAGGGGTCGTCGTCGAGGAAGGGTCGGTCATTTCCATGGGTGTTTATATTGGCCAGAGCACTCGAATTTATAACCGCGAAACCGACGAGGTAAGCTACGGCCGTGTTCCCGCCGGGTCGGTGGTCGTCTCCGGCAACTTGCCTTCCGGGGATGGCCGCTACAGCCTCTACTGTGCGGTCATCGTCAAACAGGTGGACGAGAGCACCCGCGGCAAAGTCGGCATCAATGAGCTGTTGCGCCAGATCTGAGCGCCAACAAAAAAAGCCCCGCTACCGTCGGTAGCGGGGCTTTGCGCGAACGCAAACTCGCGGCTACGCCGTCGCCGGCGACCGACGAGCTAATCAACCATCTCTTTCAAGCCCTTGAGCGGCGTCACCTTGACGACTGTACGGGCCGGCTTCGCCTTGAACATCGTCTCTTCGCCAGTGAAGGGATTGATGCCCGGCCGGGCCTTGGTGGCGGGTTTCCTGATGGTTTTGATCTTCATCA
>JAACFO010000187.1 GCA_009937425.1 Gammaproteobacteria bacterium
CCGGTGCCGGTGGCGGTGATTTCGTCTTTCACCGCCGAAGTACACAGGGTCACACCGTTATTCTTGGCGACATCATGGGGCACGGAGAGCAGGCAAAGTTCTTCGCCCACGCTCATGCCGGTTACTTTCACGGGTTGATGCGTGCATTGCCGGAATCGTCTTCTCCCCGTGACGCGCTCAAGGCGTTGTCTATTGCTGTCGATGAAGACGAGGTTCTTCGATCCACCATGATCACATGTCTGGTGGTTGCGCTGGAATCCGACGGCAGGGTTCGATTGGCGAGCGCCGGGCACCCCAGGCCGTTGCTGCAAGCGGGTCAGAATCTCAGCTACCTGCCGATTCAGGGAATCCTTGCAGGCCTTTCTGCAGGAAGTGACTACGAGGAGTTGTCGATTCGCCTCGGGTACGATGAACGCTTGATTCTGTATACCGATGGTATGTTCGAGTCGGCGGCGGACAACGCATCCCGGTCGGTGCTCGAGCAGAGCGTCAAGTCGGGGATCGTGGATGCAGTCGAGCAGAATCTCGATAATGCCGCAGATGCCGTCATGATTGCGTTCGACCGCCTGGCGGGAGCGACACCGAAGGACGATGCCACGCTCCTGATCTTCGAGAGGGACACAGTCTGATGAGCTCAGGTGATGAAATGGTAATCAACCTCGGGAGAAAGACGCGTATCGTGCGGGTGCGCGAAAATCTCGATGCAGTGACCGCTCCGCAGCTCATTGAAGCTTTTCATGGAATGAGCACGGAAGGTCTTCAGGATCTGGTTCTGGACCTCTCCGAGGTAAGATTTCTGGACAGCTCGGGAATCGGTGCAATTGTCGATATATTCCGGCACTTACGCAGCTGCGGCATCAAATTCGCTGTGGCGGGAGCCGCGGGTCAGCCTCTCGATCTCATCAAGATGGTGGGGTTAGACTCCTTCGTGGAGTTCTCTTCCGAGCCGCCTGTGGAGGTCCGGAACGTGCATACTCCAGATTGTCGGAGGGGGGGAGGCTCTCGATGAGCCACTGGTCGTAGCAAAGGGCTGGAGGCCGAATCAGGTGAACACAACCGTATTAATGGTGGAGGATAGCCCCTCGCTTGCGGCGACCTATAAGGGTTACCTGCGCGACGAACCATGGGAGCTCCTACATGTTACTACGGGAGCTGAAGCTCTCGAGGTGATGAAGGACACCTTACCCCAGGCGTTGCTGCTCGATCTGCAGCTTCCCGATATGGATGGCATGGATATCCTTCGGCATATTCATGCAGCGGGTATGCCTACGGTCGTGGTGGTCATAACGGCGCATGGTTCCATCGATATCGCGGTGGACGCCATGCGCTACCAGGCGTTCGATTTTCTCACCAAGCCCTTCGACGCAGAGCGCTTGCGGGTCACGTTGCGCAACGCCCTCGATCGCCAACAGTTGAGCCGCATGGTCGAGGTCTACAAGGAGAACTTCGATCGGGATAGTTTTCACGGGTTCATCGGTTCGGCGCTCCCGATGCAGACGGTCTACCGAATTATCGAGAGCGCTGCTCCGAGCAAGGCGACTGTATTCATCACCGGAGAAAGCGGGACGGGAAAGGAACTTTGCGCCGATGCGATCCACAAGCAGAGTCCGCGTGCCGAGAAGCCATTTGTCGTCGTCAATTGTGCCGCTATTCCCAAGGATCTCATGGAGAGTGAAATTTTCGGGCATGTGAAAGGAGCCTTTACCGGGGCAGCGAGTGAGCGACGGGGCGCGGCGAGCAGAGCCGACGGAGGTACGTTGTTCCTTGACGAGATCTGCGAGATGGATTTCGATTTGCAGAGTAAGCTGCTGCGCTTCGTGCAGACGAGCACTTTTCAGAAAGTCGGCGGGAGCAATCTGGAAACGGTCGACGTCCGCTTCGTTTGTGCGACCAATCGCGATCCTGCGGTGGAGGTCGACAATCAGCGATTCCGGGAGGACTTGTTCTACCGGCTGCAGGTGATCCCCATTCACCTCCCGCCACTTAGAGAGCGTGAAGAGGATGTCATCAACATCGCCAGGGCCATTTTGACGCGATGCGCCGACGAAGAAGGGAAGTCGTTCGAACGCTTCGCGCCGGAAGTAGAGGTGTTGTTCAGAAGCTACGGGTGGCCCGGTAATGTGCGTCAATTGGAGAACGTGATCAGAAACATCGTGGTATTGAACGACGCCGAAGAGGTGGCGATGGAAATGCTGCCGCCCCCACTGGATGCCCTGTCGTTGCAGAACCTCGGCGCTTTGCGCGAGCAGGTCTATTCGCGAGCCGCGCCTCACGGACCCGAGCCGGGCACGGCTTCGGGTGATTCGGCCCCGGCCGAGCTCGATATCAAGCCACTGTGGCAAACCGAAAAAGAGACTATCGAGCAGGCCATCGCGCGGTGCGAAGGGAATATTCCCAAGGCGGCCGCCCTGCTCGAGGTCAGCGCCTCGACAATTTATCGCAAGCGCCAGGCCTGGGAAGCCCAGGAAGGCTGACACCTCCTTCCCGACCAACCACAGATTCCATCCGTTGTGGCGTGCCGGACGCCCGGCAGACAGCCCGATCGGATGGCCTCACCAGGGGCTGGGGGGGGTGGGGGGACGGCTCGTCCCTGCCGAGATAGTCACGGCAAGGCTGCACCTTGCAAATTGCAAAGCATTTTGCGAAGGAAGCCGGTTTCGAAGGCACTGCAGCGAAGCTAAGTCGTTGATTCGTGGAGGGACCAATCTCGCAAATGCAGATCCCGGCGCTGGTATGGGCCTTGCAAGGCAGATCCCTGTATCAACGACCGGAGGAAAAGAGAGTGATTTTGAGATCTGCTACAAGGGCGATTTTCGGCCCCGCCTCACGGCGATCAGCTGTGATCGGTATTAGTGAACGCTCGCTCCCCGCTGTGGCGCTTGCCATCGCAGGGCTCTTCGTTGTCACCGCCCAGGCTGCCACACTGGATGCGGGGACCCTGGTAGAGCTGCAACTAACGCTGAAGAATCACATAGACGCTGGAACCGTGGACGGGGTATACGAGCACTTCAACGTCGAAGAGGGGCAGCTGAAAGAGCTCACGCTGAAAAATCTGCACCCGAAAATTTTCTCAAAGGGCAACAAATACTTGATGTGTGCCGACTTTCTGGATGCCGACGGTAACGATGTGCTGCTCGACTACATTGTCAGTAAATCCGAAAGCGGGTTTCGCGTGGAGCAGGAGATCCGCGGCCGCCGGAGCTATCTGACAAGAATTTTCAGGCGCATCTTTTGATGATAGAGCTCCGGCACCGTTCGGCAGAGCTACCCTCTCTACGATCGGCACGACGGAGGTTCATCGTTCTATCGGGTCTGTTCTTTGTTACTGCGACGCTGATATTCGTCGTCGCTTTTTCGGCCCTGCGGATAAATCTTCTCAAAGCGGAGCAGGCGACCGCCGCCTCCGCATTTATCTCCGAGCTGACGTCCATTGTCGAGAGCACAGGGGACGAAGACCTGCCCGGAATCGCTCGTGCATTTCTCGGTACCCTGGTGGGTGGCCGAGTATTCAGCTGCATCAGCTTGAGGGTGGATTCCATGAACAAGGTCTACTCGTGGCCCTCCGAAAACTGTCGCGATTCCCCGGGCGGTGAACCACCCCATCTGGAGGTTACGTCTACCAGAGTCGATGGGTCGGCTTCACCATTTCATATCAGTGCCTTCCTGGACGAGTGGGCCCCCATCGAAAAATACGCAGAGGAGTCTGCGCAAATCGCCGTTTCCGCTCTGGCGATGGGACTGTTCGCGCTCCTGGCGATTAACTTCGCTTTCAACAGGGCCGTGCGCAGACCGCTAAAGTTCTTGCTCGATGACGTGCTGGGAGCGTTGGCCGGCTCCGACGCAGAGGTAATTCGCAATAATGAGTCCGACTCCGGCATCTCGCGATTTGCGGGCACGTACGAGGCGATGCTGGCACGCGCCAAGGAGCTGAGGCGAAAGGAGGCATTCTGGCGAGCGGTTGGCGACAGTGCCTTCGACTGCATCATCTCCGCGGATCACGAGGGACGCATAATCGATTTCAATGCCGCCGCGGAAGAGACGTTCGGCTACAAGCGGGATAAAGTCCTCGGCCGTCAGATATCCGATGTGCTAGTCCCGGATCGGTACCGGGAGGCTCACAAGGCAGGCTGGGCGCGTTATCTCAGCACCGGTGAAAATCAGGTTATCGGCAAGAACGTGGAGGTCGAGGCGCTCAAATCAGACGGCACGGAAATTCGGGTCGAGCTATGGATCGCAGCGATGGAACTCGAGGGTGAGCAGTTTTTCACTGCTTATCTGCGTGACATTACGGAACGAATCGAACGCGAAGACGAGTTGCGTCAGGCGAAGAATCTCGCGGAGCAGGCATCCAAGGCTAAATCTTCGTTCCTTGCCATGATGAGCCACGAAATCCGCACACCGCTCAACGCGGTGCTCGGAGCACTTGGACTAATTGACAACAAGGATTTGGAGCCGTCTCAGAAGAAGTTCCTGGAAGTGGGCAAAAAGGGGGCGGAAAGCCTTCTTTTCATCATCAACGATATTCTGGATTTTTCCAAGATGGAGGCCGGCAAGCTACACCTGGAGCCGACTCCGTTTCATTTGCGAGAAACCATCGATGACGTGTTGATGGTGCTCGAGCAGCGAGCGCTGGAGAAGGCGGTCTCACTGACCGAAGAATTGAATGCCGATGTACCAGACTACCTCATTGGCGATGCGAGCCGGATCAGGCAGGTGCTGCTGAATCTTGGTGGTAACGCGGTGAAATTCACCGACGAGGGAAGCGTGCGCATCAAAGTATCCAATCTCCAACAGGTGAACGGTGTTGCTCGGCTGCGTTTCGAAGTTGAGGATACCGGGATCGGGACACCCGAAGAGCATCAGGAGCACTTGTTCGAAGAGTTCTGGGGAACGACGGCGGATACGCTGGACGGTGCCAGCGGCACGGGTCTGGGCCTCGCGATATCGAAACACCTGGTGGAAATGATGGGCGGTTCCATCGGCTTCGACAGCGAGCCGGGTCGTGGCAGTAATTTCTGGTTCGAGCTCCCCCTGCAGTTGCCCGGCGAAGACGCCGTGAAAATCGAACAGAGCAAGCGCAGAAGTCTTAGAATGATCGCCCCCTATACAGACTTTCCCCTCCTCCAGGGGCGCGTTCTATTGGCCGAGGATAATCCGACCAATCAGCTGATCGCCCGCGCCATGCTGGAACGCTTCGGCCTCCAGGTGGAAGTAGTCGCCAACGGTCATGAGGTCGTGGCCGCCCTTCGCGATCGTCCCTACGACTGTGTACTCATGGATATCAATATGCCCGAGATGGACGGCGTGCAAGCCACCGCGGCAATCCGTAAATTACCCGGTGCATCGGCCGAAACGCCGGTTGTGGCCATGACGGCACTCGCGATGCGGGGTGACAGGGAAAGGCTTCTGGCTCAGGGGCTGGACGACTACATCAGCAAGCCCATCAGCAGAGAAGAGTTGCATGGCTGCATCGAGAGGGTACTGAGGGGCACCAAGCCATCGCAGCCTGACTCAGTCGGTTCGACGAACAATGGCGGCGTGGATGCCGATTTACCCATCATCGATTCCGATATTCTGAGCGAGTTGGGTGAGAATGTCGGTGCGGAGCTCCTGCCCGAAATTATCGACACTTTTTTGTCCGAGTGCGCGGCACGAGTTGATGCGATCGCTGCCGCGTCCGCGACGGGTGATTGCGCGCTGGTTGCAAAGGAGGCGCACCCGTTGAAGAGCAGCTCAGCAAACATCGGGGCATTGCGCCTGGCCGATCTGGCTCGCGTGCTGGAGCATGCCGGTCGCGAACAGAATTTGGAGACGATCGTGCGCGACGTATCTCAGCTGTCCGATCTATCCAAGCAGACACGAGAGGACATGCTGCGATTACGACGCGGCGATTATCCCGTTTCCCGTGACGATTCGGCATAGACCGTTTGGTGGTTCCACTGAATTCCAGCCGCGGCTTTTGACACAACCCACGAGACAACTTACAGGACAGGGAAATGCAAGAGTTATCAGATTCGGAGGCTCCAAACAGCACTCACGTTCCTATTTGGCCGGGCCGGCCGGCGTGCTCCGCTACATCGTCGATGGTGAAATCCGACAGGCGACCCGGCCAGACGACGTGGTTGCCATCTCCAGGCGTCCGCGACCGAGCGGTGGCCGTTTGGGCAGTGCTGCTCGCCTGCTTGATGATTTTCTCCACAACGGCGTCTTCAGCGGAGGAGACCGTCGGAATATTCACCTATCACACCCACCCACCGTTCATCACCGGACAGAACCAGGGGCTCACCTACGACCTTGCGGAATTCCTGACCAGCAAATCATCCGGGCGCTTCGTCTTCGTCGTGACCCCGATGTCGCGGCCCCGTTTGAACAAGTCCATCGAACAATCGCAAGCGGCAATCGTGCCCTGGGTCAATCCGGCATGGTTCAAGGACAAGGCCGAAACCCGATATCTATGGTCCCGCCATCCGTTGATGGAGGATGCGAATGGTGTCGTGTCACGCCAGGATGCCAGGATCGACTACGAGGGGCCTGCATCCCTGTCCGGCCTTACTTTCGGCGGTATCCGTGGTCATTTATATACAGGAATCGATCCGTATATCGAGCAATCGAACACGACTCGTCGCGTCGATTCCGACAATCATCTTACGAACTTCGGCAAACTGCAGGACGGCCGAATCGATGTAACGCTCATCCCGGAGTCGGCGGCGCTTTATTTGATCAAGAAGCACGGGCTGGAA
>JAACFO010000016.1 GCA_009937425.1 Gammaproteobacteria bacterium
ACGAGGATCGGAAGCATTTTTTAGGAGGGGGAGGGGCTTCGGTGGTGACCCCCTCACCCTGGCCTCTCCCCCTGGCGGGGGAGAGGGGACGAGGATCGGAAGCATTTTTTAGGAGGGGGAGGGGCTTCGGTGGTGACCCCCTCACCCTGGCCTCTCCCCCTGAAGGGGGAGAGGGGATGAGGATCGGAAGCATTATTTATTGGCGTTTCATTGCGTCGAAGAATTCCGCGTTTGTTTTTGTTGCTTTCAGCCGGTCGGAGAGAAACTCCATGGCGGCGACCTCATCCATGGGATGCAGGAGCTTGCGCAGAATCCAGATCTTTTGCAGATCTTCGGGGCTGGTGAGCAATTCTTCGCGGCGGGTACCGGACCGGTCGATGTTGATAGCCGGGTAGATGCGTTTCTCGGCGATTTTGCGCTCCATGTGGATCTCGGAATTACCCGTTCCCTTGAACTCCTCGAAAATGACGTCGTCCATGCGCGAGCCCGTATCCACCAGCGCCGTGGCGATAATGGTAAGGCTGCCGCCTTCCTCGATATTCCTGGCCGCGCCGAAAAATCGCTTGGGCCGCTGTAGCGCATTGGCGTCGACGCCACCGGTTAACACCTTCCCGGAAGAGGGCACGACAGTGTTGTAGGCACGCGCCAGACGGGTGATGGAATCGAGCAGGATGATGACGTCGCGTTTGTGCTCGGCGAGACGCTTGGCCTTCTCGATGACCATGTCGGCCACCTGCACGTGGCGGCTGGCCGGCTCATCGAAGGTACTCGCAACTACCTCACCGCGTACTGAGCGCGCCATCTCCGTTACTTCCTCTGGCCGTTCATCGATGAGCAGCACGATGAGTTCGCATTCCGGATGGTTGGCGGCGATGGAGTGCGCGATGCTTTGGAGCATCATGGTCTTGCCGGCTTTCGGGGGCGACACGATGAGAGCACGCTGACCCTTCCCTATAGGCGAGATCAGGTCGATGATGCGTGGTGTGAGATCTTCGGTTGATCCGTTGCCACGCTCCAGAGTGAAACGCTCGTTGGGAAACAGCGGCGTCAGGTTCTCGAACGCGACCTTGTTCTTGGAGTTTTCCGGGCTGTCGAGGTTGATTTTATCGACCTTGAGAAGCGCAAAATAACGCTCGCCTTCCTTCGGTGGCCGAATCTTTCCGGCAACGGTATCGCCCGTGCGCAGACTAAATCGTCGGATCTGGCTGGGTGAAACGTAGATGTCGTCGGGGCCCGCCAAGTAGGAGCTGTCGGCCGATCTCAGAAATCCGAAACCGTCTTGCCGAATTTCCAGTACGCCATCACCGTAAATATCTTCACCCTTTTTGGCATGTGCCTTGAGGATGCCGAAAATGATGTCCTGCTTTCGTGAGCGTGCGACGCCCTCGATTCCCATTTCCTGGGACAACGACAGCAGCTCCGGGGGGGTCAGTTGCTTCAGTTCAGTTAGGTTCATGTACGGTCAATTCTGGTATTGCGAAATGCGGAGGGAACAGCATGCGACATATGCGCACACGAAAACCGGAAAAGGTTTGGAATCCGGATCAGTCAGGGATGTTATGAACGAATGAAAGTGACGGGGAACCCGCCTCAATAAAGTAAACTTAGCACGCCATTGTTGCCGCGTCCAGCCTGCGCTGGCGCTGTTTCTTATACCGGCACCCTATCACCGGGTCCCGCCCCTTTAGTACTTAAAGATTGCTGTCCAGAAAAGCCGACAGCTGTGACTTCGAGAGAGCTCCGACCTTGGTGGCTTCTACATTGCCACCCTTGAAAAGCATCAAGGTCGGTATGCCTCGAATGCCGTATTTTGGGGGTGTGGCCGGATTTTCGTCTATGTTTAGCTTTGCAACCTGCAGTTTTCCCGAGTATTCTTCGGCGATCTCGCCCAGAATCGGCGCAATGACCTTACACGGACCACACCATTCAGCCCAATAGTCCACCAGCACCGGGTGCTCTGCTTTGAGCACGTCGTCTTCAAAACTTTCGTCCGTGATGTGGACAATCTTATCGCTCATTGGAGCCTCTCCAGACGCTGATGCGCGCCATTTGAGCCGAATCGCAGGTGTATTGCAACCCGCTCACCACCCTATATTTTCCTCTCTTGTGTAGCGGTGTCGACGACCGGGCAGGCCTTTTGAGATTGCCCTAGACATAAAGGCCGGTAAGTCAGCCACTTATTTGCGGTTCATTGGAAACAGGTTGATTGGCTGAAAATTTTACATCTGCCGCGACTGGCATATGTGACCGAAGACCGCCACGGGCGGTCCCCAAAAACTGGAAACAAAGTTACAAAACGTATGAGTGAACAACTTTTGTCAACCGTCACGTTCGAGACCCTGGATCTGCGCCCCGAGCTTCTGCGGGGAACCAAAGACGCGGGCTTCGAATTCTGCACGCGCATCCAGGCAGAAGCTCTGCCCCATGCGCTGAGCGGCCACGACGTGGAGGGTCAGGCGCAGACGGGCACCGGCAAGTCCGCTGCATTTCTTCTCGCGACCATGAACTATCTGCTGAATAACCCGCCGGCCAAAGGCCACAAGGACGGCGACCCACGGGCGCTCATATTCGCACCCACGCGGGAACTTGCGGTGCAGATCCACAAAGATGCCCTTGTGCTCGGTAAACATACGGATTTGCGCATTGGCGTTGTATTCGGCGGTACAGGCTACGAGCAGCAGCGGGAAATGCTGCACGCCGGGCTCGACATTCTTATCGGCACGCCGGGACGCGCCATCGACTATCTCAAGCAACGGATCTACAGCCTTAACGGCATTCAAGTGGTGGTCATGGACGAGGCCGACCGCATGTTTGACCTGGGTTTCATCAAGGATATTCGCTACGTACTGCGGCGCATGCCACCGCCAGAGGAACGTTTGAACATGTTGTTCTCGGCGACACTCTCCATGCGTGTCTCCGAGCTCGCCTACGAGCACATGAACTCACCGACCGTCATCAACGCCAACCCGGACGATGTAACGGTCTCCAAGGTGAGTCAGGTGCTCTACCACGTATCCAACGACGAGAAGATCCCACTGCTCATCGGCATACTGCAGAGTATCGAGCCGACGCGGACCATGGTTTTTGTCAACACCAAGCGCGCCGCCGAAAAGGTCGAGGCTTATCTCGAAGGTAACGGCATACTCGCAGGCCTGTTGACCGGTGACGTGCCGCAACGCAAGCGGCTCGCGTTGCTGGAGAAATTCACCAGCGGCAAGCTGCCGGTGCTGGTGGCCACCGATGTCGCATCACGGGGTCTGCACATTCCAGATGTCAGCCACATCATAAACTTCGATCTGCCCCAGGATGCCGAGGATTACGTGCACCGGGTCGGGCGCACGGCGCGTGCCGGGGCCAGCGGCGATGCGGTGAGCTTCGCCTGCGAGAGTTACGTGTATTCTCTGATGGACATCGAGGCGTTCATCGGCAGCAAGATACCCACGGCCGCCATCACCGAGGGGCTGTTGGTAAAACCAAAACCGCCGGCACGGCGCGAACGCCGACGCGGGCCGCCACCTTCGCGCTCCGGTGGCGGACGCCCACGGGGAGCACCAAGACGCGCCCAGTCGCGATAGGAATTAAATCAAGAAAGAACGCGCTCCAGCCAGATTGCCATGTCGCGTATCTCTTCCGGGCACACCGAGTGCGGCATGGGATAGGTGTGGCACTGCAGGTGGTATCCCAGTGACACGAGAAACTGTCGCGAGTGCTCGCTGAGCGCCAGGGGAATGACGGGGTCCTGGCTGCCGTGGGCGAGGAAGATAGGGATATCGCGATTGGCTTCCTGGAATTCGGCGGCCGCTGTTTCCTGCAATGGAAGATAAGTGGACAGGGCCAGAATTCCGGCCAGGGGTTTGCCGTAGCGCAGCCCCGTGTGCAGGGCAATGGCGCCTCCCTGGGAGAAACCCGCCAACAGTATGCGCGTCGACGCTAGACCCCTGGCAATTTCCTCCTCGATGAGTCCCTCGAGAATAGCGGCCGAGGCGCGCACTCCGGGTTCATCGGCGCGGTTCGAGAGATCCGTATCCTTGATGTCGTACCAGGCCCGCATCACCATACCGCCGTTGATGGTTACCGGTATGCGCGGGGCGTGGGGAAACACGTAACGAACCTTGCGCGTCGCGGCGTCGCCGAGCTCGGCAACAATAGGTTCGAAGTCGTGGCCGTCGGCCCCCAGCCCATGTAACCAGATGATGCTGGCCACGGCGTCTTCCGGTGGCTCGATGATGAGTGGCGCGTCGTCGTTCACGTTTGTCGGCCTGCTCCAAGGGACTGCGCCGCGGCAGTGTACGCGACAGTCGGGCCAGATCAAGGCCCAGGGACTGTTATACTCCCGAACGGCCAGGAGAAGCGCAATTGAAAGCCCCATGCAATCGCCGATGGTTTCTGAGACTCGTCTGTGTGACGACAGTGGGCGGGCTTGGTGCGGCATGTGGCGTCAAGGGCCCGCTTTATTTGCCGGAGGAGACGGAGAAAGAAAAGGAAAAAGACAAGGACGAGGAGAAAACCTCGCAACGAAGATCCGCGCCGGCAAACGCCACCTATAGCTGACGGTGAGGCGCCGGTCGAGGCGTCTACCCATCCGAGAATTCAGTGAGCAATCCCGTAGAATTTTTTCACTATAAGGACAATAACCTGTTGGCCGAGCAGGTGCCGCTGGCCGTCATCGCCGAGCGTTTCGGTACGCCCTGCTATGTATACTCGCGGGCGGCTCTGGAGTCGCATTGGCGGGCATTCGACGAGGCCCTCGCCGGGCTCGCCCATCGCATCTGCTACTCGGTCAAAGCCAATTCCAACCTCGGTGTGCTGGATGTTCTTGCGCGTCTGGGCTCCGGCTTCGACATCGTTTCCGTGGGCGAGTTGGAGCGGGTACTGGCAGCGGGTGGTGATGCCGCGAAGATCGTGTTCTCCGGCGTCGGCAAGGCTGAGGCGGAGATGCGCCGGGCCCTGGAAGTCGGTGTCCTCTGTTTCAATGTCGAATCTCAGGGAGAACTCGAGCGACTCAACGGCGTCGCCGCCGCCCTTGACGCCATCGCGCCGATCTCGGTTCGCGTTAATCCCGATGTCGATGCCGATACCCATCCCTACATCGCCACCGGTCTCAAGGAGAATAAGTTCGGCGTTCCCATCGGCGATGCGCCCGCGCTGTTCGCGCGGGCGGCGACGCTCGGCAATGTCGCCATCAAGGGCGTCGATTTTCACATCGGGTCCCAGCTGACCTCCCTCACCCCATTCGTCGATGCGCTGGAGCGCGCGCTGGAACTCATCGACACGCTGACGGCGACCGGTATCAGCATCACCCATCTCAATGTGGGTGGTGGTCTGGGCGTACGTTACGGCGGGGAAGTGCCGCCATCGGCCGCCGAGTACGCCGCCGCCATCGCCGCGCGCCTCGCGGGTCGCGATCTGGAACTGCTGGTAGAGCCCGGGCGCGCCATCGCCGCCGAAGCGGGCCTGCTGCTCGCCCGGGTCGAGTATTTGAAAGTTGGCGGCGAACGCAACTTCGCTGTGGTCGATACCGCCATGAACGATCTATTACGTCCAGCACTCTACGACGCCTGGCAGGAAATCCTTCCCGTTCGCCGCACTCGACAGGATGACAGCGACGCGCTGCTCGTCGACGTCGTCGGCCCGGTGTGTGAGTCGGCGGATTTTCTCGGTAAGAACCGGCGCTTGCGGGTAGCTGCCGGCGATTATGTCGCGGTCGCTTCGGCGGGCGCCTACGGATTCGTCATGAGTTCCAACTACAATACGCGCCCGCGGGCCGCCGAGGTGATGGTGGACGGCGACGCCTTGCACCTGGTGCGCGCCCGCGAGCAGGTCACGGATCTCTTTGCCGGGGAGTCGCGGTTGCCGGACTAAGGCCCGCAATCGGGCCTGAGATCCGTCACTGCAAGATGTAACATGCCATCCATGGCCAGCGGACTCGACGAGGGCTAATCCCCATGCTGACACCCGCAACCCTGAAAGATGCGCCGGCGGTGCTGAGCGCGAAGCGACCACGACAAAAAGCGGTGGCGCTCATCTCCGGCGGCCTCGATTCCATGCTCGCTGCCCGGGTGGTGATGGAGCAGGGCGTTCATGTGGAAGGCATCAACTTCTTCACCGGATTTTGTGTAGAAGGTCATACCCACGCCATTCGCAGCAGGGACCGTGATCGACCCAAGCGTAACAACGCCCTGTGGGTGGCGGAGCAGTTGGGGATTCGCCTGCACCTCATCGACGTAGTCGAGGAATACAAGAACATCGTCATCAATCCCCGGCACGGATACGGCGCCAATCTCAATCCTTGCCTGGACTGCAAGTCGTTCATGGTTGGTAAAGCCTACCAATGGATACAGGAACACGATTTCGATTTTGTCATCACCGGCGAGGTGGTTGGCCAACGGCCGATGTCCCAGCGCAAAGACACGATGCCGGTCGTCGCCAGAGAGTCGGGCGCCGGCGATCGTTTATTGCGGCCCCTGTGCGCGAAGCACCTGCCGGACACGCTGCCTGAGCGCGAAGGTTGGGTGGACCGCGATGCGATGTTCAGTTTCCACGGGCGTTCACGCAAGCCGCAGATGGCGCTGGCGGAGCGCTTCGGTTTCAGTGACTACGCACAACCGGCCGGCGGCTGCTGTTTTCTCACCAATCGCCAGTACACGGTGAAGGTAAAGGATCTGTGGGCATCTCGCGGCGTGCGCGACTACGAGCTCGATGACATCATGCTCTTGAAGGTGGGCCGGCATTTGCGCCCGCGTCCGCACTTCAAAGTCATCATCGCGCGCGAGGACGGCGAGAATCAGTTTCTCTCCGGTTACCGGCGGCAATTCACGCACATGCGTACCATGAGCCACGGTGGGCCACTGACGCTCGTCGATGGTGAGGTTAGTGAGGATGATCTCTTGCTGGCCGCCCGTTTGACCGCCCGTTACAGTCAGGGGCGCAATGCCGATAGCGTCGAGGTGGAGGTGACTCTCCCCGGCAGCGAGGCGCGCTTGATGACAGTCGTACCGTATCCCGCTGACGACATCCCTGACGGGTGGCACATTTGAACCGCACCGGCTCAGCAATGCTGACGGTCATCAACAGGTAACGGCAAGTGGGGGAAAATCACACCCTCGATGCCCGCCGGCTGTTGTGTCCGATGCCGGTGATCCGGGTGCAGGATAAAATCTCCGGCCTGTTCCCCGGGGACATTCTTGAAGTGTGGTGCACCGACCCGGGTACGCGCAGCGACATACCCGCCTGGTGCCGCATCAATGGCCATCGCGTTCTCGGCATCAGCGAGAGTGACGGCGAGCTGGTGCTGACGCTGCAGGTGGGTGAGAGCACAGTTCCGGGAACCCCATATGACTGAAGCCAGGGCAAGCACAGCGCTGAACGAGCGTTATCTTCAGGTGCGCCGCGTGACTGTGGTGGGTTCGGCGGTGGACCTGTCCCTTGGCATTATCAAAATAGTCGGTGGTTGGTTCAGCCATTCCCAGGCCCTGATAGCCGATGGTGTGCACTCGCTTTCCGATTTGGCCACGGATGTGCTGGTTCTGTATGCCGCCAAGCACGCTCACGCAGAAGCCGATGAGGATCATCCTTACGGCCACGCCCGCATCGAGACCGCCGCCACGGTCGGTCTGGGTATCGCGTTAATGCTGATCAGCACGGGCATCGTCTATGACAGCGTGAGCGCGTTACTGGAACCGGATTTGCTGGTGGCACCGGAGGCGTGGGCTATTGCCCTGGCCGCGGTGTCGGCGATTAGTAAAGAGGCTGTGTACCACTACACCATGCGCTACTCGCGGCGCCTCAACTCGGAATTGTTGCGCGCCAACGCCTGGCATTCCCGCAGCGATGCCATTTCCTCGTTGGTGGTTATTATCGGCGTGGGCGGTGCGCTGCTGGGACATACTTCCCTGGACGCCGTCGCCGCACTGGTGGTGGCCGCCATGATCGGCAAGATCGGATTCGATGTGGCCAAGAGCAGCGTCGGCGAACTCATCGACACCGGCCTCGATGCTGACCGTCTCGACGACATCCGCGACATTATTCAGTCGGTGGACGGCGTCGACAGCCTGCACCTGCTGCGCACCCGGCGCATGGCCGGCCGGGTGCTGGTGGACGTGCACCTCATTCTCAGCGATGCCCGCGTGAGCGTGTCCGAAGGCCACCAGATCAGCGAGACTGTGCGCAGCCGGCTCATGGGACACTTCGAGAGCATCGCCGATGTGACCGTGCACATCGATCCGGAGGATGACGAGCATGCGGCGCCGGGAAAGCATCTGGGTCTGCGCGACCAGGTGTTGGGCCGGCTGAAGGAACGTTGGCAGCATCTACCGGCGGCGCACCAGATCCGGCGCGTCAACCTGCACTATTTGAATGGCAGGATTCACGTGGAGGTGGAACTGCCCCTGGCCCTGGGTACGGATCCCGATCAAGCGGCGGGCAATGCCGCGGCGTTCAGCGACGCGGCGGTGGGCGATTCGGACATCGCCAGCGTGCGGGTACTCTATTCATAGCAGCACCATAAAGGTGCGCGAAGGAGGTGGACGCACTATTATGGTGCGTAATTAGTTCAGCCAATCCCGCATATTGCCCGGTGCCGCTTCCAGGCATGGGCCAATGGCTGCGCGGGTTGCCGCCGGGCCACCGCGCCCGGTCTCGCCAAGCATCTGAAAATTCTTGGATCTCGGGGCGCGGGAGCCTGCCGCCGCTGTCGGCTGTAGTGGTTGCGCCGGCCACCCGAAATGCTGCACCCTGCCTGGCACGCTTCCTGCACTCAGATTCTGTCAGTAGAGCGGCACCGGAAGGTGTCGGTTAGCCCGTTTTCAAATTTTTGGGAGGAAACAGCCATGTCCGCGGATGACGTGCTGAAGTCGATTCAGGATAAAGGGGTGAAGTTCGTCGATCTGCGTTTCACCGATACACGCGGCAAGGAAATGCACATGTCCCTGCCTGCCTCGGTGGTGGACGCCGACTTTTTCGAGGATGGCAAGATGTTCGATGGCTCCTCCATCTCCGGATGGAAGGGAATCCAGGAGTCGGACATGATTCTCATGCCGGATCCCGACAGCGCCATCCTCGACCCGTTTACCGATGAGCCGACGCTGAACGTGCGTTGTGACGTCGTCGAGCCGAGCACCATGCAAGGTTATGAACGCGATCCGCGATCGCTGGCCAAGCGCGCCGAGGCGTATCTGCGCTCCACCGGGATTGCCGATACCGCTTATTTCGGTCCCGAGCCCGAGTTTTTTATTTTCGACGACGTGCGCTGGGCTGCTACCCCCGCGGGTGCCATGTACCGCATCGATTCCGAGGAAGCCGAGTGGAACTCCGAGCGCGCCTACGAGGACGGCAACATGGGCCACCGGCCCGGTCCCAAAGGCGGCTACTTCCCGGTGCCGCCGGTGGACGCTCAGCACGACATTCGCTCCGCCATGTGCCTCGCCATGGAGGAGATGGGCGTCCCGGTGGAAGTGCATCACCACGAGGTGGCGACCGCCGGCCAGGCGGAGATCGGCACGGCTTTCAACACCCTGGTTCGCAAGGCCGATGAGCTGCAAATCCTCAAGTATTGCGTGCACAACGTCGCCCACGCCTACGGTAAAACGGCCACCTTCATGCCGAAACCGTTGGTGGGTGACAACGGTAACGGTATGCACGTTCACCAGTCCCTGGGCAAGGGCGGCGAGAACGTTTTCGCTGGCGAGAAGTACGCCGGACTCTCGGAAACGGCGCTCCACTACATTGGCGGCATCTTTAAGCATGCCCGGGCGTTGAACGCCTTCACCAATTCCGGCACCAACAGCTACAAGCGCCTGGTGCCCGGCTTCGAAGCACCGGTGCTGCTGGCCTACTCAGCCAAGAATCGCTCCGCCTCGGTGCGCGTGCCCCACGTGCCAAACCCGAAGGGCCGCCGGTTGGAAGTCCGCTTCCCGGACTCCAACGGTAATCCGTACTTCATCTTCACGGCACTGATGATGGCGGGGCTCGACGGAATCCTGAACAAGCTCGATCCCGGGGCACCTCTCGACAAGGATCTCTACGATCTGCCACCGGAGGAAGAGAAAGGCATCGCCACCGTGTGTGCGTCCCTGGACGACGCACTGGTGTCCCTGGACAATGACCGGGAGTTCCTGCTCGCGGGAGACGTGTTCACAAACGACGTCATCGATGCTTACATCGAACTCAAGATGGAGGAGCTCACGCGATTCCGCATGACCACCCATCCGGTGGAGTTCGATATGTACTACAGCCTCTGACACGGGCGCCCCCCGGGGCGATCCATCGTTACTTCCAAGCCCCCGATTTCGGGGGCTTGTTGTTGTTGGCCCCTGAGCCATTGACTATCCTGTGGGGCATGAAGTCCCTGATCTTAGCGATTTGCCTCGCCGTTGCTTGCGGCGCCGTCCAGGCGCAGAAAATTTTCAGAGTCGTGCAACCCGACGGGACCGTCGAGTTCACCGACGTGCCGCCCTCGAACAGGCCGGCGGAGGAAATCCAGGTCCGGCCTATGAATACGACGCCTGCGGTTGCACCGGCGCGCGCTACTTCCACGCAGGCCGCCGGCGCCCAGGGAGAGACCGGCTACAGCGAATTTCGTATCACGCGCCCCGCTGATGACGAAGGGATCCGGAGTAACGCCGGCAGCGTGGATGTCGATCTGAAACTCGCGCCGGCGCTCCGAGCCGGCGACAAGATCCACCTGATTCTCGACGGCCAATCCGTCGGTGGCGGCAGATCCACGGCTATCACCCTGACCGACATGGATCGTGGCACTCACAGTATCCAGGCGGTGGTCAAAAATTCGGACGGCAAGGTCGTTGCGCGAAGCAACAGTGTCACCTTCACATTGCAACGTACCTCCATAAACCAGCCTCAACGCCCCCGGCCGCAGACTAACTGAGGCCGCCCCGTCAGGCGGTCTCCGGTTGCTTCAGGAGCGGGCGCAATGGTCGGTGAATCCGCCGCCAAGCCCCCCGATTGCACCATCGAATGCGACCTGAGCCTCGGTTTCCGAGGGCGTTTGTTGTGGCGCCGCGGTGCCTTGTCTATGCTCAGAACATGCTGAAGCTTGCCTATTTTCTATGCTTGATGCTGGTCGCGGGCGCCGTCCAGGCGGGCTCAATCTATAAATGGACGCTGCCCAACGGCGACGTGGTTTATTCCGACAAGCCGCCTCCCTCGGATCAGAAGGAGGAGGTCAAGCTCGAGCCTCTGCAAAGCTTCAGTCTGCCACCGGCGCCACCGCTACAGGACTCCACTGCCAAGAAAGACGAGCCCAGGCCCGCCGGCTACGAGGACTTCAAAGTCACGAGCCCCAGCAACGATGCGACCATACGGGATAACGGTGGCAACGTGCGTGTCAGCCTGAGTCTGACGCCAAGTCTGCAGAGCGGGCACAGTATCGACGTCATGATGGACGGCCAGTCCATCGGCAGCGGTAGAAGCACCTCCGTGACCCTCACGGAAGTCGACCGCGGCACCCATACCGTGCAGGCGGCCGTCAAGGATGACCAGGGCAAGGAGATCGCCCGCAGCAACAGTGTCATCTTCCATCTGAAACGCGGCGGCGGTTGACGCGTCCGACGGGTCGGCCCGTCGGATCCCCAGTTCACTCACGCACCATTTTGGTGCATACTCTCCACCCCAGGCGTATTCGCTGCGTTGCCGGCGGGGCCCATGGTCGCTTCTGAGCGGTTGATTTCCCGTATTTACGCGGCCTGAGCGACTATTTTCCGTTACCTGAAGGCTGTGGCTTGCCGCCGTCGAGGTGGTCCGGATCTTGCTCACTAGATGGCATGCCCCTACCAGTCGCCAATACGCAACCGGCCACGCAACCGGCCACGCAACCGGCCAGGCAACCGGCCAGGCGGCCTGCCGTCAGGCAGGTTCATAGGGAACCCGTGGACAGCACCAAAGCCATCATCGACAACCTCACCACCGCCGTGCTGCTGCTCGGCCCGGATCTGTGTCTGCTGGCCATGAATCCCGCCGCCGAGGAGTTGCTGGACGTGAGCGCCAATCAGGTGCTCGGCACCAGTGCGGAAGGACTTCTTTCCGAGACCGCGCTGTTCGCCGCAGCCCTTGCCAGGGCAGCCATCAACGGCGCTCCCTTCACGGAGCGCGAGATGCGCCTCGCGCTTCCGACGCACACCATCACCGTGGATTGCAGCGTGTCGCCCGTGAGCGAGAGCGGCGGCGAGGCTCGGTTGCTGGTGGAGCTCGTGCAAGTGGATCGCCACCGGCGAATCACGCGCGAGGAGCAGGGCGTTGCCCGTAACACATCGGTTCGCGCGCTGATGCGCGGCCTCGCCCACGAGATCCGTAATCCTCTGGGCGGCCTTCGCGGCGCGGCGCAACTCCTCGAGCGCCAGCTCGTCGACGACGCACTCAAGGAATACACCCAGGTTATCGTTCATGAGGCCGACCGCCTGCAGGATCTTCTCGATCGCATGCTCGGACCGCGGGGACTGCCCAACAAGCGCCGCATCAATATTCATGAAGTGACAGAGCGGGTGCGCGCGCTGCTGAGCGCAGAAGCGCCGCCGGGGGTGCACGTGAACCGGGACTACGATCCCAGCATTCCCCCCGTACATGCCGATCCGGAGCTACTGATTCAGGCGACCCTGAACATGGCCCGTAATGCGGTGCAGGCCCTGGATGGCCACGGCGAGCTCCAGCTGCGCACGCGCATTCAACGGCGCTTCACCATCGGTCAGATCTGTCACCGTCTGGTGGTGCGAATCGAGGTGCACGACGACGGCCCCGGCGTGCCGGAAGAATTGCGCGAGCAGGTGTTCTTTCCCCTGGTTACAGGGCGCAGCGACGGCACGGGCCTGGGCCTGTCCATCGCCCAGTCGCTGGCGCACCAGCACGGTGGCTTGATCGAGTACACGAGCATTCCCGGCGACACCACATTCAGTCTCGTGTTGCCGGTGGAGAACGGTTCATGAGCGGCGCCAGCGTCTGGGTTATCGACGACGATCGATCAATTCGCTGGGTGCTGGAACGCGCCTTGACGCAAGCCGGAATGGCGGTGGCCGTGTTCGAAAACGGCGCCGAGGCCATGGCACAGCTGGGGGTCGAGCAGCCCGATGCCGTCATTTCCGACATCCGCATGCCGGAGATGGACGGACTCAGCCTTCTCGAGAATATATCCGCCCGCTACCCGCGCCTGCCTGTCATCATCATGACCGCCTACTCCGATTTGGAGAGTACCGTGTCCGCCTATCAAGGCGGTGCCTTCGAGTATCTTCCGAAACCCTTCGATGTGGATGAAGCGGTGGCGCTGGTGCACCGAGCGCTTGGCCGCAAGCAAGAAGACGCTGACCGACCGGCGGCGGAGACCGATGCCGCGAGCACCATCGGTGGCATTGTCGGATCGGCTCCTGCGATGCAGGAAGTGTTTCGCGCCATCGGCCGGTTGTCGCGTTCCAATATCACCGTGCTCATTACCGGTGAGTCCGGTACCGGCAAAGAGCTCGTGGCGCGCGCGCTGCACCGCCACAGCCCGCGCACCCAGGCACCCTTTATCGCGCTCAATACGGCCGCGATTCCCCGCGAGCTCCTGGAGTCGGAGCTCTTTGGTCACGAGCGTGGTGCCTTCACCGGCGCCCAGAGCCAGAGGCTCGGCCGCTTCGAGCAGGCCGACGGTGGCACGCTTTTCCTCGACGAGATCGGTGACATGCCGCCGGAGCTGCAAACCAGGCTCTTGCGGGTGCTTGCCAACGGCGAGTTCTACCGAGTCGGCGGCCATGTGCCAATCCGGGTGGACGTGCGCATCATCGCCGCCACCCACCAGGATCTCGAATCCCGGGTTCGCGATGGCAGCTTTCGCGAGGATCTTTATCACCGTCTCAACGTGATTCGGGTGCATGCCCCGGCTCTAAGAGATCGGCGTGAGGACATCTTGCCGTTGCTGCGCCACTTCCTATCCGCGGCCGCTGAGGAGCTGGGCGCCGCCACCAAGACCCTCGGCAGCGATGTCGAGCGCTATCTCACGGCCATGGCCTGGCCCGGTAACGTGCGCCAGCTGGAGAACCTTTGTCGTTGGCTAACGGTGATGGCATCGGGAAACGAAATTCAGCTCGCCGACCTGCCGCCGGAGCTGCGCGAAGGTCAGCAGACGACGGCCGGTGATGATGACTGGCAGGCGCAGCTGCGGCGTTGGGCGGAACGTCATCTGGCAGCCGGCGAGGACGGATTACTCGACGCCGCCGTGCCACGTTTCGAGCAGGTCATGATCGAGACCGCTCTCAATGCTTCCGGCGGCCGACGTCAGGATGCGGCACGCCTGCTTGGTTGGGGGCGCAATACCCTGACGCGGAAGATCAAAGAACACGGCTTGCAGTTCGACGATTAGTTGACGAGGATCGTCGAGCACCGGCCCACGCACGCTTGCCTTACCGGAGCGAGCCCCCTTCGGGGGTAGACGTGCTCGAGAAACAAAGTGATCCGAACCATGAAGTCACCCAACAAGCCAACCACCCGTCTTTGCACCCACAGCACCGACGCCATTACCGTTCGCGGCGCGGATTTGGTAGACGAGCTGATCGGCGAGCTCAGCTTCACCGAGATGACATACTTCGCCATCACCGGACGCCGCCCTACTCCAGCCCAGACGCGCATTCTCGACGCCGTGCTGGTGACGCTCATGGAACACGGCCTGACCCCCAGCGCTATTGCTACGCGCATGATCTACGGCAGCACTCCGGAGTCGTTGCAGGCGGGTGTGAGCGCCGGGCTGCTCGCTGTGGGCAGCGTTTTTGTCGGTACCATGGAAGGTTGTGCGGGCTTAATCGAACGTATTCTCGCGGCGCCCGACGGGGAAGCTACCGCTCGTGAGATCGCCGACGAGTACCGATCGGCGCGCAAGCCGATTCCGGGGTTTGGCCATCACATGCACAAGCCCGACGATCCCCGTACACCGAAACTCTTCGCCCTGGCAGAATCCGAAGGCGTGCCCGGTCATCACATCGCCGCTCTGCGCACGCTCTCGGCGGCTGTCGACGAGCGCTTTGGCAAACACATTACCGTTAACGCCACCGGCGCCATCGGGGCACTCCTTGGCGAGATCGAAATACCCACGGCCATCATGCGCGGCATCGCCGTGATCTCACGCTCTGCGGGACTCGTCGCCCACATTGCCGAGGAGCAGCAGACTCCGAGCATGCGTTACATGTGGGATCTCGTCGAAGAGAACGTGCCATACGAAGCGGAACCGCATTCCGGCGACTGAAGCCTTCCGCGCGAGCATGCAGCCTGTCGATCTCATCTACCGTGCCGCCGCGCGCCATCCCGATGCCGTTGCCGTCGAGGCACCGGGGGTTTCCCTCAGCTACCTGGAGCTGGTGACACGGGCGGACGCGCTTGCCGTCGCGCTGCAGGCCATGGAACCAGAGCCGCAAACCCGCGTCGGCATTTGCGCCTACAATACCGTCGAGCACCTTATCGCATTGCTCGCTGTGATGGCGGCGGACAAGATCTGGGTGCCGCTCAATCCGCTCGATGCTTCGCGGGATCTGGAAACCAAAATCGCGACCGCCAGGCCATCGTTAGTGATCGCCGACGAGGCCTGCCTCGACAAATTCGATCCGGGTTCGGCCACCGTTCTGATTGGCGCCCGCGCCGACCAAAGATCGACACCCGACGCGCACTACATCGACACTCTTATCGATAAGAACAGAGGCGACCGGCCACAACGGCGGGGACTCTCGCCGTCACTTACCCAAGCAATCAAATTTACCGGCGGCTCCAGCGGTAAACCGAAGGGCGTGCAGCAGCCGTACCGGGCATGGACTGCCGGCGCCAGCAGCATGATTCACGCTTTCGGATTCGGCCCTGCGGACCGTTATTTGATGGCGGCGCCGCTTACCCACGGTACATCGTGCTACGTGACGCCGCTCCTTGCCGTGGGCGGCACGTTGGTATTCCTGCACGGCAAGACCACGCCGGAGAAGGTGCTGGACGCCCTCCAGAAGCAGGACATCACGGTGAGTTTCCTGCCTCCCACGCTTATCTACATGATGATGCAGGCGATGGAGCACAAGCCGCGCCGCTTCGAGCAGCTGAGGCTGCTCATCTACGGCGCCGCCATCATGCCGCCGGAGAAGATCCGCCAGGCACGCGCATTGTTCGGCCCCGTCATCGCGACAAACTACGGTCTCACAGAAGCACCGCAGATCATCACCGCGCTAATCCCGGAGGAGGCCAGCGACGAGAGTACTATTGCATCGGTGGGTAGAGCCAGCTTCATGACCCGCGTCGCCATCGTGGACTCCAGCGGAGCGCTTCTGCCCGCGGGCGGGCAGGGCGAGATCGTGGTCAGCGGGGATCTACTGATGAGCGGCTATCTCGACAACCCCGGGCAGACCGCCGAAGCTCTGGTGGACGGCTGGCTGCACACAGGGGATGTGGGCTACCTTGATGAACGCGGATTTCTGTTTCTCAAAGATAGATTGAAGGACGTCATCATCAGCGGTGGATTCAACGTCTATCCCAGCGACGTGGAAGCCGCCCTCGTCGCCCACCCCGCCATACACGAGTGTGTCGTATTCGGCCGTCCCGATGAGAAGTGGGGGGAAGCGGTGCAGGTAGCCGTGGAGTTACGTGACGGTGCCGACACCAGTGCCGAAGACATCATCGCATTCGCGAAGCAGCAGGTGGGTTCGGTGCAGGCACCGAAGCAGGTGCATTTCGTGGACTCTCTGCCGCGAAGTCCCGTTGGCAAAGTACAACGCCGGGAAGTGCGTGCGCTGACCGGGAGAGCGGAGGAAACATGACCTTCACCCATGCCATTGCGCGCCGGCCCGCCATGAACGCCGGTGACGGTCTGACGAGCGCCAGTTTTGGCGCGCCCGATCCCGAACGCATGCTTGCGCAACATCGAGACTACATAGGGATTCTGGAGTCCCTCGATCTGCAAGTCACGGTACTCGATCCAGACGAAAAGTTTCCCGACGGCTGCTTCGTCGAGGACACCGCCGTAGTGACTCCGGAAGTTGCCGTCATTACGCGCCCCGGTGCCGCTTCGCGCCGAGGTGAGGAAGCCGCCATCGAGCCGTTGCTGGCCGGGCATCGGCCCATCGCGCGCATCGTTGCACCCGGAAGCGTCGATGGCGGCGACATATTGGTGATGGGCGAGCAGGTTCTCATCGGACTTTCCACTCGTACGAACGAAGAGGGCGCCCGGCAATTGACAGGTATCCTTCAAGCCTGTGGTATGCAGTGCATCTCCCTGGCGGCCGGTGACGGCCTGCATTTGAAATCGAGCATCAATGGGATCGGGGACAACCGGTTGCTCGTCACGCAGGAGTTCTCAGAATGTGCGCAGCTGAGTGGGTTCGAACGGGTCGTGATTCCCGCTGACGAATCCTATGCGGGCAACAGCCTCTGGGTAAACGGCCGCGTCATCATGCCGGCGGGCTTTCCCGCGACGCGGGAGATAATGGATGAGCTCGATATTGAAATCCTGGAAACGCAGGTAAGTGAATTCAGAAAAATGGACGGCGGGCTGACATGTCTCTCCATCCGATTCTGAGGGACCTGGAACAAGGCCGCTTGGCTGCAATGAATCTTCACCGGGGGATATGACACCATGGTTCAAGAGTGGTTGCGCATCGCCAGCACAAAGCCGATCGTGATGAGAGGGTTGAAATACGGACTCGTCGTCGGCTCGATACTCATCATCATCAACCATGGAAACGCGATCACCGGTGGCACAGTCGATTCGACCCGAGTGATCCAGATGATGCTGACGTTACTGGTTCCCTACTGTGTTTCAACCGCCTCGAGCGTGGGAGCCATCCTCGATCACCGCAACAGCAAACCCGAAGCGTAACGAACAAATAGGCGCGTTAGCCATGCATCTCACGACCGTACCCACTATCGCGCTCAAACTGGGATTCCTACACCTCACCGATTGCCGCATAGCCGCGAGCAGCGACGAGCTCCGGAGCATTTATGAGGAGATCGCAAGCACGGCCCGAGAGCGTTTTTCCGACACTCCCTTCGGCGAGCATCCTGTGGCTGCCGGCGTTCGCCGTTTATTCAAGTCAGTCGGGATCGATCCGTCTCGTTACCGTCCATCCGGTGAAGCATTGGTGCGCCGTATCCTCAAGGGTCAGGAGCTTTATTACGTCAACAACATCGTCGACATCAATAATATCTGTTCCATAGAATCGTTGTTCCCTCTCGGCGCGTACGATTACAAACATGTTGTTGGTGACGTGAGTATACGTTTGGGCACGAGTGATGAGAGCTACCGCGGAATTGGTAAAGAAATAAACATCGCCGGCAAACTTGTCAGCGCCGACGGTGGTGGTGCCTTCGGAAGTCCAATTGCAGATTCTGATCGCACCAAAATCACAGACGATACCAGGGACGTTCTGATTTTACTCTATGCACCGGAGTCAACTGAAGACAGTGACATTGACGGCACACTGAATCGATTCGCGTACCTGGCAGCGGAACATGCCGGTGCACAGATTGGAGAATCCGGTATCCACTCTGAATCCTAGTTTTATTCGATTTCTATCGAGCAAGGGTGATTGAAGAGTCAGGTTTCGAAGGATCTCAACGCATCGCCAAGAGGGCTTTTCACCGCCATACCGCCTCGCTCGAGCACGTGCGTATAAATCTGAGTCGTACGAACATCAGTGTGCCCGAGTTGCTCCTGCACCGTGCGGATATCCATACCTCGCTCAAGCAGATGCGTAGCGAATGAATGCCGAAGGGTGTGACAACTGGTCGGCTTGTCGATGCCGGCATCACGCGCCGCGTTACGAATCGCTCGTTGCACGGCACTTTCGTTGATGTGATGTCGTCGTACGGATTCGGAACGGGGATCCCGACTGACGCCGGAAGCAGGGAAAACGTACTGCCAACCCCACATCATGGCCGCACCGGGATACTTACGCTCGAGCGCGTACGGCAGATAGACTTTTGCTCTGCCGTCAGATTGATCACGCTCGAAGATCGTGCGGCAACTGGCGAAATGTCGTTCAAGAGGAACGTTGAGCTCGCCAGGCAGCGTTACGATTCGATCCTTACCGCCCTTTGCATTGCGAATGAAGAGAGCCGCGTGTCCAAAATCGACGTCCTTGACACGCAAGCGCACGCACTCCATGAGTCTGAGGCCGGATCCGTAGAGAAGACACCCGATGAGCCAATGGTAGCCTTTGAGTCGACTAAGAATTAGCCCGACCTCTTCTTGGTCGAGCACCGTGGGTAACCCTCGTGGACGTTTTGCCCTGACAATTCCCGGCACGGTACCGAGCGGCCGCGCGAGCACTGCTTTATAGAGGAAGGACAGTGCACTCAACGCTTGATTCTGTGTGGCGGGTGCAACAACGAGATCAACAGCCAGATGAGAGAGAAACGCGGCCACCTCCGTCTCCGCCATGTCGGTCGGATGACGCTTGTGGTGGTACAGAATGAATCGCTTCACCCACCCGACGTAAGCCTCCTCGGTTCGGATGCTGTAGTGCCTAATCCGGATTGTTTCGCGCAGAGAATCAAGAAACGGTGAGAAACCTCTACGGCGATCCATCGCCAACACCTCGATGCAGGAAAAGTAGACTGTATGAACTCAGCTTCGATCACTGCAATCGTAATATGACGACAATGTCCTCATATTACGTAGGGCAGATTCCCGGATCGCTGGGTATAGATCGAATGATTCACGTGCAACCGGTTGATTTGTTAGTATTTTGACTCAAGGGGGCAACAAGCCATGATTACGGGTGTTTCGAGCGGAGGCGGGATAGGTGGACAATGTCCGTGTTATAACACGGCATATGTCCGTCTAATTGTCTGTTAGGCCGCTACCCTGATGAAGTAGCGTAAGATCGTTAAGAGTGGAGAACTAACATGCCAAAAGGATACTGGGTCAGCATGCATCGGCGTCCGGCGGATCCCGACAAGCATGCAGCGTATCGCGAGATTGCAATACCCGCAATCCAGGCAGCGGGAGGTAAGTTCCTTGTCATCGGCGGAAAACCCCAGGCGCGGGAGTTCGGGTTGGAACAAAGAACCGTCGTAGTTGAATTCTTTTCTCATGAGGCGGCGCTCAATGCCTATGAGAGCGAGGACTACCAACGCGCGCTGGCAGCTCTCGGCGATGGCGCAGAGCGGGACGTGCGGATCGTCGAGGGCGTCGAGTAGCGATTGGGTTTTAAGGGACGGCCGCCGATAGATCCAGCGGCCTAACAAGGCGCTGCAGCTGACAGCCAACCCGCTTCGCGGCTTGTCCGCAGCTGAGCTTGGTCGTTATGCGGCGTATTTTGAACCTTGAGTCGGATTTACACTAGAGATTGCGATTGTCCCGATTGCGTAGAAAACCACTGAGGGGTATCAATGGCATGGGCGCACTTGGAGGAGGGATGAGCTAATGCGGGAGTTTGTTCTGAAAGCCGAATTCGAAGTGAAGGAAGGAGCCCCAGAGATTCTGATCAATGCCGGGCTACGCGAAGGTGCCGCTGTGCTCCGTGATGAACCAGGCTGCCGAGTCTTTGACATTGTGGTCAGCGGTGAAGGGGATCAGAAAGGGTTTTTCTATGAGGTATTCGACGACGAAGTCGCTCGCGAAAAGCATCGGGAATCGCCTCACTTAGTAGAGTTCCGATCTGCGATTGAAGCCCTAACGATAGAGTGGGAAGTCACGTATTTTTGGCGGATCACCTAATGAAACAGGCGAATATTGGTGCTGTACTCGAATTGACCACTCCGACCGAGGTCAAACTGCCGGTACATGGCGCGAAGATGCCACCTAACAAGGCGCTGCAGCTGACGGCCAACCCGCTTCGCGGCTTGTCCGCAGCTGAGCTTGGTCGTTAGACCGTATGGATCTAGCAACTAAGGAGGGCATATGAAAGAACTGCGAGCGTTGATTGAAGGGTATCGCGCCACATGGGAGAAGATATTGTGCGAGACGGATAACGTTGATGAGGTGAATCGCTTCTTTCATCTCCCATGCATGTTTGTGGGCGCCGACGGCTCGGTCTCACTATTCATCGTCCCGGAAGATATCAGTACGTTCCACCGTCCGCGACTGGAATCCTTTCAAAAAGGTGGTGTAAGGAAACCGAAAACAAAACACTTCGAGGTGATTGGGCTAGGCACGCATAGCGCACTGGTATCTGTCACTTGGGAACAGTGTCGCGAAGATGATTCTGTTGAAAGAAGTTGGCGCCATTCATACAACGCCATAAAGACGGATATGGGATGGAGGATATTGGTTTCCACTTTCCAATCGGGTGCGTAGGAGAGCAAGAGTGACGGTGGAACGCGGTCTAACAAGGCGCTGCAGCCGACAGCGTGCCGCAATGCGGCCCGCTGCGGCTGAGCTTGGTCGTTAGGCGGCTGGACATAGCTTTCTATTTCTCTGGAGGCTTTGAGGGCAGAGAATGAACAATCCAAAAGCGATGATTCGGGAGGAGTGCAAATGATTACTGAAATAGTCACTTTCAAACTACCGGATGGAACTACGAGAGAAGAGGTGATTTCAAACTATGAGAAGACGGCACCAACATGGAGAGAAAATCCAGATTTGATCAGAAAGAACTATCTTTTCGACGCCGATAAAGGCATCGCCGGAGGGGTTTACCTATGGAAAGAGAAAGCCCACGCGGAGAAGTGGCATGGCGCTGAGTTCCGGAAGAAAGTGAAGGAAATTTACGGCGCTGAGCCAGAAAGTCAGTTTTTTGAAACACCGATCGTAGTAGACAACCTAGCTGGTGAGATTGCGAAGGACTAGGATGGCGTGGCGCACGCCTAACAAGGCGCTGCAGCTGACGGCGTGCCGCTTCGCGGCTCGCCGCAGCTGAGCTTGGTCGTTATGTGTGAGCAGGAAACAGCACAATTACCTGTGTCAGAAAAATTGAGGGAAAGCTATGAATATAGAAGGGGAATGCCATTGCGGCGAGATCACATTTAGTGCCGAGGTAAACCCAGATCAAGTTATCGTTTGCCACTGCTCCGATTGCCAAGCGTTATCTGGTTCACCTTATCGTACGATCATTCCTGCTCTTGAGGGTACATTTCAAATAAAAAGTGGTAACCCTACAATCTACGTTAAGACGGCTGAAAGTGGCGCCCAGCGCGAGCAGGCTTTTTGTCCAGAATGCGGATCTCCTATTTACGCTGCTCCTGCGGGAGAAGCGGCATTACAATATATTGGAATTCGAGTTGGGTTGATAAAGCAAAAAGGTCAACTTACTCCCAATAAACAAATCTGGTGTCGCTCTGCCCGGGATTGGGTGCAAGACTTATCAGATGTTCCGAAATCTGAGACACAATAGTCAAGGGTGGAGGCCACACACATAACGAGCGCATGCAGTCCGACCGCCAAGAGGCTACGCCTTTTAGCGGCGGCTGTGCGGGGCATTAGGCGACGTAACCGTGTTATCGATTAGTGAAGCACGAGAGATGGTCGAAGAGGCCATCGCCAAGCTCACGCCTATCAATGAACACTGGGTAATTCTCGATCAATATACGATCGAGAAGCCATGGGGATGGATCTTCTTTTACGATTCGGGGGAGTACGTGAAAACTGGAGACGGAAAGTTCCAACTCGTCGGTAACGCCCCCTACATCGTTAATAAGGAAACACATGAGCTCGTTGCTACGGGTACCGCCGAAGATATCGAGGTCTATATTGCCGACTATGAAGCCACAATTCGGCGTCTTTGAGGGTCGCCTAACAAGGCGCTGCAGCTGACGGCGTGACGCTTCGCGGCTCGCCGCAGCTGAGCTTGGTCGTTAGGCGGTGATAATCGGAGGTCCGTGCAGTTGAAAAAGATCGGAATTGTTGGCGGAGTGTCGTGGATATCGACTGTCGAATACTACAAGACAATTTGTCAGTTGAGCCATGAACACCAACACGAACGGGCTCCCGAAGGGCCTCCCGCGGTGCCCGAGATAATCATTGAGTCCCTGAATATCAATAAATCCTTCAATCTCAGAGGGCAGCCCGGAGACGATGCCTCATGGCGGCAATACGAGGCATATTTCCGGGGGGCGCTGAAGCGACTAGAAGCTAGCGGTGTTGACTTCGCCATAATCGCGAGCAATACACCGCACAACCGATACGACTCGATCACTGAAGGTATCGGAGTTCCGGTACTTAACATCTTTGAGGAAGTAGCAAAGGAGTGTGCGAGAAACAGTGTACGTAACACGCTGATTCTCGGTACCGCACCAACAATGTCATCACCCGTTTTCCCCGTTGTCCTAGAGAAACACGGAATTTTCGGCACTGTTCCCCAGGCCGACCATGACCAAGCAATGATCATCTCGCTTATCGACAAGTTACAGGCTGGCGAAAACCACGCGGCGGCAGAGTTGATTCAAGGCCTCGCGATGACATATTTATCAATGAATTCGGACGAACGGCAATCCGTATGCCTGTCGTGCACCGAACTCCCACTGGCGTTTCCTGAGTTCGTCGATGCACCGACGTTTGAGATGAATGGGGTTCTTTACTTGAATACCACCATAGTCCATGCCAAGGCAGCGTTCGATTACGCGGTGTCGACCAATGTCGCCTAACAAGGCGCTGCAGCTGACGGTCAACCCGCTGCGCAGCTTGTCCGCAGCTGAGCTTGGTCGTTAGGCCGGAGAAATACAAAGGAATCGTCATGCAACTCGAGACTGTGGATCACTTGTTGACTACAACTCGCTCGGTGAAGCGGCGGCTAGACTTACAGCGCCCAGTTGAACGTGAGGTAATCGAGAAGTGTCTCGAAATTGCCACGCAGGCACCCGTCGGGGGATACATTCCGAAGTATCACTTTGTGGTAGTAACGGACGCTGACAAGAAGAAGCGGATCGGCGATCTTTACCGTAAAGTCTATTACGAAATCTATCTTCCTCACCGAAAAACAATAGAACTCTCGTTTCCGGAGAGAGAGAGCAGATTTCTGGATGTTACGAATCACCTCGTCGAACATTTTCACGAGGTGCCTGTACACATCATCCCTTGTATCGAAGGACGGGTTGACGAACCTTCGACCTTCAAACAGGCTTCTGTATATGGTCAGATCTTACCTGCCGCCTGGTCGTTGATGTTGGCTCTGCGTGCGCGGGGCGTGGGGTCATGCTGGACGACATTACACCTAATGCATGAGGGCGAGGTCGCAGAACTTCTTGAGATTCCGGACAACATCACTCAAACGGCATTGCTTCCCGTTGCGTATTTCACTGGATCGGACTTCAAACCTGCTCGGAGAATTCCGGCACGAGAGCGCACCCATTGGGACATGTGGGGATCCCGATAACAATGGAGAAAGCGGCACATTCGCCGTTAAATCAGCCTAACAAGGCGCTGCAGCTGACGCGGTTTGACGCTGGCAGTTTCCCTATGCGCTCCGTCCGCGCAGCTGAGCTTGGTCGTTATGTGCGAGAGCGCCATCGATAAGACTAGCAACTCGGCATTAGTAAAAGACAATCGAGTTTTCCTTTTGGGAAATGAGTGCAAAAATGAGTGAACTAACGATCTGTTAGTCAGTAGATCAAATTAAAACAACACTGAGGAACACAATATGATTTCAGTCGCAGCTGTCCAGCACCCTTCCGATTACCTAAATCGAGATGGCTGTCTTGAACGGGCTGTCGAGGTAATCAAACAGGCCGCGAGCGAGAATTTAGAACTTCTTGTTTTTCCTGAAGGATGGCTGCCTGGGTATCCAATGTATGTTTGGGGAATGATTCCGACCAACAATTCGGGTGAGTTCGATCAGTTATACCGGCGGCATTTTTCCAATTCAATTGATCTGGCCAAAGATCAGCTGGCGCCTGTTCGAGAGGCGGCACACGAATATGGCGTAGTTGTGGTGATGTGTATAAATGAGCGTGCCGGAGAATTGAGCGCAGGCACTATCTACAATACGGCGGTAACTATAGACGCCACAGGCGAAATACTGAATGTCCACAGAAAAGTGATGCCGACCAATGCTGAGCGCACTGTTTGGGGTTTTGGCGATGGTCGTGGCTTGAATGTTGTCGATACCGCCGTTGGTCGTGTTGGCGTGCTCCTTTGTTGGGAAAATTTCATGCCTTTGGCCCGAGCTGCCATTTACGCACAGAATGTGGAGATCTACTGCGCACCAACGGCCGATCATCGTGAAAATTGGCTGGCTTCGATGCAACATATCGGACGTGAAGCCTCAGCCTTTGTGATTGGCGTTGCGCCAGCATTGGAAGACAGTGATATTCCTCTCGATTTACCATCGCGGGACAGCATTTCTCCTACCAAGGGCGAATGGTTGATGCCAGGTAACGGGATCATTTGTTCACCTTTAGGTGAGATAATTGCCGGCCCAATGCGACAGAAAAAGGGATTGTTGAAAGCTGATATTGATTTGGATGATGTTCGCTCTGCACGCCGAACATTTGATGTGGCTGGTCACTACTCGAGGCCGGATATCTTCAAGCTGGAGGTGGACCGCCAGCATAGATCATCCGTCACCTTCATTAATTCCGAACACTCCGAGAATTGATTCCAAGCCTCTTACGTTAATATCGTGATAAACTTGTTTCAAAAATGCACATAACAAGCGCATGCAGTCGGACAAAGTGCCCGCTGCGCGTGCACTTTGTCGCTGACGCGGAGCCTTAGGCGGCTACATTGATGACATAGCGCGTGATCGCTAGGAATGGAGAAATAACATGCCAAAAGGATACTGGGTCAGCATGCATTGGCGTCCAGCGGATCCCGACAAGCATGCAACGTATCGTGAGATTGCAATACCTGCAATCAGGGCAGCGGGAGGTAAGTTCCTTGTCATCGGCGGAAAATCCCAGGCGCGGGAGTTCGGGTTGGAACAACGAACCGTTGTAGTTGAATTCCCATCTCACGAGGCGGCGCTCAATGCCTATGAAAGCGAGGACTATCATCGCGCCCTGGCAACTCTCGGCTATGGCGCGGAGCGGGACGTGCGGATCGTCAAGGGTGTCGAGTAGCGAGTGAGTTTTGAGGGGCGTCCACCGATGGATCCAACCGCCTAACAAGGCGCTTCAGCGGACGTGAATTGGACGCGAGCCGCTTTCCTTGGCGATCCGTCCGCGCCGCTGAGCTTGGTCGTTAGGTGCAAGTAGGTATTTGGAGTTTCTAGCGGCCATCGGTTACGGGGTGTCTTTGTAGACTACTAGGTGCGCGAGATGAAGCTCATTGGAAATTACTTGTCGCCCTATGTGCGGCGGGTAGCAGTCAGTCTTAACGAGATGGGGATGGCTTTCGAGCTCGAGCAGCTCCAAGTCTTTAGATCCCCGGACGAAGTGCGCCAGTACAACCCACTTGTACGAATTCCGACGCTTATTCTTGATAACGGGGAGGTATTAGTCGAAAGCTATGCAATTCTGGACGAACTCGACCAGATGGCGGGATCGGAAACCTGTCTGACGCCCCTCTCGGGCAGCGAGCGACGTCACGTAATGAAAGTGACCGCAGTCGGCGTCGGTAGCATGGAGAAAGCCCAATGGGCATTCTATGAGGGGCGATTCAGACCAGAGGAGAAAGTCCACAAGCCTTGGATTGAGCACAACGAAGAGCAAGTACTTGGTGGCCTTGGTTATCTTAACAATCTAGCCGAAAAGGCAGGAGACAGCGGGTGGCTCGCCGGCACCGAGAGGGTGAGTCAAGCCGATATCACGGGTGTAGTTGGCTACTCTTTCGCTAAAGCCATCCGGCCCACCTTGGAGATTGCGACAAGGCTACCGTACTTGGCCGGATTCGCAGACCGCTGTGAGGCGCTGGAGATATTCAGTGATGCTCCCATCCCAACCCAACAATGAAGGTGGCACCTAACAAGGTGCTGCAGCGGACGCGGTTAAGCGTGGGCTGTTTTCCTTGGCGCTCCGTCCGCGCCGCTAAGCTTGGTCGTTAGGCCTCAAAACCCGAGTATCTAGATCAGACGATCCAAAACGAACAAAAAAGTGGGGGACTCATAAATGTACGCGATTTTTGTCGCCGTTAACGTGAAACCGGAGCATGTGCCCGCATTCGAAGAAGCGAATACCATCAATGGAAAGAGTACGGTTGAGTCCGAGCCGGATTGCTTCCGCTATGACATGCTACGGGACGAGAACAATCCCAATCGCTTCTACTTCATCGAATTTTTCAAGAATGAAGCTGCGCTACACGCACACTGGGAAACACCGCACTTCAAGAAATATTGGGAAACTATCGGGCATATGCTGGACGGCGAGTTCGAGGAGCGAGTAGGAATGGAGTCAGTCTATTCAGCAGTTTCGGACTAACTTCTAGACATGGCAGACTTGTGCTGCGGAGTAGATGCCTTTGGAAAGTGTAGTGCTAATCCGGCCTAACAAGGCGCTTCAGCTGACGGCCAACGCGCTGCGCGGCTTGTCCGCAGCTGAGCTTGGTCGTTATGCGGCGGTCGAACTCATCGCTGGCCGCCCGGAGAATCGAATATGTCTTCAGACCAAATACAGATTCAGTCACTAGTGCATCGGTACTGCGATGCCCTCTGCAAGCGGAATCGTGAAGCGTGGATTTCAACCTTCGCCGAGGATGGCATGTGGAATAGCGGCCGCGGCGAAGTTGTAGGTCATGGAGCACTATCTGATGCATTTCTGCAAATCATGGAGTTGTTCCAGCACGTGCTTCAGTTGACCCACAACGGAGAGGTGAATGTAGACGGCGACGCTGCGCATGGCTGCTGGTACATCACTGAGTACGGCCTTACGGCGAAACAACGGCGTACGTTTTACATCGCGCACTATGATGACGACTATCGGAGAACCGCCGGTGGATGGAAATTCCAACGCAGGACTGTGACATGGCACTATCACGGTGAGCCAGACCTTACGGGTACTTTCGGGCCACCTCCCGGCTACATGTAACTGGCTACCGTCCTACGTCTGTGTCGGGCACGGCGCGAGACACAAACCATTCGCCACATAACAAGGCGCTGCAGCCGACGGCCAATCCGCTTCGCGGCCTGTCCGCGGCTGAGCTTGGTCGTTATGTCGCAAGTAACTTCTTAGGGGAGCCTTAGCTGGTGGCTATTCAACATTCCGAAATGTCACAAGCCGAGATCGAGGAGTTTCTGCGAGTACCGCGTTTCGCCATTGTCGGAACGAATCGCGTCAATGGTCCTCCGCAACTCTCACCCGTGTGGTACCTCTACGAAGACAGCCGGATTTATTTCACGATGTATATCGAAAGTGCCAAATACCGCAACTTACGCCGTGATCCCCGTATTGGAATATGCATTGCGGGCGAAAGTCCCGACGCCCGGGCGGTAATGTTCTACGGCTCGGTGGAGCTTATTACGGACGATAGCACTTGGGTTGACGAAGTCTGTTGGAGAATTGTCCGACGGTACTATGACAGCGATAAGGAGGCACAGTCATTCATCGATTTGGCGGCCGCTGGAGGAAAAGGATCGCTCGCGATAGTTACTCCCGACAAAGTGTTGGCTCAGGATTACAATTGAAACCCCAGTCGCGACATAGCAAGGCGCTGCAGCCGACGCCGTTTGGCGTCGGGACCGGCTTCGCCGGCCGCGGGCCGTGCCGGCGCGGCGGAGCTTGGTCGTTAGGAGGCGTTGACCATTGGATGCGGCCTTGAGAGTTGGACCTTGGCTAGTTCCACTAATGCTGTTTGGTTGCACTCTTTCAGACGTTGGCGTGTCCAACGAGAAATGGCAGTGCGTTGGGCGGATCTGTGACATCAGCTTTAATCTGGAGAACCGCGCACACAATCAAATTGATGCCCATGTTGCTATTCGCGCCCACCGCCGATACTCCGTCGAAGGTTCGGAGGCGTGGCGAAACGAGGTAATCTCGGAGGTTACGGAAGTAGTGAGCTTGCAGCCTAGTGAAAAGAGGCGAATTGAGCGTAAGCTCAAAGTCCTCACCAGGCCCGATAATGTGGTCGTAAGTGCTTGGATTTCGACATGAGGCCTAGCCTCCTAACAAGGTGCTGCAGCCGACGCCGGAAAGCGCCCGCGGCGCCATCGGCGGCTACTTTCCGGGGCGGCGCGGCTGAGCTTAGTCGTTAGGCGGAAAGGTAAAGCGCATGGAGCGGCCAATTGGCAACTTTGCAGCCCTGAGCACGATGCGTCTGACGGTTAACGGAGGGGGAAAGACCGATGACGACTGACGAAGAACGACGACTGAACGTTGCAGCGACGGGCCTCGTGGGTACGGAGGCGACTTTCTTGGACGCTCATTTTGAAGCATGCCGACGTGAGTACGAGGCAATGATTCGCTCCGTGGGCATTGAGTCGGGCTGGCACGTTCTCGACGCGGCGTGCGGTGCCGGCGGCTTTTTGCCGTTGATCTCAGAATTGGTTGGGCCGTCCGGCTCCGTATCTGCTTTCGACTTAGCTCCAGACACCGTAGCAGTCGTAGAAGGCCGAGTTTCGAATGGCGAGTTTTCCTGTCCAGTAGAGGTACAGGTGGCTTCTCTACTTGAGCTTCCCTTTGGAGAGAACGAGTTTGACGCGGTGTGGTGCGCAAACAGCCTAGAGTATTTGGACGATGAGGAGCTGCCTGCCGTGCTCCTTGAATTCAGACGAGTACTAAAACCTGGTGGGCTTCTATCAATGAAAGATGCCGACGGGGGTTTGTGGCTCTTCTCGCCTGGAGATCCGACATTCCTCCCTCGGGCATGGGCAGCCGCGAGCAAAGTGTCACAGAATTTTCGAGGATGCCTGCGGACACGTTCCATGCGCCGATGGTTCGAGAAAGCGGGGTTCAGAGATACTTGGCAGCGCGCCACACTCAGCGAAATGTGGGCGCCCCTGATGCCCCAGCAGCGTCAATACATCGCGGGACAACTTACGCAGATAGGGGCCCTCGCTGAGCGAGCGGGTGTACCGGAGCTAGATCTGGAGTTTTGGCGATCGCAGCGAGATCCCGAATCTCCGACAGCCCTCGTGAATGACCCCGACTTGTTTTGGTGCGAGGGACATTTCGTCACCGTCGGGCGGTGCTAAGAGTAGTCTTTGTTATCGAGGAATCAAGCAGAGAGGCTAGCGCCGCCTAACAAGGCGCTGCAGCGGACGCGGACTGGACGCGAGCTGCTTTCCTTGGCGACCCGCCCGCGCCGCTGAGCTTAGTCGTTAGGCAGCAAAATGAACCAGAAAAGAATACCGGACGATGTGTTCTTATTTGCGGGCTATGCTCTGGCACATGCAGCGTACAGCATTAGTGACGTAGAGGAAGGGGAGTTGCTAATTCCCTTCGTACTGACCGAAGTCGACGGGAAGCAGACTGTTCGACGTTTTGAATCGGAATCTCAGGCGGACGCTATAGCGTCGGGAAAGCAGTATATCAGCAGGGTCAAAAAGAGCAGCGACCTATGGGCTCTGGCGCGTGAAGGTACGATGAAAACATCTGAGGAGACCGATGTTGATGTGTTGGTTATTAGTGCAGGCCAGTTGGATCTAACAGAGTCATTAGAGGTGGTACAGCCCTTTCGTCCGAATAGAGGTCGTGATGAATTTGCGATTTTCCCTCATGGAATCGTCGCAGTTGGCGGGGAGTTTGAAGATGACGAGCAATCCGGCAGGCTGTTTGCAATTGTTAAGCAGGGAATATCCTACCATCCAAGAGCAGAGCTATGGGATATTTGGCAAGCCAGAGGAGCAGGTATTGCCTAACAAGGCGCTGCAGCTGACGGCCAACCCGCTACGCGGCTTGTCCGCAGCTGAGCTTGGTCGTTATGTAGCAAAATTTGGGTCGACCTGGTCCGAAAGGCCGCTTTCGACCATTTACAGCCGGCCGCCGTGATCGCTTAGCGGGGGCGAGAACCCGCAAAGCTGCCGTCGATCACAGGTTTTAGAGCGTCTCTGGGTTGCCATGCGCCGACACGGCACTCTCGACCGGTGCACGCGGCTGTGGTGTACTTCTCGTGTCCGTGGTGGCGGCCTGGCTTGGGCGAAGATTCCACTGTCGGGGCTGTCGAACTTTCGAGGTCGAGTTGTCGCGGGCTAGTCCGTCAGCCCGAGGAGAGGCATGTCACACGAGCTGCGGTTCCAGGTCGAGATCCTGCCCGACCTTGAATGGCCGGCATTGCTGGAGCGCTTCCAGCACGTCGAGGCGCTGGGTTTCGACCTCGTGGGCACCGGGGACCAGTTCGTCGACTCGATGAACCCGTCGAGGCCCTGGTTCGACCTGTGGGCGCTGCTCGCCGGGGTGGCGCAGGCGACGCATCGCATCCGGATTGCGCCTTGCGTGGCGCAGATTCCGATGCGGGACCCGGCCACTTTCGCCCGTCAGGTCCTGACCGTCGACCACATCTCGAACGGACGAGTGGAGGTCGGGCTCGGCCTCGGTCGTCCCGTCGCCCCGAGCTATCGGATGATGGGTATCCCGAACTGGGACAATGCCGAGCGCGCGGACCGGTTCCGGGAGTACGTGGAGATCGTTGCCCGAATGCTTGCGAACGAGCAGACGACGTACGAAGGCAGGCACTATCAAATCGATGGCGCGACAGTGCACCGGTCAGTGCAGTCGCCCCGCCCTCCGATTACGATCGCTGCAATGGGTCCGCGGATGATGCGCTACGCGGCGACCTATGCCGACACCTGGAACACGATGAGCTTCGACGTCGAGTTCGAGAACCAACACGCCGAATCCGCGGACCGGATGTCACGCATGGCCGGGTACTGCGAAGCGGTGGGGCGCGATCCGGAGACGCTGCGGTGCTCGTATCTCATGTTCGATGCGAACGCCCGTCAGAGCGGAGGACATATCTCGTACTACGACTCGTCCCAGGCGTTCGCCGACATGGCAAATCGGCTGCTCGATCTCGGCTTCACCGAGCTCGGTCTCTACTACCCGGCGCTCTTGTCGCAACGACCTGTGTTCGAGACGATCGCCAACGACGTAATCCCAACACTTCGCGAGTCGCGCAAGCCTTTAAGATAGGCCCGACCGACTCAGCTTTGGGTCAAATCCTGCCCGAGTGCGACCGAATCGCCGTGTCCGATCTACAAGAATTGCGCCAGGTAAGGGTCGTCAGGAACTACGGCGGATCTTTGGTCTTGCTCAGGTTTCGTGGACATCTTGGAAAGGGCTCGTAATAGCCCCGGAGGTGGAACATGGGCAGACGAAAACGCTATAGCGCGGACGCGTCTCGTCCACGTGATGTATCGTATGCCGAAGAAATAGCTGCCTTAGCGTTCACCAGACACTAGCGAGGGAATCGAGCCTCAATGCGAAAATGGTCTAATCGAATTGCCGGCGTAATTCTCATTTCCTCTTTAGCGTACGGGGCATACCTTTACTTTGCGGGCGGTTATCACACGCGACCGGACATCCCCGCCGGAGCATTTTCAGCTTCGTTCAAGAACGGTCTTCGAGCCATCATTGACCGCCCCGACGAACGGGCCACGAGAAGGTACTTGGGAGTCCCATTTGACGTCCCATTCTGGTCCGAGGATGCGTGGGCCTTTTGTAGTCCTCCTACGAAGAAGGAAGCGTCAGACATTCTCGAGCAAATAGATATGGGCCCTGGGAGTCGACTAGACGCGATATGTAAGATTACGGCTGATGACACCGTCATTATGCGAGGGGCAGTATTCTCTGTGCCGAGGCTCTAGCGCCTATCTGAGCAAACACTGAGCGAGGGCCACCGCGACTACTTTTCGGTAAAATTGAGGTGCACTTGGATGTCACATAACAAGGCGCTGCCGCCGGAGTCATGGTCGGTGATCTTTGGAACAGTTAGTTTCAGGTATTGGCATGAACGACCTAACAAGGCGCTGCAGCCGACGCTGTGCCGCTTCGCGGCGCGGCGCGGCTGAGCCTAGTCGTTAGGTGGCGAGCACCCACAGACGACATTTGAGACTGATTTGGATTCGTGCCTGGTGAAAATTATGACTCGAAAAATTGTATTCCCCGATGCACCCAGTTCCTGGGAAGTGTTATTTAATGAAGAAAGGCTTTCCAGACTCAATGCAATCGGCGAATTTTCTCTGGGTATTTGCGATGACTACCCCGAGCCAGAAATACTAATCGAGCGCATTGGTGACGCCAAGGGAATGATATCGGCTTGGGGCGTAAGCAATGACGTATTGGAAGCGTTACCAAATCTTGAGATCATTTCTTTTATCGGCCTTGGTGTGGCCAGTTTTTTTGATCTTGCAGAAGCTGCCCAAAGAGGAGTTACCGTGACGCATGGTTTATCTGCAGCGCCTTCGGTCGCGGAACACACTATGGCATTAATGTTGGCAGCATCCAGGAAAATAGCACTAAGAGACCGCGAACTCAGGCACGGAATTTGGAATGATCTACCCATTTTCGACCTGAGAGGAAAAACACTGGGTTTGATTGGATTTGGTCACATTGCTCAAACGGTCACACCACTGGCGCAGGCATTCGGAATGAATGTAATCGCCTGGGCACGCAATCCCGATCCAGAACTCGCTTTAAATTATGGTATTGAGTTTGTTTCTCTAGAGGCGTTGCTCGCATCAAGTGATGTAATCTCCTTACATCTCCAATTAAACGAGGATACGGAAGGATTCCTCTCCTCCGATCTACTCCGTTCAACGAAATCGGGTGTCGTAATAGTCAACACTGCTCGTGAACAACTTTTAGATGAGCCTTCCCTAATTGAACTACTCAAATCAGGTCATGTGGGAGCTATGGCGACTGATGTGTTTAACGAGGAACCTATTCCCGGGGAACACCCATTCATGGAACTTGACAATGTTGTGATGACCCCTCACAACGCATATAACACACCAGATGCAACAGCGGCGATGTGCGATGTCGTCATTGACAATCTGGAAGCATACTTTGCGGGTACCCCAAAAAATGTTGCAACATGATTAATCGGCAATCTAACTCTCGTGGAAAATTTAACGCCAGCTAACAAGCGCATGCAGTCCGACAAACAAAGTGCTACGCTTTTTGTTGGCGGCTGATGCGGGGCGTTAAGCGGCACGAGACGTTAACTAGAAAGGACAGTACCGATGTCAAGACCTTCACAGGATGAACTCGAGAAAGCGCTTAGTGATGCCGGTTCCGCACATCATGACTACGAGCAGGTGATACTAGGTGGCCATCGGGACGAGCGGTGGGCGGGCTTCTATGCTGCGTACGCGCTCGGCCGTGTGGGTGATTTTGCCGCACCGAGCATTCTGAGTCAGTGGCTCGAAGGGGCTCCAGGAGGCGAAAAATGGGAGGCTACTGCGGCGAGCTACGTACTCTCTCAATTGGCCAATTAGTAGCTGATCCGGTGCCGCCTAATTAACTGTTAGGCGGCATCATAAAGGGACGCGAGGAGAATTTGCCATTGAATCCTCAAGTGCGAACTGCTCATATAGATGATGTCCCCGTGCTCGTTGCGCTTATGTCTGAATTTTATCAGGAGGCTGGCTTCGTACTTCCTCGCGACGCAGCCATCCGAGCATTCACGACGCTTCTCGGGGATCCGAATCTAGGTCGTATGTGGCTGATTGACGTAGGAAATGAGTCAGTCGGCTACATAGTACTCACCCTTGGATTCAGTATGGAATATGGGGGACTCCGCGGATTCGTCGATGACTTTTACGTGCGTCCCGAAGCGCGGGGACAGGGCCTCGGAGCCGCCGCGCTACAGACCGTAAGGCAGATCTGCTGCGATCTTGGCGTCAGAGCACTTCTTGTGGAGACAGGTCCAGAAGATCACCCCGCGAGGGGCGTTTACTCTCGCGCCGGGTTCGAGGAGAGTGGACGGATGCTGCTCGGTCAAGCCCTAGCGCCGCCGATACATGAAGCATGAAGCAATTCACGCCGAGTACTGAGATTGCGTATAACCAACTGCCGCCTAACAAGGTGCTGCAGCGGACGCGGTTAAGCGCTGGCTGCTTTCCTTTGCGTTCCGTCCGCGCCGCTGAGCTTGGCCGTTAGGCGGCAAAAATTTCTTTGCGGGCTGCGGCTGCGGAAGTGAGCTACAAGGGTTTTATTTCTGCCAGATGCCATCATCGGCTGATGGTGATCAGCATCGAATAAGGATTGAATAGAGCGGCCATCGGTTGAGTCTGTTTTCTGGGTGACATCTGCTCCCGACATGGCCTGCAATCTTGTGTAAAATCGGGCGTCATCGCCAAGATTCGTTGATCACGTTTGCGGAAATTAGAACCCGGAGGAATCTTCATGGCCCACGATTTTCCGCCTCGCCTTCACCAGAAGTTCTACCTGACCGAAGGCGGCACGGAGACCGAGATCCTCTACAAGTGGGGTTTCGAACTACCCGAGTTCGCGATGTTCCCGCTGCTCGACAACCCCGAGGCCGACGCGGTAATTCGGAACCTGTACCGGCGTTACTTCGACGTGGCCGAAGCGCGTGACACTGGGCTTCTAATTCTCGGCCATGACTACCGCGCGAGCCCGGACTGGGGCGCAAAGCTGGGCTACTCACCCGGGAGTCTCGCTGAGATGCAGCGGCGCACGATCCGGTTCCTGGCCGACATGCGCACAGAATATGACGGCCGGGTCACTGACGCCTATATCGCTGGCTGCATAGGACCTCGGGGCGACGCCTACGGGACCGGCGGCGAGATCACCGAGGCGGAGGCCGAGGACTACCACTCGGTGCAAATGACCACGCTTAAGGACACCGAAGCGGACATGGCCGTCGCGTTGACCTTCAACAACATCCCGGAAGCGATCGGCGTGGTTCGTGCGGCGGCGGCACTCGGGCTACCTGTCGGAATCAGTCTGACGCTGACCACCGATTCACGGCTCCGCTCTGGCCCGACCCTCAGGGAAGCGGTCGAGACAATCGACGAGCGCACCGGAGGCGGGGCCGCATGGTTCGGGACGAACTGCTCCCACCCGCTGGAATTCGAGCCCGCACTGGTCGACGATGGGGCCTGGACCGAACGGCTGCGTTATATCCGGCCAAATGCCGTGAAGATGGAGATGGTCGCGCTCTGCAAGCTCGGGCATCTAGAGGATGGCGATCCGGTGGAGTTGGGCCAGCAGATGGGGGATGTTGCACGACGCTTTCCACGGGTCGATATCCTCGGCGGCTGCTGCGGGACGGATGAGCGGCATCTCGGCGAAATCGCCATGAACGTGAACAGATTGCGGCGGAGTGCTGTTCCCGCCGAATAGAGTCGGCCCACGGCGGTGCAGACGCCACCAGGTTTTCGACAGCGTCACCGATCATCGCTCCCTGACTTCCGGCGACGAGGTACGCAATGTCGGAGAATACTCCACCATACGGAGAGAAAGCGCGACGACCACGGCGGATCGGAAGCAAACACAGGATACTAGAGCATATAGTCGTGCCGCATAACAAGGCGCTGCAGCTGAAGGCCAACCCGCTACGCGGCTTGTCCGCAGCTGAGCTTGGTCGTTAGACGACGGAAAAGTCGCCATATCCTCTGGCCACCAGAGAGGGAGGAATCAAATGATCTTTCACATTTCCTATGAGTATTTACCGGAACAACGTGACGAAGTGCACGCGCGCTTCAAGGAAACGGGAGCACCTCCTCCTTCCGGGGTCACGATGACAGGGCGCTGGCATTGCGTTGAAGGAAACCGAGGATTCCTGGTGGCAGAGTCGTCTGAGGCCGAAGCGATAGGGCGATGGCTGCAAGAGTGGACGGACGCACTTTCCTTCGAAGTTACGCCGGTACTGACGGACGAGCAATTTACCCAGGTAATAACATGAGTGACGCGCGACTTGGAGCTTAGGGTTGACGTGAGCGGGCTGGCGGAAGCTGCCGCCTAACAAGGCGCTCCAGCTGACGGCCAACCCGCTTCGCGGCTCGCCGCAACTGAGGTTGGTCGTTAGAGCGCGAAAGAATCAAAATCGTGAATCATAGACACTGTGGAAATCAGGCAGGTCAAAAGCAAAGATGATGCGGAGAAGGTCGTACTTCTCGTACGCCAATTTGTTCAGTGGCTACGTGTCCGGTACCCGGACAAGCATGCCGAAATCGATGCCTATTTCGAGTCTCAGGACCTTGAGGCGCAACTGAATTCGATTATCGAACCCTCCGAATCAGCGCCCAACGAGGTACTGCTGGCTCTCGTAAACGAGCAGCCAGCTGGTACCGTTATGCTAAACCAGGTTGATGACGCCACATGCGAGATGAATCGTCTGTTTGTGCCGGACGACTACCGTGGACACAATATCGGTCGTCGTCTTTGTGTGGAACTAATCGATACTGCCAAGCGCTTGGGTTATCGTCGAATGCGACTATCGACTGGCATACATCATACTGAGGCCAAGGGACTGTATTTGTCGCTTGGGTTCAGGTCGTGCAAGAAGTTTCATGCTGGAACATCCATATCGGAGTTCTTCGACCTATCATTGGACTAGTCGAAGGAATTCTTTCTCAGCCGTAAAAGCCGCAACCGGACGGCTGCATCGAACGACAATGCGGAATCGCCTCGGATTGCGCTCTAACAAGGCGCTGCAGCTGACGGCCAGCCCGCGACGCGGTTTGTCCGAAGCTGAGCTTGGTCGTTGGGCGGCCAGCACGTTGAGGAACTGACTTTTGGGGGGGTGTGTCATGACCAACCGAGCATTACTGTTCACCACCGGTTCAATATTCGCCCGAGCAGTCAGAATTGTATTGGACGAATTATGCCTTGATTACGAACGGAGAGAAGAGATAACAACGCCTGCCGTCGAGGATCGCGCCAAGGCGACGCCAACCCTGCAGGTACCGACTTTTTGGGACGGAGATGTCCATCTTTGGGAGAGCACACTGATTATCGAATATCTCCTCTCTCAATATGACAGCCGCACATCTGAGTCGCCTACATTGGCGCCCGGAATTGCGAGAGAAGAGACCTATTGGCGGGATCGACTTGTCTTATCCACGATTCATACACTTGGAACGTCAATAGGAATCGTCAGTCAAATGAAGTCAAGTGGAATTTCGATCGTGGATTCTGCCTATCTGCAGCGCAACTCCGAGAGACTGTCGCACGTGCTCGGTTGGCTCGAGCTTGAACTATGCTCGGATACGGAAGGCTTTTTTCCAGGCTCTCTTTCTGTACAGGACATTTTTCTGACCTGCCACATTGACTTCATTGAGAATCGCCCTATCGACTTGGAAGCCCGGCTCGATGACGTTCCCAAGATTCAGGCGCTGATTGACCGGGTACGGGCTCGCGAGTCGCTTCAGAACAACCCAATCTATTGGTGGGAACCCGGCGTGATTGGATACGAGGATGATGGCACTCCCATCTATCAAGAGAGTACTTCTTAGTCTACGCAGCTGAGCTTAGTCGTTAGGCGGCCGGTGCCGCGGGAGTATAACTGGAGCGCGTCATCAATTGTTGGGGGTCGAACAAGGGAGGGCTGGAAATGCACAGGGTCATTGAAACGGGTCTGAAGAAGCCGACGGCGCCGCACGAATGGGCTATAGAAGCAGGGGGAACACTTTACTCAGTGCACGTCCCGATACGGCCCGACGGAACGATTGAAAACGGCGACTCGACGGCCCAAGCGGAGGTGTCCTTCTCAGATTTGAAGGCCACACTTGAAGCTGCCGGGTACACAATCCACGATGTTGTTTTGGTTCAGATATACTTGACATCGCTTGAGCACAAGGCTGCCGTCGACAACGTGTATCGCGGCTTTTTTCAGAAGCCACTTCCTGTGCGCGTTTGTGTTGCAGTCTCGGATCTACCAACGCCAGGTACGATTATCGAGGTCGTGGCGACGGCAGTAGCGCGGAGCTAATTATCCATACTTTCACTAATTGTAAGCCGACGCCGCCTAACAAGGCGTTGCAGCTGACAGCCAACCCGCTACGCGGTTTGTCCGCAGCTGAGCTTGGTCGTTAGGGTATTCGAGGAATGGAGATGAGCTTTAGTTCTCTAAGAATCCACTTCGGTCAGACTTGGAGCGGCTCGGACAATAACGCCGGAAGATGACCGGTTACTTTTGCTACCCACAACAGATACCAGGAGAGCAAAATGAACGATACTTTTGCGCCTAATGCCGACGAGTACGAGGTCATCAAGAAAATTGCTAGTAGCAGTAACGATGGCCCCGTGCTAATGATCAATATAAACAAATATATACCAAATGCTGGATATCCCGATGGCAAGTTGTACCAGGATTACATGAAGGCTTTGTATGTACTTCTCGACCAAATCGGGGCACGGATTCTTTGGCATATCCCAGTTCTGGGGCAACCAGTAGGAACCCAGCCTGCTGATGAAATACTTGGAGCATGGTACCCCAGTCATAAAGGTTTTTTGTCGCTTAGAGAACAACCGGGATCAGATGAAAGTTTTCGCTGTCGCGATTTGTGCGTAGACCAAGCTGTAGTACACAGATGCCCCGAAAACATAATTCCAATGTAAGGCGCACGAGCTCAATTACCGCAGGAGTCTAGAATGAATAGCGGTATCGGCAGACCGCCTAAAAAGGCGCTGCAGCGGACGCGGACTGGACGCGAGCTGCTTTCCTTGGCGATCCGTCCGCGCCGCTGAGCTTGGTCGTTAGGCAACGTAACCGTGTTGTCGATAAGTGAAGCACAAGCAATGGTCGAAGAGCCCATCGCCAAGCTCACGCCTATTGATGAAGAATGGGTGATTCTCGATCAATATACGATCGAGAAGCCATGGGGATGGGTTTTCTTCTACAATTCCCGGGAGTACGTGAAAACCGGAGACGAAAAGTATCAACTCATCGGCAATGCCCCCTACATCGTTAATAAGGAAACCCATGAGCTTGTTGCTACGGGTACCGCCGAAGATACCGACGTCTATATTGCCGACTACGAGGCTACAATTCAGCGTGTTTGAGGGTCGCCTAACAAGGCGCTGCCGCCGACAGCGTGCCGCGATGCGGCCCGCTGCGGCTGAGCTTCGTCGTTAGCCGGACGAGGATGAATCGACGATGATAACAGCGCTTGAAGCACTCGATGAGTTGGTAGAGGGGAATCGTCGTTTTGCATCAGACGGTCGAAGTCGCGATTCACTCGCAAGTCAAGCTCGCCGCAGCGAATTGGTGGAAGGTCAGGAACCGTTCGCCATCATTCTTGGATGTTCCGACTCGCGAGTCCCAGCAGAGATCATTTTTGACCAAGGTTTAGGTGACCTATTTGTCATCCGCGTGGCGGGTAATATTGTTGCGCCTTCTCAAATCGGAAGTGTCGAGTTCGCGGCAGAGCGTTTCGGTACAAGGCTGGTCGTAGTTCTGGGCCACTCTGTATGTGGGGCCGTTCTAGCAACTTTGGAGGAACTTGAGCGCCCGACTGCAGGTCGGTCACCGAATCTTGGCTCAATCGTCGACCGCATTCGTCCATCCGTGGAGCCCTTGTTCGAGACAGACCTTCGACATAGACCGGAAGCACTAATGCAACGGGCTGTTCGGGCGAATATCCGGACCGCGACAAACAATCTGCGATATGGATCTCAAGTCCTCGAGCAACTTATACAAAGAGGTGAGCTATTGGTCGTAGGCGCCGAATATTCACTAGATACAGGAGTGGTAGACTTCTTTGATGGTTTGCCGGTGACCGCCGGCTAACAAGGCGCTGCAGCTGACGGCCAACCCGCCGCGCGGCTTGTCCGCAGCTGAGCTTGGTCGTTAGGCATCGGGGAGAGCGCGTCTTTATCATGATCGCTATGCGCACTCAATTCCCTCTACTATTGCTTCTGTCCTTGTACAGCAGCCTTGTCCTAGCGAATGTGGGTCTTCCAATTCTGTCGTACTATGCGGGTTATTCAATTCTTCTTTTCATTCCAATAGTTGGAATCGAATCTTTCGTACTGAAGACTAGAGCTCAGATTACCGTGCTTGGTGCAATAGGGGTGATGATGTTCGCTAACTTGACCTCTACCGCTGCTGGCCTTCTAGTGGCAGCCGCGTCGTTCCTTATTCCCCTTGCTCCGCCTGAAGGAGCCTTAGCTGATCTAATCACTTTGGTTCTTCTCATTCCATTTTGCTATTTGTCTATCTGGATAGAGGCACGTGTGGCCCGATGGCGACTTTCGAATATTGATCGAAAAATACTCTGGAAAAGTATCCGACTGGCTAACGTGGCTTCATACTCGATGTTTGCAGTGTTCATCATTTCACGAATAATCAAGGGCAGAATCGTCAATGGGTACTTTCTTTAATGAAAACGGGTGCTGACGATGCCTAACAAGACGTTGCAGCTGACAGCCAACCCGCTACGCGGTTTGTCCGCAGCTGAGCTTGGTCGTTAGGTCTCCTTAGCTCATGTGTGCTTTCCGCGAAGCTGAGGGCGCTGACGAGAATGCCGTGTATGCTCTCGCCGTTAAATTCCCGTCTACGGACAGCATTGATCGCGTCGCATTTCACGATGTGTGGAAAGAGAAGACCGCTGATACGGACTGCTATGTCGGAGTAGCGGAAGCTCAGGATGCGGTTGTCGGTTACATCTCAGGATACGTGCACACAACCTTTCACGCAGACAGGCCCGTGGCGTGGGTAGACGAGATATTTGTAACGGAAGAGATGAGGAATATCGGGATTGGTCGTGGTCTAATGGCCGAAATCGCTCGATGGGCTACAAAACGAGGCTGCAGATTAGTCGCGCTGGCGAGTCGGGAGAGCGCAGAGTTTTATCATGCACTGGGCTACGAAGAAGATGCCTCCCGATACTATAAGCGAGACCTTTTAGGATGAGACCTGACAAGGCGCTGCAGCTGACGGCCAACCCGCTCCACGGCTTGTCCGCAGCTGAGCTTGGTCGTTAGGCCGCTACCGTCACGAAAGACCGCAAGGTCACTAAGTTTGGAGAACTAACATGCCAAAAGGATACTGGGTCAGCATGCATCGGCGTCCAGCGGATCCCGACAAGCATGCAGCGTATCGAGAGATTGCAATACCTGCAATCAAGGCAGCGGGAGGTAAGTTCCTTGTCATCGGCGGAAATCCCCAGGCGCGGGAGTTTGGAATGGAACAAAGAACCGTAGTAGTTGAATTCTCATCTCATGAGGTGGCGCTCAATGCCTATGAAAGCGAGGACTACCAACGCGCCCTGGCAGTTCTCGGCGATGGCGCAGAGCGGGACGTGCGGATCGTGGAGGGCGTCGAGTAGCGAGTGGATTTTGAGGGACGGCCGCCAATGGGTTCAATCACCTAACAAGGCGCTGCAGCTGACGGCCAACCCGCTGCGCGGCTTGTCCGCAGCTGAGCTTAGTCGTTATGCGGCAAATTGACATCTGCGAAGTGGTGTCTCGGAGATGGATTGCAAAGATCTGCCTTCGGTCACCACCGAATATTCAGAGTCTGCAACATTCGACTCATTACTTGACTATTTTGCTTGGGTGAATTCGATGCGCCACAGGAGTAGATTGGTCATTCGATGGAAAGAACGGTCCGCGTCTGGTGACGGCTCCATTTCCAAACAAGGATCTCCAAAGAGCGAGGACTCACGCTTTTCTTCACGTTTCCTGCCGCCGTGTTACGGGGAAGTAACTCAAGGGCGTAAGCAGTGAGGAGGACTACTCTATGACTCAAGACTCTGACATTGAAGCATTTTTGGATGTTGGAAGGCAGATAATGACTGCTGCAGGTTGTGCGTCGCTAATTACCATTGATGAGGCCGGTCTGCCATTCTCGCGACCAGTTCGCACATTCCCGTCTGACGCCGCACTCACCAAAATCACCATACCCACTGATTCGAACTCACGGAAAACTGTGCAGGCACGAAGCAACCCGGGGATCCTTTTGAGTTACGTCGATTTGTCTTCCCGAGGCTACGTCACGGTTATTGGGAATGCCGAATTAAACGACCGTCCCGAGGACAAACAGGCCATCTGGGTGGACCCATTCTCAGCCTTTTGGCCGGATGGACCAGAGTCCGAAAGTTATCTCTTGATAGACGTGACGCCGGAACGGATCGAAATGAGAAGCTACACACAGGGCGTTGCGGAGGACCCGACCCGCTGGATACCGGTAACACTTGAAAGAACAGGTGCCGGTGGCTGGAAACAGACGGGTTAGCTCGCGGTGGCGACTTGCACCGGCAGTCGTCTGAGCGTTCATTTTGGGTTGAAAGCGGAAACAAGCTATTGGACTACGCGGTTTGTCCGCAGCTGAGCTTGGTCGTTATGCGACACTCCAGATGCGCGAGTCGAGAGAGGCTCTAGTCCAAATGCACATTGTTGACGGAACAAAGTCATGCATGCTCATGTAGTGTTGGCCCACCCCGAGTCCAAATCCTTCAACGGGCATCTTGCCGAAATAGCACGCGAGTCGTTGGAGCGTTCGGGTTGGAGTGTGTCCATATCCGACCTTTACGGCATGGGATTCGATCCGTGCGAACGATTCGAGCACTACTCGGAACGTCAGGACGGTACGCGATTTAACGTTCAGGCTGAGCAGAGGTATGCCAGCAAAAACGGCACAATCCCCATTCAGGTGAAAGACGAAATTGCACGACTGGATGCGGCGGACCTCCTTATCCTGCAGTACCCCATGTGGTGGCACCTACCGCCGGCAATGCTGAAGGGGTGGTACGACAGAGTTTTCATTTACGGGGAAGTCTATGCGAGTAAGAAGCGCTTCGAGGCCGGGCGCTTTGCGGGAAAACGGGCCATGCTTTCAGTGACCGTGGGCACGAGCTCCGAAACCTATGCATACAATGGACGCAGCGGTGACATAGACCTTATGCTATGGCCGGTCAATTTCACCCTCGCGTATGTGGGCTACACGGTGCTCACTCCATTCATAGCATATGGCGTGGAAGCGGGAATCCGATACTCAGATCCGGGCGAGGTTGAGAAGCGGCTCGCCACAGTGGCAAAATCTTTTGGGACGTGCCTAGAGAATCTGGATGAAGTTCCCGTGGTTCCCTTCAATTGCATGAGTCATTGGCGTGAAGATGGTCGGATCAAGCGCTCCGCGCCGGCGTATAGCCCGTTTATTCGACACATGCAAGAATTGGAACTGAAGTAGTGGGTTCATGTTGCTAGTCTCGCCTAACAAGGCGCTGCAGCTGACGGCCAACCCGCTACGCGGTTTGTCCGCGACTGAGCTTGGTCGTTAGGCGGCAAGATGTCACCATCTAGAGCAGCTTGCGCCGCATTTCTTTCCGGAGGCATTGCTGTTGCATCCCTGGCCGAGATTAGCGCGCCTCCGATCGGCGCTGGCGCACGATTTCAAGCCCAGGAAATCGGTCCAGGATGGCGCCGCGGCTTCTTTAATCAAATTCGTACAGTCCCTCCCTGTTATATTCTCATGACCTTCAAACTGCGCTCATCGACAGATGAGCCACTTCGGGTGGACCGGACGATTCTAATTGCGGGTGTCAGTCGACTTCAGGTGACCGATGCTCCCGGCACATCTATGCAAGAATGGGATGGTCTCGTCCTGCCCGCGGTACCTAAGAATTCATGGCAGGAAATCGAGCTGGACCGGCTTCGACCCGAAAAAGGTCAGTGCCAATTCGATGAGTCATTTGGTTGATGGTGCGCCGCCTAACAAGGCGCTGCAGCTGACGGCCAACCCGCTACGCGGTTTGTCCGCGGCTGAGCTTGGTCGTTAGATTGCACAATACGCACTGACAGTAGTTATTGAGATGGCGGAAGAGATCAAAGAAGACCCAGGCTACCCGGGCGACGTCCAAGAGAAATTGGAATTAGTCTGGGGCGAGGGTTTCCTGTCGCCTGGAGGTCCAGCGGAGGTCTCTCGAATACTTGGAAGCAAAAGCATTTCTGGATGCGAAGTTCTAGACGTCGGGAGCGGAGCTGGTGGGGTAGATATTTCTCTTGTTCGAGATCACGGGGCTGGCAGCGTCGTCGGAGTAGATGTTCAAAAAGAACTTATTGACCTTGCTTCTAGCCGTGCGCAGAAGTGCAATCTCGAGAGTCAGATCAAGTATCAGCTGGTGACTCCTGGACCTCTCCCATTCGCTGACGAGTCGTTCGACGTCGCTTTTAGCAAAGATGCAATAATTCATGTACGAGAGAAAGAAGATCTCTATACGGAGATTTTTCGGATCTTGCGTCCTGGGGGACGGCTCCTGGTAAGCGATTGGCTAAGAGGGGATGGAGATTCGTTGACACCTATGGTGCAGGAATTCATTACTGCATCAGGTCATGACTTCACTTTGGTGTCCTTGCGGGGGCTCGGAGAGATTGTAGAGAAAGTAGGATTTGTCGAAATCGAACTAGAGGACCGTCGGAATTGGTACCTCCAAGAGGCTACGGGAGAATTGGAAAGGTTGCAGGGTCCTCTCAATGCCCAGTTCTTGGAGATGTGGGGAGAGGAATCGACACAGGACGAGATAACGTTCTGGGAAGTCTTGGTCGCTGCTCTCGAACAAGGAGCAATCAGACCGGGTCACGTTCGAGCACTAAAATTCGCTGGTACTCTATGAAATGGTTGCAGTCCGATTGATTTCGGCAGTGCAGTCTAACAAGGCGCCGCAGCTGACGGCCAACCCGCTACGCGGCTTGTCCGCAGCTGAGCTTGGTCGTTAGCGCGCACGATGCACCAGCGAACCCCGCGGGTCAAGGAGGCAAATTGACCGAAACAACTGTCCGCTACGCTGAGGACTATAAGCCGGGCGACGTGTTCGATCTCGGGTTATATGATGTAACGCGGAACGAGATCGTAGAGTTTGCCGAGCGATACGATCCCTTTCCGTTCCACGTAAATGATAACGCGGCTGAGGCAACGGTATTCGGCGGGATCATTGCGAGTGGTTGGCTCACGGCTCTTATCTGGCTTCGACTGATGCACAGAACATTTCTCTGCTATGAGACGACCCTCGGTTCACCGGGACACGAGGAGATGAACTGGCCGAAACCAGTCCGGCCCGGGGACCAACTGACTGGGCGAGTTGAGGTTAAGGAAAGTCGGACGTCGAGAAGCAAGCCGGAATTGGGATTCGTTCGCTATACGGCCACGTTGAGCAATCAGGATGGCGAACAGGTTTTCCTTACCACGAGTACGTTAATCGTAAAATCACGCTCAACTTCGAGATAGGGCCATCAAGCACGTTAGTTGATTTGTCTAATGTACCTGGGAAGTGGGTGGTTGGTGTGCCCTAACAAGGCGCTGCAGCTGACGGCCGATCCATTATGCGGCAAGACGAGTGGTATATTAGGAGTATTGGTCGCAAGTATTCCATCCTTGTTATTCAAGGTCGAAGGAGAAATGCACCATGACCACTGAGGCTGTCTTAGCGACACTAGACGAATACGCCTGCACTTACTGCGCAAAAGACATCGACGGTCTCATGGCGGTATTTGATGAGGGAGGCAATATTTCAGTTATAGGCACTGGTGCGGATGAAATCTGCGTAGGCCGAGACCAGGTAAAGGAGCTATTCCTCCGTAATTTCAGTGAAGCCAAGGCCAACCGTTTTGAATGGCACTGGAAGGACATTTCCATAATGAACGATCATGCTGTAATAGCTGTAAAGCTGTCCATTCACCTGGATATATCAGGAAACGCCTTACAGGTGCCGGTTCGTTGGACTGTCGTACTAAGGCGTCAGAATGGTCATTGGGTCTGGCTGCACCGACACGCGTCTATTGCCGCTTCTGGTCAGAGCGAAGGGCAAGCCTATCCGCAGAGCGAACAGTGAATTGTTCTCGAAAAGCCCAATTCATCTCCACAACTGGCGGGAGTGCGCCGATGTGCCGCATAATAAGGCGCTGCAGCTGACGGCCAACCCGCTTCGCGGCTTGTCCGCAGCTGAGCTTGGTCGTTATGTGGCAAGAACTGGGGGACTAAACCGTGATTGAGAAAAGCGCCGGACAAACCCTTCTGGAAAATGCGTACCAGCTCTCCACTCCAGCCGACAATGCAGAATACTACGATGCTTTTGCATCCACTTACGATACAGATTTCGCCGCCGCTTTAGGATGGCACTATCCGGCCGCGATCGCCGCGATTTACCGTGATGCGGCCGAAACAACCGATACGCCAATTGCTGATATCGGGTGCGGCACCGGGCTCGTGGCGAGCGCCTTGAACTATCCGCAGGAACAAATCGATGGAATTGACATATCGGCCGAAATGCTTCGCGTAGCAGAAGAAAAACAACTCTATCGCTCACTATATAAAGTGGATCTTACGAAATCACTAGATTTGATCGCAAATGACTACGGAGCGGTTCTCTCTGTAGGAACTTTTACTTCCGGGCATCTTGGCCCTGAACCACTTGAGGGTTTGCTCGGCATCGTCCGCGCCCATGCTCTCTTTGTGATCGGTGTCAAGAAAGCGCATTTCCAAGAGGCGGAGTTTGAACCCGCCCTACGAGATATGGAGGCAGGCGGACTGATTAAGGACCTGAAAATCGCTGAGGGGTCAATGTACGCGAAAGCTGGGCACGATCACTCGGCTGACACAGCATTTGCGCTGGTTTATCGAAAGTCTTAAATGTCTCATTCTGGCTACCAACTGCCCTGCTTGCATTTGCAGTCAAGGTCCGGTATCGAGAGCGGTGTTGACGCGACGCTTCGAATTAATAATGATTGCATTGCCTCGCGAGTGATATTGGGAGTGGCATCATGCCACATAACAAGGCGCTGCAGCTGACGGCCGATTCGCTGCGTGGATTGTCCGCAGCTGAGCCTGATCGTTAGGTTTTACGAGAATATTCTGGCCTTGGAATGTACAATAACCCTGCGGAAGGTCCCGCAAGTTTAAAGGAGAAAAACAATGAGTACTAATCTCGAGTCTGCGAAACAATTCTTTGAAGCTTGTGAAACGGGTAAAGGCTGGGAAGGTTGTAATGCTTTCTGTCATCCTGAAGCGACATTCTCTTCACAAACAACAGTCTTGACTGACGTAACCACCTTAGAAGGTTACTGCGAATGGATGAAGAACCTTTTAACCCCGATACCAGATGGGCATTACGAGCTTAAGTTCTTTGCGGCTGATGAAGCCCGAAATTCGGTAGCTGCTTTTGGAGTTTTCCACGGGACCCAGACCGGGCCTGGCGGGCCGGTGCCGCCGACTGGCAATAGCATCGCTGCCGATTATGTGTACCACATGGTCTTTGAAGGCGACCGTATCAAACACATGACGAAGATCTGGAATGACACGATCAGCCTTCAGCAGCTTGGTTGGGGATAAAGCAGGATCGAAAGCTATAGATTCAAAATGGTTTGCAAAATAAGGAGGAATTTTATTAAGGGGGCATGCCAGCAAGTAAAGCCTGACAAGCACATACGGTCTGACGCGGCGAAGCCGCACCGCTATGCGGGGCGTTTTGAGGCAGTTAGTGGCCGTACTTGAGCGAGCGTACTGTGAACCGAACGTATTACAGGGATCACTGGACTGAGATTGAGCCCGAGCGCTTTGAGCGCTACAAACTGATGTTTGAGTGGTCCGATGCATCGCGACGGCTGCTCGAGCCTGCGGGAATTCAGACGGGAGACGTGGTTGTCGATTTGGGTTGCGGACCGGGATTTACTGCGCTTGAACTAGCCACCTGGGTAGGTCCATCGGGCCATGTGCACGGCATTGAGGTAAACGCAGATTTTGTAGAATATGGCCGCTCCGTCGCAAAGGATCGGCGTCTGGAAGAAACTGTCACATTCCACCATGTGACGGACGGAGCATTACCACTTTCAGATGACTCGATTGACTGCATAGTGGCGAAAAATGTTCTCGTTTATGTCGATGACCCACTAAAGACCTACCAGGAATGCCATCGTGTTCTAAGGATAGGCGGTCGGGTCCACGCGATAGAAGGCGATTGGGATTTCACACTCGCTGAGCCTGTACCTGAAGACGATTGGAAGGCGCTGATTCGAGCTGCCAGTGTCGCTTTCCGCAGCCCGAGTATCGGTAGGCAGCTGCATAAGGTCGCTCGGACGGCAGGCTTTGCCGACGTAACCGTTTCCGTGGATTGCCGCCCGGATACGACCGGCCGGTACCTGCCCATGGTGCGAAACCTTTGTACATACGCACGCCAAGGCGGAGCGTTAGAGGAGCAGAAGATCGACGAAGTCCTTAAGAGGTGTGAGGATGCCGTGAGCAGTCAAGAGCTGTTGATTCTCACCCCACAGTTCGTGGTCACCGCTACCCGGTAGGATAAGCACAGAGATCGTGACGATCCGAGCACAAGTCCATGTGCCGCATAACAAGGCGCTGCAGCCGACGGTCAACCCGCTCCGCGGTTTGACCGCAGCTGAACTTGGTCGTTATGTGGCATGGGTCGGGTTGACCTGTGCCGAGAGGTCTCTTTTGACCCTTTGCGGTTTTTTGCAGCACAATCGTGCTAATGCACTTTTTGGAAGTCTTGCTGAACTACGAAGGGCAATGGAATACCGTTCACCGCGATCGTCGGAACGTGGAGAATGTGCCCGCTTTGGCAGTTGGCGCTTGTAGCGGTCCCTGCGTTCCATCTATCTTCCCCATCATGAGATGGCTAGCTGAATTGTGGACGGTGTTCTTCACCCTGATCATCGTTGCCTCGACGGTCGGTGCCAGTGAAACACATGCTGGCGATGCCCACGTGGCGGACAAGCATAGCCACAAGGCGTGCACCACGCCCGTACATCTGAGCGAAGAGGCCGAAATGAAACCGGGCGGCGCACTCTATGAAGGGCCGTTGCCGAAGGAAGCCTCGGCCAAGGACTCCATGCACATGAGCCATGGCGGCAATATACCCAAGCCCGCCCTGGACACCGCCGCGATGCCGGCCATGGCGGGCGCGCACAACATCCACAAGGGCATGCATGGCGGCGATTTCTTCATGGCCCAAAATAAGCTCCACCACCTGGAGGCGCTCTATAGCGACGACTGTGGTTTTCAACTCTTTCTCTACAACGCCTTTACCGAACCTATTCGAGTACACCGATTTCAGGCCGTTCTGGTCGTCCTGTCGATGGAGAAGGGCGAAGGTATGAAGGCCGTCCGCTTCCTGGCACCATCCGTAGACGGCGGTTATCTGCATGCCCCCTTGATGTTGCAGGCGGGAGCATCCGGGACACTCTACGACGCTGAGCTTTACGTGAATTTTCCGAAAGCGGTGGAGGCGGTGCAATTCGATTTAATTCTGAATGTCGGCGTAGAGTGATTCGAATGCGCCATCAATCGACAAGCTGCGTCGAGTACCTTAGGCACGGGTCCAAAACAACTTTAATGGAGTCAGTAGCGGTCGTTCGAAACCGCAATCGCTAGACTGCTTGGACGTCCGAAGATGGCAGAAAGCAGTGAGTTGCCCAGAGATGCCACATAACAAGGCGTTGAAGTCGACGGCCAACCCGCTGCGCGGCTTGTGCGCAGCTGAGCTTGGTCGTTAGACGGCGATTTACAACGTGATTTTAAACTTTTCAGGTATTGGCCGGAATACATTGGTTGGGCGAGCCATTCGATTTCCTCTGTCCCTAATTCCGGCAGAAACTCGGCTTCCGATAATGCAGGGAACCCTGAGGGGACATCGATGGGTTGTTGGGTCAAGTAACCATGGGTGCTGGCTAGGAAGCTACGAACGCAATCATCAAATTCTCTTGGAAAAGTACTTAAAGGAAGGCGATGTTATCTTTGATATCGGCGCTCATGTGGGCTTCTATACTTTACTGGGTTCGGTGCTCGTTGGAGGCAGTGGACAGGTTGTCGCATTCGAGCCCGTACCAAAGAATCTGATGTATCTCAAAAAACATCTTCAGATTAACTCAATTAGCAACGTCGCAATTGTCGAAGCGGCCGTATCCGATCGCCAGGGCCATGGCCGTCTATCAAGTGGTCCATCAAGTTCCATGTGGCATCTTGATGCCCAAGGTGAGTTGGGGGTGCAGACCGTCAGCTTGGACGAGCTCGTGTTAAACGCGAAAATTCCACCTCCGAGTCTAATTAAGATGGACATTGAGGGAGCGGAGGTTCTCGCGCTGAACGGAAGTGCCAGAGTAGTAAGCGAGTTCCACCCAATATTCGTCCTTTCCACACATGGAGTTGATGTCCACCAGAGGTGCTGTAGATTCCTCGAATCAGCCGGCTATCGTCTGTTTCCTATCGGTCAGACATCACTTGACGAGTGTAGGGAGCTATTTGCGGTTTATGACGCCGCCGCCTGACAAGGCGCTGCAGCTGAGCTTGTTCATTAAGCGTCCAAATCGATGCAATGATTTCATGTAGAGGCAAGAATGGAATGTAAGCTCGAACAAGGAACGATTCACTATGAAACGTACGGTGATGGAAGACCCATGCTGGTCTTACACGGCGGATATCTCGACCATCGTCATATAGTAAATGTGATAGAACCTCTATTTGACCACCGTGCGGGATGGCAGAGGATCTACCCGGACCTGCCAGGCCACGGCAGAAGCACCGTAGCAGACAGCGTATCCAGCCACGATCAGGTCCTCGATGTAATTCAAGACTTTATGCATGAGATTTGCCCCAAGCTAAGTTATGTAGTTGCAGGCGAATCTAGAGGTGGCTACTTGGCCCGTGGATTAGTCTACAAGAATCCGGAATTGGTAGATGGTGCGCTTTTTATAGTCCCAGGCCGATACGCTATCGCCCAAGCAGATTCACTACCCGCACACACGACCCTGATTAAAGACGAGGCCCTGGTTTCAGAACTGGAACCTCATGAAGCTCGTCGATTTGAACGGCTCGTGGTACAGAGCCGAAAAACGTTGGAGAAAATCCGTAAGTACAAGATCCCAGCCGTAGAATTAGCTGATGATGACTTTCAGGCGAGGGTGATAGAGAATTATGAATTCTCGTTTGATGTAGATAAACCAACAAAACCGTTCACGAAGCCGACACTAATTTTGCTAGGACGACAAGATACTGAGGTCGGATATCGAGATGCTTGGAAGATGGTCGAAATATTTCCAAGAGCAACCTTTGCGATTGTTGACATGGCTGGACACAGCCTAAGTTGGGAGCAGGAAGACCTGTTCAATTGCTTGGCGAGTGATTGGATTCAACGTGTAGAGGGATTCGTAGGCGTCTAATGAGATTCAGCGTGGCACTAATTGCGATGATTGCCAGGCGCTGAATGATGCCTAACAAGGCGCTCCAGATGACGGCCAACCCACCTCGCGGTTTGTCTGTAGCTGAGCTTGTCATCAGGCGGAGCCGCCGAGTTCGCAGCAGTCAAGGACAATGCCTGAGCAGGTGACATGGCCGTTTGACCCGGCGACTGCGCGATACGTAAGTCTCGCCACATATCGACGTAACGGCCAGGAAGTACGGACGCCAGTCTGGCTCGCTAAGTTCGACGGGAACTACTACCTTTTTAGCGAAGGCAAGGCGGGTAAGGTAAAACGAATTCGCGCCAATGGTCGTGCGCGATTGGCGGCGTGCGATCTGAAGGGCAGAATTCGTAGTGGTTGGTTGGAAGCGCAGGGGCGTATAGTAGAAGAGGCCGAACTCATTGAGAAAGTATACGCTGCGCTTCGGCAAAAGTATCGGTGGCAGATGAAAATAGGCGATTTCTTTTCGAAAATAAGCAGACGCTACCACAAGCGAGCAATAATTGAGCTTCAAGTGATAGGGGTTGCATGAATTATTGGCTCCGCCTGACAAGCCGTTCGAGTGGACGTGGATTCCCGTTGACTGCTTTATTTGGTAATCCGTTTGCGCCACTCTACCAGCTCGTTATATGGCAAGTCCTAAATCAATAATTGGGGGTTTTTCGTGATTGAAACCTATCGTGGAGTTGTCTATCCAAATCAATTGGATCACATGGGCCACATGAACGTGCAGTGGTATGTATCAAAATTCGATGAAGGTACATGGCACCTCCTTTCCACTGTTGGAATTACCGCGAATTACATCCGTAAAAACAATAAAGGAATGGCGTCAGTTGAACAAACCACTAAATATAAAGCTGAGGCGATGGCCGGCGACCTTCTTGTTGTGAAATCTAAAATTCTGGAAACAAAGGATAAGACCATCACATTTCGTCATGTTATGTACAATGCAGAAACTCACCAAGAAGTGGCGAGGACCGAACTGGTTGCAGTACACATTGATAGAAATGAAAGACGAGCCTGTTCTCTCCCTGAGGATATTAAGGAGAGATGCACGGAGCTGATGAACGGTGCCACATAACAGGCGCATGCAGTGGAACACAACGGCCGCTAC
>JAACFO010000061.1 GCA_009937425.1 Gammaproteobacteria bacterium
TAGACTTGCCACCCATTTGAGTGGCCGCTCACGAAGGCAATATTCTGCACCACCTTCCCAGAACCTTCCGTGCGCCAGCGTACACAGCGCGCAGCGATCTTTCTTATGCTCCAAGGGTCCGAGACCACGAGCGACGGCGCCCGCATCCGATGACGGCCGTGACCCCTGGCCCGGTGAAGGCTAAGCATTTTCGCAACCGGTTCGTGCGCCGTAGTCAATCCGTTTTGGGCAGGCGGTCTGTACCCAGGATCGCATGTAATGCACGCTACCGCACAGACGACCGCTCGAGACCTTGATAGAAATGATCACGTATACGATGAGAGGACGAGTCAATGAGTGACAATATCGCAGAGCTAAAGTCAGAACTACGAGAAATGGAAAGCAAGGTCAGAGCAGTAGAGGGTGCATTGAAAGATGCGAAAGGTCGACGCGTTAAATTGATGGTTTACTCCGCCATAGGGGGATTCCTGCTGTTTGCAGTTGGAGGTCAGTGGTTCCCCGGTTACCAGCTCGACAGCACGGCAGAGGATACTGCATACGAGAAGGCTGCCGGTGCAGTGAGCGATGTAACGGCACAACTTTGTGTAGAGCGATTTATGAAGACCTCAGGGTTGGAGTCTAGATTGACTGCTCTGGATGGAGAGATGGGTGACTGGAGTAAGGCAAATTACATCCAAAATGGTACATGGGCGGCCTCACCAGACGGCGGAAAATCTGATCATGCTACCGCCGACAAGTGCAGAGCACGAATCGCAGAACATGTTGCAGGTGAGTCGGAGAAGACGTCCTGATAAAACGCGACCAGCGACTTTCAAGACCGTGGCAATTGACCACCGGTGAATCGTCTGCGGCAATTGCCTATTTGTAACCTGTCTGCTACCTGCGTAGATGACGGTTATTCCGAGGCGGTTTTGCGGTCCGCGGAGATCGGCAAATAGATGAGGGTCATTGGATCTCCTATCCGCCTCTTGTCCCGCAAGGTAGGTAAAGGCCTTTTCGTTCTTAACCGCTGCCAGCGCGGCTGGAAGCAGCTTCACACAGCGCTGGCCTGCCGCTCATCCGCAAGTTCCTGCCAGCGGTGACAGGCGACGTCATGCTCCAATCCCAACTGGTCGAGTGTCGGCTCTTCCTTGCGGCAGATGTCGATCGCGAAACGACAGCGGGTCTGAAATTTACACCCCGGCGGGGGATTGAGCGGTGAGGGTATCTCACCTTCCAGCTTTACCACATTTCCCCGGTCATCGGGGTCGAGCGACGGGATCGCCGACATCAATGCCATGGTGTAGGGGTGTCTAGGGGCGGCGAAAAGATCCCGTGTCGGCGCTGTCTCAATCAGCCGTCCCAGATACATCACCGCCAGATGGTCGCAGGTATGCGCCACCACGCTGAGATCGTGGCTTATAAAAAGGAACGTCAGCCCCATATCCTGCTGGATAGACTGTAAAAGGTTCAGTACATCCGCCTGGATCGACACGTCAAGCGCCGCAACACTTTCATCGGCCACGATGAAGTGCGGTTCTGACACCAGCGCTCTGGCGATTGAGATACGCTGCCGCTGACCACCTGAAAAGGCATGCGGAAAACGTCGCAGATGTTCGAGGTTGATCCGGCATCTCGCGGCAATATCACGAACGCGCGCATCGGTCTCTTCCCGTGATTGCGTCAGACCCATGACTTCCAGTGGCTCGGCGATAATATCGCGCACGGTCATGCGTGGACTGAGTGCGGCGTAGGGGTCCTGAAAAATGAGTTGTGCGCGTTTACGATAGTCTTTCAGCTCATTTCCCGTGAGCGATGCGAGATCATAGGTAACTTCACTGTCCGAGTAGGTAGCCACACCCTTGGAGATTGGCGCCGCACGCAACAAGGCGCGCCCGAGCGTCGTTTTGCCAGAGCCCGATTCACCCACGAGTCCGAAGAAGCTACCCTTCGGAATTTGTACCGTGACGTTTTCGACCGCGCGCACCACCGGCGGTGGGCCGAACAATTTGCGCCCCAGAGGATAGTGAACCGATAGTCCGGCGGTGGAAATAAGCGCCTCGCTCATGCCGGCAGACCCTCTTTTTCCGCCAGGAAGCAGGCGACCTGCTGTCCGTCCTCGGTGGTCGTATAAGCCGGAATTCGCGACTCACATTCGGTACCTAGCGAGACGGGACAACGCGTGTTGAAAACGCAGCCGGTTGGTCGTTCAAGCGGTGAGGGGATGTCACCTTTCACCGGGGTCAGCGGCGCGTCAAGGTTGTCGAGCCTTGGCAAAGCATGCAGTAGCCCCTGGGTGTAGGGGTGACTGGGATTTCGGAGTACCTGACGCACCGACCCTTTTTCGATCAACTTGCCGAGATACATCACTGCCACCCGGTCGGCTGTCTGCGCAATCACACCCAGGTCGTGGGTGATAAACAGGATCGCCATGTGAAACTCGCTCACCAAATCCTTCATCAGGTCGATCACCTGGGCCTGGATGGTCACATCGAGTGCGGTCGTTGGCTCATCGGCGATAAGCAGCTTAGGTTTGGTCGAAAGAGCCATCGCGATCATCGCGCGTTGGCGCATACCGCCCGAGAACTCGAAGGCGTACTGGCCGAAGCGCTGCGCCGGATCAGGAATCCCCACCCGCTCCAGCATTTCAATGGAAATCTCTTTGGCTTGCGCCTTGCGCATGTTCGAATGGATCAGCAACTGTTCGACCATTTGATCGCCAATAGTGATGGCCGGAGCGAAACTTGCCATGGGCTCCTGAAAGATCATAGAAATCGCACCACCACGGACGATCATGCGATCCTTCGTACTGACCAGAGAAAGAACTTCGACCGGTTTGTCGTCAACGGCCAGCGTGATGCGGCTCGCAGAGTCGTAGACGGCGTTATCGGGATTCAGCAGCATTAACGATTTGGCAGTTACCGACTTGCCAGAACCGCTCTCACCGACCAGTCCGAGCACCTCGCCCGCTGCTATGTCGAAGGAAACGTCCTCGACGGCGGTCACCAGGCCTTCATCGGTGTTGAACTGAAGCGTGAGGTTCTCTACAGAAATCAGCGGACGCGTCATTTTTTTATATCCGCGTAGGGATCGGCGGCATCACGCAGTCCGTCGCCGACATACACAAAGGCGAGCACCAGGGCGATAAAGAATATGACTGGAATAAAATTCCACTGGTAGTTGAGCAGCACATCCGCCTTGGTCACGTTTTGCAGCATGACGCCGAGCGAGTTGACAGGCTCCTTCAATCCCAAGCCAATAAAGCTGAGTGCGGTCTCGGAGAGCACCATGTAAGGGAAGGAAATGATCAGGTCGACGATAATGTAACTGGTGAAGCTCGGCAGCAGGTGGCGCCGGATGACATGCCCCGGGGACGCTCCGCACAGCTGTGCCGCGAGTACGTACTCCTGGTTACGCTCGGTGAGGAGGTGAGTCCGAACCCGTCGCGCGAGCGTCGGCCAACCGATAAAACCAAGGATGATCGAGATGAAGAAAAAGCGTGTTTCGGCGCTCCAGACATCCGGGATGAACGCCGCGAGTGCCATGAACAGCGGGATCGCTGGAATGGTACGCACTGCGTCAGTGATCATCTGCAGAACCGAGTCGATCCAACCGCCGTAGTATCCAGAAACCCCACCGATTACGAGCGCCAGCACGAAGGCGATCAATACTCCGATGGTGCCTACCGCCAACGATGTGTTGATAGCATGGAACGTCCTGGAAAAGATGTCCTTACCCGTCGCATCGGTACCGAAGAGGTGTATCTTTCCCTCGTTTACGCCGAACAAGTGCGTCCTGAAAGTAACCCCAAGAAATGTGTATTTGTCACCCTGCGGGAACAAAACGACGTAGCGGCGCTTGTCTTTATTGACTTCCGTCACCCAGCGAAAATTGGTCTTGATCGAACGCGTTCTTTCGTAAGTGTAAAGGAATGGTCGCAGGGAAAAGCCGTTTTCATCCCAGAGCCGGGGGATTTGCGGCGCGCCGTTTTGATAATCTTTATCGCGACCCACGATCGTCGGATCGTAGGGCGTCAGAAAAGGTGCAAAGAGCCCTGACAGCACTAACAAAGCCAGAACCAGCGCACCGATCATGGCCGCTCTCTGCTTTTTGAACCGGGTCCAGATCAACTGTCCCTGAGAGGCGGTGAAGTAGGCTTCCTTGCGGCTCCGCTCTACATTTGCGTCAACGTTTTCAGTAACTGACATCTTGCTTATCCCAAAATGCTGCGTCGAACGCGCGGATCGGTGAGGGCGAGGATGATATCCGTGACAAAATTAATGCCAACGATGCTGGCCGTCAGCAAGAAAATAATCGCGCCCGCTAACTGCTGATCATTCGATCGCGCCAGCGCCTCGATCAACAGCGCACCTGCCTCGGTAAGGGTCAATATCAGCGCTACAATCGGCAACTCGTTGAAGATTCGGTTCAAATCGAAGCCCAGTGAATTGATGATCGGTCCAAGAGCGTGCCGTGCGGGATAGCGCCAAAGTAACTGTCGCCCGGTGACACCTCGCGCCGAGGCGGCGGTGACGTAGAGTTTGCCGACCTCGTCGGACATCAGCGCGCGCACCGTCTGGATCGCAAAGGCAGTGGCGGACCAACTGAGGATGAATATCGGTAACCAGGCACGCGACACGAAATCCTTGACCCGATCATAAGACCAGGCGGCGTCGCGGAACTCCTTGGAGAACAACCCGGTCAGGCTGTCGCCGAACATCACGGTCGAGAACAGCATGATCATCAACGCCAGCAGGAAGTTCGGCATCGCGAGACCGAGGTAGCTGACGAAGCGCAGGCTGTTGTTGGCGATCGGGCTTTTTGAGGTGGCCGAGATGATACCAACGGGAATTGCAATCAGGTAGGCGACCAGCAGCGATGTGAGACAGATTACAAGGCTGATCCAGAATTTTTCGCCCAACAGCTGAGCGATGTTGACTCGGAGAATGCAACTATCGCCAAACTCCCCCTGAAAGGCGTTAACAATCCACTTCCCCCAGCGCACGACGTAAGGCTTGTCCAACCCCAACCGAACGCGTTCGGCGTCGATATCGGCAACCGATATCTGACTGCCCTGCGTGTTCTTGAAGGCGAGGTAGCGTTCGGCGCAGTCGCCCGGCACCATTTCCATGAGGCTGAAAACGATGAACGAAACCAGAATCAGCGTGATAACTGCGAGCCCGGCGCGGGTTGCGGCGAACCGAAGGAAGTGAAACATTGGTGTCTGTCGCGCCCCCTGGGAATTGCTCTTGTTGGCTGATCAGCCCAACAGAGCTAGACGTTTTTGTTATCGTGGCTGCGGGCTTGTCCAGCCCGCAGCCACATTAGTCAACTATCAGAGATTACTCGTCCAGCCACCACTGCGTGGGGCGGTAGGGATAGGAACGGTAGTATTCAAACGAGTGCGTTTTGTACTCGACAACGTTTTTCACCACATTGCGATGGTAAATTGGCGCCGGCACTTGGACCGTGCCGATAAACAGCAGGTTTTCTACCAGGTTCTTGACCAGGCGTGCACCCAATTTGTCCGATTCCGGCGTGCCCACGGGGGCGGACTGGAACGCGTTGATGTCTTTCATCATCTGTTTCGCGTAATCCGGCGGTTCTACGCCGCTGGCGCCGTTCGAATCGACCCATTCGGCCCACAGCATGTTGGTGCGCACAGTGAAATAATCGTGATAAGGCGGTACCCAGATCTGGTTGGTTCCCAGCACGATCGAGAGCGGCTGGCCGTTGCGCCAGTTGGTGATATCGAGCTTGTTGGACGATTGCGCGGAACGGTATTCATCCGGGGTAACTTCCTTGACCGTGGTCTGAACGCCGACAGCACCCCATTGCTGTCCGATCAGCTCAACCATCGCGGCCGGCGCGCCCTGCACCGCAAACTGCAGGTTCATCACCAGCTTGTCGCCGTTTAGCAATTCACGGAATCCGTCGCCGTCGACGTCTTTCAAACCCATCTCATCCAGCAGCTTGTTGGCAAGCTTGGGATCATACTGGGCGTAGTACTGCTTCCATTTGTCGTCAACGAACGGGGGTGAATCCGTGAAACCAACATATTGCTTGGGTTCACCCATACCGAAGAAGGCAACTTCGTTCATTTCGTTCCGATTCATCGCGATCGACAGCGCCTGGCGGAAGCGCAGATCGGAGAAGACCTTGCGTTTTTCCAGGTTCTCATGGGTCATGTTGATGCCGAAAGACGCGATCGTGACTTCGGGACGCAGTTGAACGGTGTAATTACCTTTCTCCTGGTTATCCAAAAGCAATGGGGCAGTGGACAACTGCAGTGACTGTGCCTTGAAGTCCACTTCAGCGTTGACGAGCTTGAGCAGACGTACCTCGTCTTCGTTGACGAAAATCTCGTCCTGCTCGCTAATGTACGGCAGCTGGTTGCCCGCGGTATCGACCTGGAAGAAGTACGGGTTCGCCACCAGGTGACGGCCTTCGGTGCTTTCCGAGATCAGAATATGAGACTCGAGTGTCGGTACCGTGTCTGCGGGCAGGTTGGCGGCCTTATCCGGGCTTCTCAGCATCGGCGTTGGTGTATCGGTCCAATCCGAATTGCCGTAGTAGTTCGACAGTACTTCAAGACCGTTTTCGAAGCCGGCTGCCTTCGCCATCTTGTCTGCATCCGAATTCAGTTCCGGATCCCATTTGCCGAGAAAGTGCTTGGGCTGAAAACCCTGCGCGTAAGAATTGGCAAAATGCACGAGCAGACCCGGCTTTGGCGCCGGCAGGTTGAATCGCACGGTTTGGGGATCGAGGACGTCCACCGTCATGGGCTTGTCGGCGACCAGCACGTAGTTCTTCGGCTTTTCGTACACCTTGGGGTTCAACGAAAGGTTCTTGTACCAGTACTTGACGTCTTCGGCGGTAAACGGATGACCGTCGGACCACTTGTGACCCTTGCGCAGGAAAAACGTCAGCTGGGTGAAATCGTCGTTGAACTCCCAGCCCTTGGCGACATTCGGCACGATGGTCTGCAAATCGTCGGAATAACGCACCAGATTGACGTGGCGTACCGCCAGGAAATCGGAAGTACCGGCTTCGGTCGCATTTGACATCATGTCGAAGGTACCGCCGTATTTTCCAATACTGTCGTAGGGCGCTACGACCAACGGCTCTTCAGGAAGACGCTCGGCAAGCGGCGGCAGGTCCGGGTTGCCGCGAATACGGCTGTTCAGCTTGCCGATATCCGGGTTTTCCGAGAACGTCAGTTTGCAACCCGCTAAACGCTCGAATTCTGCCAGATCGAACTGTTGCGGGTACTTGCCTTTGAAGCCCATGTCCTTGGCCACGGTAATGGCCGGGCAGCCCGCAGCCAGTACCGGGTTGGCGATGCCGATCTGCAGTACCATGAGTGCGGCACCGGCATACGCCAGGCGACCAAATTTGATAGATTTCACGTGGTTTACCTCCGAATCCTGATTGATTCTTTGTTGTTGTCGAGGGCTTATCCCATTGTCGGCAAACGCCGACGGATAAAGGCCCGCTCCTGAGAACTTAATGGCTACTATTTGCGCCAATTGAGCAATTTTCCGGCGGTCACGCCATCCAAGTGCCGACGTAGTATTCCTGCTCGATTTCGTTGACGATGTAGCGTGGCATCTCAGCTTGATCGTTGGCATTCGCAGGTAAAGAACCCCACCAATATCACATCGCCCTCCCTCACTCTGTACGCCACCGCACATAAACGGGCTGGGAGTTGAGGTATATTGGTGGGGAGGATGCGAGTGGCCTGGTCCGTCGACAGGAGAACTACTGACCCACGGCGACCATTAACTGCTAAATTGGGGCCCTACCTGCATTTCTTCGCGCAGCGACCATAGATTTCGCAGCGCCTGCATCACACCAAACAATGGTTTCGGTGAGACTTTCCGGATGCAGTTTCCACCTTAAATCTATTCTTCGTCTCCGATGAGACGGCCCGGACTAGGGTTTCCCACCGGGTGTGCGCCCATGTTGATCGAGCATGAGCTCCTATTTATATGCGAGCTACTAACCAATGAAGAATTTCGAATTAGAGACTCGCCCGCACATTCGAGTCTATGCGGATATGGTGGCTGATCTATTTCACTATGGACATATGGAGTTTTTGAGACAGGTTAGTGCCATGGGAGATTATGTCCTGGTAGGAATTAACGCTGACAACATTGCAGAAATGCACAAACGCAGACCAGTTCAAACCATGGAGAAACGCATTGCGTCTGTTCTCGCGTGCCAGTATGTGGACGAGGTTATTCCTAACGCGCCGTGGTATTTCGACCCTGCATGGATCGAGAAGTACGACATCGGGCTGGTGGTGCATGGAGACGACTACTCCGATGAACGGCAACGGGACATGTACAAAGTTCCCATCGAAAAGGGGATATTCCGGACGGTGCCGTATACAAAAGGCATCTCCACAACGGAGATCATTCGCCGTCGCGGCAAGTCACAGCCGCGGGTGCGCACCGACAGTCCGGCTCGTATTAGTCTTCTCGACGTAAGATGGGGCCGGCCGAGGGCCGTAACGGAGAGCGGTACGTAGGAGCTGAAGCTGCGCTATTTACCAATTCAGCGGGGATAGAGAAGTTAATACGAACGTAAGCAATATCGCGCCAGACGACTCCATTTTGTCTAGGACAGACCCAAAGGCAAATGCCTACATGTACTATTTGCTGGATGTCTTTCACAAGGTATCCAGTAAGTTCGATATTCGATATTGGGCGGAGTGCGGAACAGTCTTAGGCTACCGGCGTCACGGGGGAATAACTCCCTGGGATGATGATATTGACGTAGACGTTCATCCCGATGACCTATTAAAACTCGTCGGTGATGAGATAGAAGAAGAGTTTGCCAATTATGGTTGTTCGTTATGTCCAATATATTTTGGCTATAGGGTCTGCCCAATATCGCTGCCGACGTTCGGTAATTCTGTGAACAACAACACGACCAAGAACGTGGCGTATAATTGGCCCTTTCTGGACGTTTTCGCAACTGCATTCTTCGACAAGACTGGTTCTGGAATGCGCGACCACATACGTTATAAGTATCTTGCCGCGTTGAAGTGGTGGCCGGAATATTATTTGACCCGAGAAGAGATTCAGGCGAATGAAGTTTCCTTTGGCCCCGATAATATGAAGATAAAAATACTTGTTCCGGATAAAGTGGATGATTATCTGGGCAGAATATACGGTGATGACTACATGGCGATTGCATACCAGGAGCTGGACCATGCCAACAATAGACCAATCAGGAAGGTTGTCTGCAAGATAACAGATCGAGGGCCGGGGCAAGCGATTCGCGCCGAAATACCTCGACATCCCCGAACAGTGGGTCCACCTTAACAGCCGAGTTTATGCGTTTCGGCATCACTCGTGTTGCTCGCTACAAGGATTGCGGCCTGACTCACGCAAACGGGTCCTCGGAAAAACCGGACGATTCCGTCGACCGGTAATGCATTCATACCACAGAATTCCCGGGTTGAACTAGCTTGCCCTCAGCCCGTCACGCTATCTCTTCGATGAGACCTGCAACGTGATGAAGCACCCCGCTTCCGGGCAGTCATAGATCAAGAGAGCGGGTGATTCTCTCGTGCTGCGCCGAAGTACATAGTCCACGTGATGCTTTGGGCACTGCCTGAGGCTGTCACGGACATAGCCTGACCCATACGAATTCCCGGTCTTGCCTCTGTTGACGGCAGCGGCATTTCGCCTCGCGCGAGAGCGGGAGAGTTTATCTGGTTCAAAGCTAGTCATTAGCCACTCCGGGCCAAATCGAGAATCGACTGGCTCTATCCTGCATCTCGCAAGGCTTCTTCAGTATACGCATATCTCGATTCCCATGTGGAAATCAAAGATCCGACGCGGTCAGAACGAACGAAAAGACATACGCACCAATACGTCGACGAGAGTACATTTTGCGCGCCAGTCGATGGATTCGATCCCGGTTGTCATCGACAAGTGTCGAGAATTCCCACTTCGTCTGTCTTCGATTGTGAATCGATCTTCAACAGTGCGCCGACCTGAATGAGGAAGACGACCTCCATCGTCTGGTCGTATGCCCAGAAGCGCACCCCACGCCTTGAGTCGTCATAGCTGCGACTCGGATTGGGAAAACCAGCTCCACGTGCTCGGTTATCGCAGGAAACTGTCGTACTGGCGTTTAATGATTCCGTAACAGGTACAGGAAGACCTGAGCAGCCTTCTTTGATCGATGATATCGATGCGTCCGCGGCTGTAGTCAATGATCTTCTGCTGTTGAAACGTGCTCGCCGAGTCCGTGACGCTGCTCCGGCGCACGCCCAGGATGCGAGCGATCGTCTCCTGTGTCGCCAGTAGCGTTCGTGAGCCTATTCTGTCGCGCGTCATTAGCAGCCAACGGGCGAGACGCGCGTCGACACTGTGAAATCGATTGCAGATGCCGGACTGTGCGATCTGGGTGATCAGCGCATGAGTGGATTTGTTGAGAAGATCCCTCAGGGGACCGGGCGCAGTGGCATATTTCGCCAGCATGTCTATATCCAGGCGCATCGCGGTGCCGGAGTCTCGGACGACGGAGAGGTTGTACGATTTCACCCCGCCCATGTAGAAGACGAGCCCGACGACGCCCTCGTTGCCTTCCATGGCGACCTCCACCGTTTTGGATTCATCGACTTTGTAGAGCAACGAAACGACCGAATCGATGGGAAAGTAGACGTGGGTAATGGCATCACCGGGTGCGTAGAGGGTCGTATCGGACCGCAGAGTGACCCGTTCGAGATCGGGCCACAGGAATCGATACTCGGTCTTCACCAGCATCGAGAGGACTCGGTTTCCGACGATTAGATGTTCTGAGGCGGATATCAAGACGAATCACCTGGCGAATGGGCGAGATCTCGCACTTCGGCACTCGACAGTAGCGCGCGCTCGGGTGATGGTCTGCGCGGTGGCGCACATTGCGCCAGGGTCAATCAGGTCATCGGGTCGATAGGACTCGATGGATAAGGCAGCAGTCGGTCGCACTCCATCTTGACGACCTTGTAGCACTCACAAACCCTGGATTCCAGGCCGTGACGGTCGACGACCGTTATATGGCCGCGACTGTAGCGAATCAAGCCGGCATCCTGGAGCTGATGCGCCGCAACGGATACGCCCTCCCGGCGTACTCCGAGGATGCTTGCAATCAACTCTTGCGTCATGGTCAGCTCGTTAAATGCAACCCGGTCGAGACTCAGGAGAAGACAGCGGCAGAGTCGCTGATCGACCGAGTGCAGTCTGTTGCAGACGGCGGTCTGCGAGAACTGGGTCAGCAGGGTTTGCGTATAAAGTAACAACAGCCGGTGCAGCTCCCCGACGCGTTTGTACTCGTCGCGGAAGTACTTGACTTTGAGGCGCATCGCATCACCGGCACTCTGTACGATCGCGCGACTCGGCGTCGTGTCGCCGCCCATGAAGACAGCAATGCCAACTACACCATCGCAGCCGACGACTCCCATCTCGGCGGATGTACCGTCTTCCATTGTATAGAGCAAGGAGACAATAGCGGTGATCGGAAAGTAGACGTGGGTGAGTGCGTCGTTTGCCTCGTAAATTACCTCTCCGAGCGCGAGCGAAGCCGACTCCAGATGAGGCTCGAGACGCGCATACACGTCGGCAGGGATTGCCGCGAGAAGCCTGTTTACGGCAGCGTCGCCGGGTGTGTGCTCAGGCATTACTCCGCCATTGCGTGGTGCCATGGCCTGGCTCTCCTGGATTGCCGAGATCGGCATCTACGGTGCGTCGGTGGGCAAATCGGCCAAAGGCAATATCCAGCATGTTACAGGGTATGTACGCTGACGCACAGACGCCAGGGGTCCGGCTCGATACATACTGGACCGCGACCAGGGAATACACCCGGTCCGAGCGGGGAGAAGTGAATATGGCAGAAGTAAAACGGCCGTGGTCACCGCCACAAATTATCTGGAGCGCGCTCATAGCAATCGTCGTTTGGAGCGCCGTCGGATTCAGCTGGTTCGGCTACGGCTTCGATTGGACCACACAGGTTGGTGCCTCGCGCATGTCGACCGAAGTCCTGGTCGATAAGCTCGCTTCGATCTGTGTCGCGCAGGCCAGAAGTTCATCCGATTCGGATGCCTCGCTCGCGAAGCTCGCGGCGCTGCAGAACTGGAAGCGGCGCGAGTTCATCGCAGAGGCGCAATGGGCCATCATGCCCGGTAGCGACTCGTCGCAGAGCGGAGTCGCCGATCTGTGCGCTGCGAGGTTGCTCGATACCTGATTCGACCGGCAAACGGGTCCCGTAAGCCGAGCCCGATCGAGGCGGCGTCGTCCCTCGCGGCCCTCGGGAGACCGCGATCCAAAGCCTCAAGCCCGCGGCGCCGCAGTCAACACGAGATGGAATACCGACGAGTCGATCGACACGGCCGACCGGAGCCACTCCGCGATGTGATACTGTCCTCCCGGCACGACACGATTGCGTATGAGGACATCACCGGCCTACCGTGGATCGAGATCGACTACGCCGTCGACGTCGAGCGCGCAACCGCAGAAATCTTGCCCCGTATCGTCGCCGCTGCGCGTCTCGGTCACCCCGCGATGACGACCGGCGGCGAAGCGGGCCGAGCCACGTATTACGAATGATGCTAGGCATCGAGACATCACCAGCCGATGGGTTAGCCAGCGTCTCTATCGCCGTCGTCCTCTATTCGGCGACCTACCTGTCGTTCGTCCGAACCCTGAGATACCCTCGGAACTGGCTGCGTCCCAGCCTGGCGACGTTGCTCCCGGCAGTGGGACTGACCGTCGTGACGTTGGCATACGTGTCGCTGTCGAGCGACGGCGTCGACGCAGCAGCTCTGTGGGTCTCGGCCGGCTTTCTTGGTGTCTTGTTCTACATTATCGCCGCCCCAGCGATCGCCTTTCGGCCGGCCTCACGCCCGATCGAGTTCCTGGCTCGGCACGGGGACTACGCGAGCCTGTGGATGCTCGCGCCGGCCGCCATCGCCGCGTACGCCATCCCAAACGCCAGGCTTCACGGAATCCTCGTCGCCGCCATGGCCATCGAGCTGGCTTGGTACCTGCAACGCCGCAGGGCTGACCGGCGACGTCGACTGCTGCGCATCCAGGGTCGCGATCTGGCGGTCCTGGAGACACAGGCCAAGGGTGATCTCGAGGACTTCGCCAGGCGGCACGGCATCAGCGAGCTGGAGCTGTCGGGTGGCGCGGTCGCCTGGCGCGGCTGCGACAAGACCACGTCTCCTTGTCCCTTCAACCTCTATGTCAATCGGCTCGGCCTCAATACCGCGCCATGCTGTCGCGAGCGTATGAAAGACCTTTGCCACACCGTGGGCACCTGGCTCGAGGAGATGGGAATTGTCTACTGGCTCGAAGGCGGCACGTTGCTTGGGGCAGTGCGCGAGAACGGCGCGCTTCTACCCTGGGAGGACGACGTCGACGTATCGGTCTTGATCGACGATGACGGCGCCTGGGATGCGCTGGTAGCCGGTATCGCCGCCCGCAGTGATCGCGACGGCTATTTCGTTGATACCTTCGAGCGACGGGGATTCATCGCGATCTCCCACGCCTCACCGCGACGACCCCCGTTGCGCTGGGAGAACTATCGTTTGCGCGGTGAGGTCCGGCTCGACCTCACCGTGTACCGCCCTGCGATGAGTCAGGGAGAGCCAGTGCTCGAGAGACGGCCCCCCAAGGGCCGCATGCCAGCAACCGATAGTGGCGGCTACGGCGTGGCACGGGATCTCGTCCTGCCGACCTCGACGATCGCCTTCCTCGGTCGCGATTTCGCCTGCCCGAGCCGGCCCGAAGACTATCTGCGCGTCCTCTATGGCGACTTCAATCAAATCGCCTACTCCTACGTTGACACGGGACCGGCCGAAGCCCGGCGCGATCTCGATGCGGCCGCAGCCACGCCGGCGTCGGTGAAGCACTGACTCCTACCACTGGTTGCCCCGAGATTGGGTTTGGCCGCTGACATTGGCTGCAATGTTGTGCACCCCCTCCCCTGCATTGCCGGGATTTTGCCGGAATCAGTCCTGCCCCGTTGTGCTCAGTCATGCACTTACGTCCACGAGCGCCTCCAGATAGCTCTATAAATACAGCTACTTAGAAATGCCCAACTGCCTTCGGGAGGCAGGGGTCGGAGGCTCAAATCCTCTCACCCCGACCACAAATTCCCTCAGCAATCATGCAGTTAGCGTTAGCTCACTAGAGCACCGCTTTTTTGCCGAAATCGCATTTGCCGAGATTCTGCCCGACTGGTGTTCCCTCACCTAAGCGCGGTAACGCACGGGGGGAGAGCAAACCGATGCGTTAGAAATTTCCTAGCTCAGGACACAATATGGGGCGCTATACTAAAGGAACCGATCTGACTGGGGCCTGTGGAAACCGATTGAGTATTCTCGGAGAACAGCCCCCAATTCTAAGGAGAGAGCCATGTCTAAAAATCGAAAGAGCAATAAGGAAGGCAAGAAAAAACCCATCATGACGATGAAGGAAAAGAGAGCGGCAAAAAAGAGCAAGAGTGAGGAGAACGTTTTCCTGGTTAATGACAACTCACCGCCCAGGGCGAAGACTGTCTCCGGAACCAAACGTACGTAGAGTTACGCGCTGCACACGGGCTCCGACCCAAAGTCTAACTGTAAAGAATCCCGACGCGCCCGGTCCAACTCAAGGGAGAACGTCCCAATCCGATGGACCCACCCGCCGGTTGTTGCTTTCATACCCGCTGCCCCTACGCCATCGAGCGCTGCCGTGCCGAGAAGCCGGCGCTCACCGAGTCCGATCCAGGACACTGGAGCGCCTGCCACCGGAGTGCCGAACTGACTCTCGAGGGTGCCCTCGAGTTTGGCGCCGCGGGTGCCTGAGCCGTGATTCACTCCACAACGCTTACCCGAGGATTGGTAAAGAACAGGCTTCAGGGGGTTTTTCGCCATCGCCCGGTCGCCGTTTTCATACCCCTAGCTTCTTCGCCCGCAACCATTCAAGGAAATCAGACATGAGCGCACCGATGAACGTCCTGTTCATCACGGCAGACCAGTGGCGGGGGGATTGCCTCTCATCAATGGGTCATCCGTGTCTGCGGACGCCGAACCTGGATCGTCTCGCTGCCGACGGGATACTGTTCAGGCGGCACTTCGCTCAGGCAAGTCCTTGCGGCCCTAGCCGCGCGAGCCTCTACACGGGGATGTACTTACAGAACCACCGCTCGGTGGTCAATGGAACACCTCTGGATGCCCGTCACACCAACGTCGCTCTGGAGGCCCGCAAGGCCGGCCACGATCCGGCCCTGTTCGGCTACACGGACGTCAGCGCCGATCCACGCTCCCACGCTCCCGCCGATCCGGCGCTGCGAACGTACAGCAGCGTGCTGCCTGGGATGACACCTGTGGTGCATGTCGACGACCACGCTCTACCGTGGCTCGCGGATCTAAAGGCCAAGGGATACACGGCGCCCGATGGGTTATTGCAGATGTATAAACCCAAGGATATCGGCACCGAAGCCGACAATCGTGGTCTCACATTCGCACCTGCGCAGTACAGCGTGGAGGACAGCTACTCCGCCTTTCTCACCAACGAGCTCATCAAGTACCTCTCGGTGCGCACGGACCGACCGTGGTTCGCGCATCTGTCTTATCTTGCTCCGCATCCGCCATTCGTCGTGCCGGAACCGTATCACGCCATGTACGATCCCGCTGACGTACCCAAACCAGTACGTGCAGCCACAGTGGAGCGCGAAGCCGCGCAGCATCCATATCTGGGCTACACCGTCCACAACCAGAGCGGCTGGGGTCTTCGCTACGATCACAAATCGAAGAATAACCTTGAATTGTCCGACACAGACGTGCTACAGGCGCGTGCAACATATTATGGAATGATGAGTGAGGTAGACTTCCACATCGGACGATTGCTGGAGTTTCTCGAGGAGACCGGTGCCTATGACAATACTCTGGTGTTATTCACCTCCGATCATGGCGAGCAACTTGGCGATCACTGGCAGTTCGCCAAGTACATCTACTTCGACCAGTCCTTTCACATTCCGCTCATCGTCCGCGATCCCAGAGCAGCAGCGCAAAACGCCCGCGGCCGGCAGGTGGATGCGTTCACCGAAAACGTGGATGTCATGTCGACCATTCTCGATTCTCTAGAAGTCCCAGTACCGAGCCAGTGTGATGGCGAATCGCTGACACCGTTTTGCCGCGGTGAGACACCCGCCGACTGGCGGGAAGAGGCGCACTGGGAGTTCGACTTCCGTCGCTCCATCGACGACAACGGGTACAGCGCCCTGGGACTCAAACCAGATCAATGCGCGGTGAACGTAATCCGGGGCGAACGTTACAAGTACATTCACTTCACGGCGCTGCCGCCGCTGTTGTTCGATCTGATTGAGGATCCAGGCGAATTCACGAACCTCGCGGAGGATCCCGCTCACCTGCCCATACTGCTCGAATACGCTCAGAAGATGCTTAGCTGGCGGATGAACCACGACGAGCGTGTGCTCGCGAATACGCTTCTCACACCCGAAGGCGCGGTGGAGCGAACTATGCCGCGAAGGTGATCAAACCTCGAAACGGCGACCCTACGCGTACAGGAGTAGGGTAGTCATGATGAGCGGGAATTTTTTGTGAAATAAACCGGCAAAAACCCCTCTACTTATCTTCCAAACGGGCGAACGGTATATAGTCCCGACGATCGTAGTTGAAGCTGGAACGGTGTGGAGCGGGACTCGTGCGCAGCATACAAGTCGCCGGTGATGCATACGATGTAGGTCGTGGGCTCGGGGAAGTGGCCGCCGCCGCGATGCGCGAGGTTGTTCCGCGGCTCGCGTGGTATCAGGCGTTCGAGCGGGAGTGGGTCGGCAGCAGTGGCCTGTAGAGCCGATGAGCAAAAGAAGCTCGAGCGGCTAACTCGCTACGTCGCCCGACCTCCGCTGGCGCTCGAGCGCCTGAGCCGCGACGGCGACGACCTCGTGAACACCGCCTTTACGAGCAAGCGGAAGGCCAGCGTGTCTTGTTCTCGTGCCGAACTTTGGTGGCACGTACCGTGTGCCATATTTGTGCCACCAATCGCACGGCGTCGTGACAAATGTTTGGCAAATTCCACGAAATGATCCGGCGCGAGCTTGCGCCCGGCTGCAGCATGAAAGATCTGCCTCGGGATGTCGCTTTTTGGAAGATCTGGGCAATGACCGAGGCGGTCTCCCGCCTGCATGCTAAGCTCGGCGGCTAATTGGCGCTCGACGGACCCGGCCCGGATAGTGGAAGATGTCCGGGCTGACGACAAACCACGTATGGAGGATAGAGATGAAAGAATCACGAAACAGGACTCTCATCGCCGGACTCGCGGCAGGGATCATCAGCATCGGGTGGCTCGCCGCGGCGCAAGCCGTGGACCTTCAGTGGTTCGGCCATGCCACGGTGAAGATAACCACCGACGCCGGCAAGGTCATCGTCATCGATCCATTCATCACCAAGAACCCCAAGACGCCGGATGAACTCAAGGACTTGAGCAAGCTCGGCCAGGTGGATCTGATCCTTGTGACCCACGGTCACGGCGATCATGTCGCCGATGTCGGCGCTCTTGCCGAGATGACCGGCGCCAAGGTCGCCATGAACGCGGACATGGGCCACACGTTCGGCACGCTGGGCATCGTGCCCTACAAGCAGCTCATCCGATTCAACAAGAGTGGAGCTATCAAGCCGCTCGAAGGCGTCACCGTTACCATGGTGCGTGCGGAGCACAGTTCCGAGCTCCTACACAAGGATCCGCAAACCGACCAGAAGCGCGTCTTTCCCGGCGGCGAGCCGTCGGGCTACATCATCGAGCTCGAGAATGGCTTCAAGTTGTACCACGCGGGTGACACCGGCGTGTTCGGTGACATGATGCTCATTGGCGAGCTCTACGATCCGGATTTGAGCTTACTGCCCATTGGTGGTCACTTCACCATGGACCCTGTGCACGCGGCATACGCGGTGAACAACCTGCTGAAGTCGAAGATGGTCTTGCCCATTCATTACGGCACGTATCCGGTTCTCAAGGGAACGCCCGAGCAGCTCAAGGAGGCCCTCGGCGCCACGTCCGCCAAGGTCATCGACATGAAACCGGGCGACATTCGGAAGTTTTGACAAACTGCGGTCGGATATCCGGGGCTCGCGGAATGCCTGTGACATCTACCCAGGTCCTGTTCAGCCGCGAGCCCCGGGCTGAGCCTTTACGAGCTTGTGTAGCTATTAGTCGATGATAATGCGGCAAGCGTCATAAGTGGCTGTTCTAGTTGAAAATGTAAATCGATCGGTGTGACTTCGAACCAGGTGGTCGGGAGTCCGCTTCGTCGTTGCGCGAGAAACTCCGGAGTAGCTGGCACCTTCAAGAGAAACTTTTTACACTCCAAATCCGTCCAGCTATGTGGGTGTCCAGAATTTCTGCGCTCGCTCGATCTGCGGGCGTGTCAGCCTGCTACGTCCAGCGAGATTCGTTGGCGAAACACCTCATAGGAAACAGGATCAGCGTTTTCGTAACCGATGCGGCGCCGACGCTTCTCGTCGACCAGGTAGTAACGTACGACGGCTTCAGCGGCCGCGGGCTGCGGGCCTGCACCGATAGCATAGTCAACAGTGTAGGTACGAGACTGGCCGCGCGGCAGGCGTGTGTCCCACAGATCGACGATAAACGGCCGCCACAGGATCGTGCGCCTGATCAGCGCTTTTTCTTCCTTGATGATGGTCCCGTTGGCATCGAGCAAACGCAGACCGACGGTGAGGTGCCGGTCAGGGGTGCCGGTCGGAACATAGTGCGCCGCGCCGACGTTAGTCAACGTCAAGCGGACGCGGCGCTCATCTGGCGATGGCGCGGGCACTTCCTCGAGCTGCATTTCAAGCGCGCTTTTCACCATCGCCGGGTCGTGGCCACCGCGCCACAGATGTTGGCGCCTGCGTTGGGCCTGGCCAGCCGCCACAACCAGGCGCTCCACTAGAGGCATGTGGCAGTCCACGCACCCAAGCCCTGCGATATCTGATGCCACGATCTCGCCGCTGCGACCGGCGGGGACGGCCTGCGCCCCTGGTCCTTGTTTGCGGCCCCCTGGTTCGTAGGCGGCCGTGGCGCGGATCTCCGCCACCGTGCCGCACGGCGGGAAGCGGAAAAACGTGTCCCAACGCTCGCCGCCCACCACGTGGCAGCGTACGCACACCTGGTTGGGATCGGTCAGCTTTTCAACCGGGTGCGGTGCAGCGCGGCTGCCGGTCGACCCCAGGATCTTTCCGTCGCGAACGTGACAGGCTGCGCAGGTTACGCCCTGGCGCTGGAGCCGGGGGTCGAAGTCCGGATTCGGCGCCAGAACCGGATCCCATTTTTCCTTGTCCTTGAAGCCGAGCACCCTCTGCGGTTGTTGGCGATCGAGGGGCGTGTGGCAATTCCTGCAAATCTGTTGCGAGCGATCAAAGCGCCAGTCAACCTGAAAGTAAGGATCGGTCCACGCCTGACTGTGCATGCTCGTCGACCATTCCCGGTAAAACGCTTGGTGGCAAGCGGCGCATTCCTCGGCGCGCAGCGTATTCAGAGGCGCCGGGATCTTGGCGGTGGATACCGGCCGCTCGAACGCCTCGGACACGGCGAAGATGTTCATCGGTCGCACGAATCGCCAGCCCAGGAAGATCACCAGTGCCAGCAGCACGGCGCCTCCAATAACGTACTTTTGTTTCACTCGACCCGTGCCTCACGCATGGCGCTCGAATGCTCAGGGATTCGCACCAGCAATCGCCAGGCAGTGCTTGGATCGCTCAAAGCCACCCGAATAACCAGTAGCTCTCGAATGCGACCTTCCCCAGGTGCAAAGTAGGGCGCAGCCGGGTGGCGGCCACGATGCTACCGATACCAAGGACAAGTATGATCTTGTCCGGTGACATGAGTCGTTCTCTTGTTAGAAAACGTTTCGATATCAGTCTCAACTATCCGATTTTCATCGCCTCCACACCGCGCTCACCAATATGAACGAGAAGGTCGGCTGAGCTGGTGACATCGGGGTCATACACTGCCTTGAGCAAATGCGGATGCTCTTCGCTGAAGTGAATCGAAATCACCCCTGCATAGTCTCGAAGATCCTGCTCGAGTCTTACCCGCTCCTCTCTGGACAAATCTGGGTGTACGTTAAGGACGATATCTGCCATATCCATCCTCGCCTCCTTTGCTGCCTTTACAGCAATTTTAGTGTCGTCGCGATCACGGCCCGATCATTCGGTGCCATGATGGCACCTCCTCTGATGGAGAGAGCTTAGCCGTTATCAGAAATTAGACTTTAGGTGACAGAGGGGGTTCGTCTTGGTCGCCGGTTACTTGATGTGGATCAGAAGAGCACGAAAAATGTGGAAACCAAAATGACCGGTTCTTTTGTAGCGTGTCCCCGCCAACGGCCTGCCAAACTTCACATTCTGGCAGCACGGTAGCTTGGGCGAAGAGTTCGTACTTTGGGAGTCATTTTCGCAAGTCCCGGATTTTCATCACTCGTATATCTGACTTCGAACCAGGTGGTCGGGGTTCGAGTCCCTCCGGGCGCGTCGGAAAGGCACCGGTTGCCGGTTTGGTCGGCCGCTTCCCGTCGGTGTCGGTCTTAGGGGGTACCGCGGACGGGGCCGTCGTTATATCTCCACTTGACCGTGGTCGCTTGTCGTAGTCTCCTTGGAACCGACAGGATAAGGTCTTCCGAGGGGGGGACGATCCCCGTGTGTTCCCATGCTCAGCTGCTAACTCGCCGGCAATTTCTTGCTGCCGGAGCCGGTTTGGCCATGGCGCCACTGGTTTGCTCCATGAAAGCCAGCGCCTCGCCGATCTATCGACTGAAGGCCTTTCCATCCAAGCACCGCATTCTCCCTGCCCCAGCGGAGGAGACGGCGGTGTGGTCGTATGCCGGTCGGGTGCCGGGGCCGGTGATCCGCGCTCGCCAGGGCGAGCGGCTGCACATCGGTTTCGAGAACGGGTTGGAGGAACCGACCACGGTTCATTGGCATGGCCTGCGCATTGCCAACGCGATGGATGGGGTTCCTGGCCTCACGCAGCCGCCGGTCGCTCCCGGTGAGCATTTCGACTACGAGTTCGAGCCGCCTGATGCGGGTTTGTTCTGGTATCACCCCCATCTGCGCTCGTCGGAGCAATTGGCCCGTGGCCTCTACGGAGCGCTCGTGGTGGAGGAGCGGGATCCACCCAGAGTGGATCGTGACCTGATCTGGGTGCTCGACGACTGGCGGCTCCAAGACGACGGTGCCATCGTCGGCAACTTTGGTCGTCGCAACGATATCAGAAACGAGGGACGGCTCGGCAATACGGTGACCGTCAACGGGAAGCGCCTCGTGGATTTTGCGGTGCGTCCCGGCGAACGCTTGCGGTTGAGGCTTCTCAATTCCGCCAATGCGCGGGTCTTCGCGCTGCGCTTTGACGATCTGACGCCCACGGTCGTCGCTTATGACGGCCAGCCCGTCGAGCCGCATGTGCCGGAAGACAAGCGCGTGGTCCTCGGTTCGGGCATGCGCGCGGAGCTTATCCTAGACATGACCGGTGACCCCGGCGCCCAGAGCGTCGTCGTCGACGACTATTACGAAGAGTTCGAGTACAGCTTCGTCCGCTTCCAGTATTCTCGCGACAAACCCCTGCGGGAGTCGCCGCTCGACGCGCCGGTGCGGCTTGCGCCCAACCCCATACCCGAACCGGATCTCACCAAGGCCGAGACCCAGCAGGTCTTGATCCAGGGCGGATCCCAGGGATCTCTGGAGGAAGCGATCTACAAAGGCCAGACATATGGGGTCCGCGAGCTTTGGCGCGAACACCGGAAGATCTGGACGATCAACGGCATCGCCGCACACGGGATGGTGATGGATCCCATGTTCACCTTGAAACGAGGTAACAGCTACATGTGGGCTATCAAGAACGACACTGAATGGGACCACCCTCTGCACCTGCATGGCCATTCGTTTCGCATACTCACGCGCAACGCAGAGCCGGTGCCGCACACTCCGTGGGCGGATACGGTGCTTCTGTTCCCGAATGAAACAGCGGAGGTCGCCTTCGTCGCCGATATTCCCGGCGACTGGCTGTTTCACTGTCATATCCTGGAGCACCACGAGGGTGGCATGGGCGCCGTGGTGCGCGTCGCATAGCGCCAAAGGATTTGTCTACCTTGCCGACACGCCGATGAGATCGGCCACATCTGTGTTCCCGGCTTCGAACCAGGTGGCCCAAACATTCTATGCGGATAGAGCCGATGACCCGTTCAGCATAGAGATTCTGCCGTGCTCCCAGGTTGCGGAACTCTGCAAACACCGGGAACTCTCGCACCGCGTCTTTGCTGCGCAAATTCTGGCGGAGTTCCCACCGCTCATTGGACAACATCCAATACAGGGGGCTGCGCAGCCACTCGTCCGCCGGCGTGTACTCCCGAGGAGTGACTACTAGGCCCTGGCCTCGCAACCAGGTCACGTCCACCGACGATACCAATGGGTGAAGCGCATGCATGGTGAGATGAGCCCGCAGCAGTGGGACGCCAGCGCTCGCCAGTTCATCGCAGAATGCCTCAAAGACGCCTGCGTAGTGCTCGTCTGCCAGCGCCTTGCTGACAATCCGCTGGAGGGCAGGTTCGAGGTTTAGCGGTTCGCCATTGCTCATTGCAACTTGAGCCCGTTGGTACCGGCTCGTCCTACTTTCGTCAAACTATCATTTCCACTGCGACGAAATCCATTGAATTCGGAACGACCCTTCGCGCCCCCCGGTCGTGTGGCCACGGTGTTGG
>JAACFO010000062.1 GCA_009937425.1 Gammaproteobacteria bacterium
AGCTCATCTCCAGCGCCGCCAGATCAGCGTGCGGCAAAAAGGATGGAAAGCACACCGCGGCTGCCGACGGTGGCAGGGCCTGGCACGGAACCGTGGCGAAGCGTTACTGGCGCACGGGCAAGCGTCCCGGGCGAGCGGCGCCCGGAACATGGACACCATGAGGGTACCAGGCTTCTGGACGGTGATGCTTGCGGTCATGGTATCGGTGCCGTGCCTGCTCGGGCCGCGCCCGGCCCACGCGCTGGATCCACCCCACGACCCCCTCAACGCCATCAACTGCATCAACTGCCACACCCCCCACGGCGCGGCCGGCGGCAGCATCACGCGGGTCGCCGGCAACCCGAACCTGTGCCTGTCCTGCCACGTGCCCGGCGGGCTCGCCGCCCCTCGACCTTTCAACGACGCAGACCAGGCGCTGCCCGGGGTGAGCGGCAGCAGTCACCGCTGGGACTCCGGACCGTCGGGTCACGTGCGCTCGGCGCCGAGTAACGGTTCCAACGGCGAGCTGCGCTCGGGGGGCAGCTTCACGGGGCGCATAGAGAAGAGCTACACCATCGCCATCTCGCAACCCGGTGACAGCGGTACCGCCGAGTTCGACTGGACGGCCAGCGATGGCTCATCCGGATTCGGCGTCAGCGGTCTGGACGTGCCGCTGGCCGACGGGCTGCGCCTGAAGTTCCTGGATGGATCCACGTCGCCGTCGTTCCTGCTCGCAGACACCTGGACGCTGTTCGTGCGCACGGATCTTCGCCTTCCGGATTTCGCCGATCCGTTCGAGAAACCGATGGCACAGCGGCTCGCCGAGGTCCGGCGATTGCCGGATCGATCCTTCGACACCACCTTCGCCAAGGTCGTCTGCTCGGTATGCCACGATCAGCACAGCCAGGAGCTTCAGCCCTTCGACTCTGCAGCACCGCCGTTCAGCGGCGGCGGGACCGGCGAAGGCCGGCACTATCAACGCGCTGACAATGACCTGAATCAGATGTGCCGGGTGTGTCACAGCGCGCGCGACGTGCAGGATTCGGATTTGGGCTCCCACCCGGTGGGTGTTCCAATCCCCGGTGGCGACTTTCAGTCGCCGTCGCTTTTGCCGCTCGATATCCGCGACGATGTCCAGTGCATGACCTGCCACGCGCCCCACTACGCCACCTCCGGTGGAGACGACGACGGTTACCTGCTGAGACAGTCCATTGGCACGCTTTGCCTGGATTGCCACACCCTGGCCGCCGGTGACGCCTCCCATCTGAGCCCCACCGGCGGCGCGCTCTGGCCGGGAGGTCAGTATGGGTCCAGCTTCCCCGCCCACAGCGAGGACAAGCGCGGTTTCTGCATCAATTGCCACTGGCCCCACGGCTGGCCCGACGACGCCAACGTGAGCGAGGACTACGCCAGACTCTGGGTGGAACGTTACGACGCGGCGGATGATGGCAGCGATCCGGATGATGCCGAGGATCTCTGCTTCACCTGCCACGACGGCGAGCCCGCCGGCTCAGACATCCGTGGCGAGTTCGCCAAAGGCAGCAACGGCGCGGACATCTTCCACCATCCGGTCGCGGACTCGGAGCAGTCCGCCGGGCGATCCGTGGAGTGCGTCGATTGCCACAATCCGCATCACGCCCGCGGCGATGCAAAGCTCGCCGGCGTCACCGGCGTCGACCTGGCGGGGGCGCCCGTGGGCCCCGGCACCGGTAACCCGCGCGACATCGTCCAGCACGAACTGTGCTTCAAATGCCACGGCGATTCCTTCAACGCGGCGCGGCCCGGCACGAGCAACAAGCGGCTCGACTTCCAGCCCGACAACAGCGCCTTTCACCCGGTGGCCGGCCCCGGCCAGAACCGCTCGGCGAATCTCGCCAACCAGCTGCTGGGTGGCCTCGGCGTCGGCTCCACCATCGCCTGCAGTGACTGCCACAACAACGAGCAAACCGCCGACACGCCGGGGCCGGCCAGCAATTCCGCCCAATCGCCCCAGGGACCACACGGATCCCTCAACGCCGGTATTCGCCGGTCCGCCTACTGGACCGATCTTCTGGGGCCCGCCACCTGGAGCAGGAACAACTTCGCCCTGTGCTTCCTGTGCCACGACCCGGCCGTGCTGGTGGAGGCCCGGCGCTTCGACGACGGGGCCTCGACCAATTTCTACGACGACGTGGACGGCAAGGATAATCTTCACTGGGTGCATCTGGAGGATCGCGCCGACAAGAGCCGCGCCACCTGCAAGAACTGCCACTTCAACATCCACAGCAACGAATCCGCCGACAATACCGAGTACAACATCGACGGCACCGTGTTCAACACGCCGCCTCCGGGATTCAAGACCCACCTGGTGAGCTTCTCACCGGACATCGGGCCCCTTGGCGGACGTGCCAGACCGCAATGGAGTATCAATACCGGCACCCGGGTGCGCAGCTGCTGGCTGAGCTGCCATGGGTCGGACATGGACGGGCTCCAGTACCGTCCGGACAACGGCGGCGACGACTCTACGACCATCCCGTGAGTCCCTCAGCGCCAGCCGCAGCCCGACGATAGCGGCCTATACTTCATATAAGTAGTTCAAAAGGCACCAGAAAAGTCCGGTGCCGTGCAGGCTGAAACCATGGAGCCACAGCAGATCGATTTCGAGGATTTCGGGCGCGACAAGTTCCTGCGCCTCGCCGAGCTCTCGAGCGACGACCACGATCTGGTAAGCGAGCTGCAGCGCGAGGTGATTGCGCCGCACGCGGTCAGTATCGTCGAAAGCTTCTACCAGCGTCTGCGAGAGGAGCCGGTATTCGAGGACATCCTTTCGGCCAACGAAACCCGCGCCGAGGATATCAAGAAGACCTACCAACGCTACTTGTTGAGTTTTGGTGTCGATTTCGAGAGCGCCGATTACTTCCGGGAACGCCTGCGGATCGGCGCCGTTCACGCATCGGTAGGCGTGCCATTGAGCCTCTACGTGGCGGCCGGCCGTCTGATGCAACAACACATGATCGATCTCATTCTTGGCGGCGCCGGAGGTGAGCGGCGATCACAGGCCCTGGTGGATCTGGTTCTCAGGCTCATGACCCTGGATACATCGCTGGTCATAGAGGCCTACCACGGGACGCGCGTGGGGGCGTTGAAGAACTCCGTCGAGGCACTTCGTGCTCGCGGCAAAAAGCTCGTGGAGGTTCTTTCGACGGATACTCTGACGGGAGTGGCGAGTCGCCGGAGTGTGTTGCAGACGTTGCAGAGGACGCTGGATCACTCACGTGACCGCGGGCAACGCACGGGCGTCATCCTGCTCGATCTGGATCACTTCAAACACGTGAACGACCTTCATGGCCATGGCGCCGGCGACAAGGTCCTGCAGGTGGCGGCCGCGCGCATACGCTCCGCCTTGCGTCCCATGGACACGGTAGGTCGCTACGGAGGCGAGGAATTCCTGATCATCCTGCCCACTGCCGAGGCGGACGCGAGCCTGCGAATCGCCGAGCGCGTGCGTCTCAGTTTGAGCGCCGATCTGGTTCAAGCAAACCGTGTCGCCGTTAATGTCACGGCGAGCCAGGGTATCGCGGTCAGCGATGGATCGGAGGACCCGCGCGTCGTGATCGAACGCGCAGACGCAGCGCTCTATGCGGCCAAGCGGGCAGGCCGCAACTGTGTTGTGGGAGCCGACACGAGCGATAGTCCCGGCAACTCTTCAGATCCGACTCTCCATGACCCAGGTCGATAGCCGGGATTCCAGGACCGCGGCCAGGGTCGCCATGGGGATCGGCTTGGTGAGATAGTCGTCCATGCCGGCCGCAAGGCAGCGGTCCCGTTGTCCTTCGAGCACGAATCCGGTGATGCCGACGATGGGGACATGGCGCCGGCCGTCCTCCCGTCGCCGTATTTCCAGTGTCGCCTCGTAGCCGTCCATGTCGGGCATCTGGCAGTCCATGAGGATGAGGTCATAGACAGTGTCGCCGGCGGCTGCCAGGGCCTCGGCGCCGTTGACGGTGGTGTCGACGAGGTATCCCAGGGACGAGAGCATGAGGGCCATGGATTCACGCACGGCCTCATCGTCTTCGGCGAGCAGGATGTGTATGTCCCCTTCCTTTCGGCGTGAACCCTCCGCGGCAGAGAGCAGACCCGGCGACGGAACCCGTGACTCCCGGGACACGGACCACATGACGTCGATAGCGGCATCGAGCCCCGACTGCTTGACCGGCTTGCCGAGTTGCAGATCGATGGCCGCCCAATCCGCCATATCGCCTGCTACCCGATCGCTGAGGGCGGTCATCAAGGCAAAGCGGATGTCGCGCAGCCGGTGGTCGGAGCGGGCGGCGCGCACCACCGCCATACCGTCCATGCCCGGCATGCCATTGTCGACGAAGGCAAGCGCGTAAGCATCGCCTTCGGCGCTAGCGTGGCGCAGCATGGTGAGAGCCGTCGTGCCGTCCTCCGCCTCGTCCACCTGCAGACCGAGATGACGAAGCTGCTTGGAGAGAAAGTCCCGGGCAACGGCGTTTCCGTCCACCACCAGCGTGCGTGCACCGCGCCACGGCCTCTCCCGGGGCGACTGCGCTTCGCTCGGGGGATCGACCACCGCCAACCTGGCCGTGAACCAGAAGCTCGAACCGTTCCCGGTCTCGCGGCCGAGGCCGATCTCGCCCCCCATGAGCACCACCAGGGATCGTGACACTGCCAGACCGACGCCCGCTCCGCCGTGTCGGCGCGTCGCCGAGTCGTCGCCCTGGACGAACGGCCCGAAGAGCCGGGTGCGAAGTGCTTCTGGAACACCGATGCCTGAATCCTCGACGGTGAAGCGGATCAGCACGTCGTTCTCCGATGAGTCACCGGACGCGGCCTGCGCGTGCAGGTGCACTTCGCCACTGTCGGTGAATTTCACCGCGTTGCCGATGAGATTGATCAACACCTGACGCAGACGGCCGGGATCACCACGCAGATAGCGCGGCACGTCACTCTCCACGAGCGAGCAAAGCTCAATGCCCTTGCTGTGCGCGCGCTGGGCGAACAGATCCAGCACCTGCTCCACTACCGCATAGAGATCGAAGTCGAGACTGTCGAGGGCGACCTGGTCGGAGTCCAGCCAGGAAAGCTCCAGAATGTCGTCGATCACGTGCAGCAGCGCGTCGCCGCTGTTTTGCGTGATTTCCACATAACGTGCCTGGTCCGCCGACAGGTCGGTTCGTTCGAGGAGCTCGGACATGGCCAGGATCGCGGTCATGGGCGTGCGGATCTCGTGATTGATGTTGGCGAGAAAGCGCGACTTTGCGCGTTCCACTGTCTCCGCGGATTCCTTGGCCCGCTTCAGCTCCAGCTCTGCCTGCTTGCGCTCGGTAATGTCCCGGGCGGTCACTACCATACCCTCGGCCGCGTCGTCGACTTTGCGATGGTCGACGATGGCTTCCATCACCCGCCAGCTGCCGTCCCGGTGCCGAATACGGAGCTCGACGGTTCGCAACGCACCGCACGGCATCGCTGCCTCCTCGAGTGCGGAGCGAAACTTCGATTCGTCGTCGGGATGCACGATCGCGTGCCAGGTTCCATTCTCGATCTCGCCGGGCGCGTAACCGAGTAATCGATGAACCGACGGGCTGACGTAGTGAATGCTGCCGACGCGCCCGAGCACGATGATCAGATCAGAAGAATTCTCGATGAGCGAGCGGAAGTGGCGCTCGCTGCGATGCAGGGCGTCGTCTCGCTCACGGATACCGGTTACCAGGTCGTTGAACCCGGTGAGCAAATCCCCGAGCTCGTCGTCACGCTCTTCCAGCGCGTAGCTGCTGTAGTCCTGCTCCAGAGAGACGCGCCTGGCGCGTTCCGCCAGGCTTCGGATGGGGGTGGAAATCTCACCTTGCACGCGACGCGTGAGCATCAGCGCAATGAAAAACGAGACAAACATCATACCCGCCCCGATGAGACCGTCGCGGGCGAGACGCTGGTACACGCTCTGCAGATCGGATGTCAGGAGCACGGTACCGATGGTCAGTCCGTTGTCACGCACCGGTTCGGAGAACACCAGATACGGTAACTCGAACCGGGCGCCCGTGGTCTCAGCCGCTGCATGCGCCGCGAGTCCGGCTGGCTGTACGCCGTAGGTCGCTACGCTGCGACCATTCGGCGTGTACACGGCGGCGGAAACGATGTGCCCGCGGTCGGCGAGAACCCGCAACGTGTTGTTCAGGGAAGTATTGTCGTGATTTTGCAGGGAACGCACGCTCTGGTCGGCGACCATCCGAGCCAATGTGGAAACGTCGCGCACCAGCTCGCTGCGCAGTGCATTGAGTTGATAGATGGTGAAAACCGTCGCGGAAAGCAGCAGGGCGACGCTGCTGGTGAGAAGGGTCAGCAGGACTAGCTTGCGCCGTACCGGGAGTCGGCGCAGAAACCGGGTAATGTATTTCATGCTCGCCGCGTCTGGACTCGCTGCACCACCGACCACTCAGGATACGATTCGTGTCACGCCGTCGCTGAAAACCACCGGAGTCGGTGCAATTTTGATGCCACGCGTCTCGCGCGGGAGGAGCGGCCACGAAAGCCCCTGCCCGTGGGCATCGGCGCCGGGACAACGCCGCTTTCGGCGCGAAATCTGTCTCAGATCCGGGAAACCCGCATAGCGGATTCCCGCCTCGGGGAAGCGCCCGAACCGGCAAATCCCCCCCCGGGTCTGGGGCAAATCCCCACACGCCTTGAATCCATCTCGCTCCCCTGACCGGTGAGACGGGTGTAAGGGTTTGATTACAAGAGACAAATCTTCAGGCCCACAGATCCGCAAAGGCTGGCATGGAATCTGCTTTGACCCAGGCGTGGGTGTTCGACCGCCCGCGAAGCGACAACCAAGGAGAGATATCCAGTGAAAAAGTCACTATGGCTGGCGATGCTGTCGGCAACGTTGCTGCCGGGCTGCACGACCCTCGAGCAAACCGTGGAGCAATTGAACGCTCCCTACCGCTACGGCTACATCGATCACACCGGATCCATGGCGATTGCTCCGCGTTACAAGTCGGCCGGCTCTTTTTCGGAACAGCGGGCGCGGGTGAAGCTGAACTCCCAGTGGGGTTTCATCGATACCGGCGGTCGCATGGTTATCGAGACCCGTTTCCAGGACGCGGAGGACTTCTCGGACAAGCGCGCCCGCGTTCGCCTGGACGAGACCTGGGGTTACGTGGACGAAACCGGCGCGCTGGTTATCCCGACCCGTTTCGGCAACGCCAGGGACTTCTCCGGTGGCCTTGCCCGAGTCGAGATCCACGGCTCGTGGGGCTACGTGGATGTAAACGGGAATACCGTCATCGAGGCCAAGTTCGAGAACGCCAGAGACTTCTCGGATAACCGCGCACGCATCGAGCTCGACGGCCTCTGGGGCTATATCGACAAGACCGGCAAGATCACCATCGAGCCGGCTTTCGCCAAGGCCAGGGACTTCCACGAAGGCCGCGCCCGGGTGCTGATCGAAGAACACTGGGGCTATATCGACGAAAGCGGCAAGGTGGTCATCGAACCGCGCTTCACCAGCGCCAGGGACTTCTCCGAAGGCCGCGCGCGGGTGCAGCTCGACGATCAATGGGGATTCGTCGACAGCAAGGGCCGGATCGCCATCGAGGCCCGTTTCACACAGGCCGGCAACTTCTCCGAGGGCCTGGCAAAAGTCAAAGTCGGCGAGGCCTGGGGGTACGTCGACAAAACCGGCGCGGTGATCATCACACCGCGTTTCACGCGGGCGAAGGACTTTTCCGAAGGCTTGGCGCGGGTCAAGGTGGGAAACGACTGGGGCTACATCGACGCTACCGGCAACATGGTCATCGATGCGCGCTTTGCCCGCGCGCGGGACTTCTCCGACGGCAGGGCCAAGGTCAAGCTCAATACGCTGTGAGCACGATCCCCGATCGGCCGGCGGATTAGAGGGCGGACGCGAGCCCGGTGATGCGAGCCACGCCGCCGAAGCTTCCTATCCACTGGCGCCCCTGCTCGTCGGTCGCCATGGAGAAAACATTGTCGGCGAACAAGCCGTCGGCGGTCGTGAAGGTCACGAACTTCTCGCCATCGCGGCGCGCCAGGCCGCGACTCGTGCCGATCCACAGCTTGCCGTCCGGTCCTCTGCTCAACATGAACACGTGGTCGCCCGGCAAGCCGTCGGCCATGGTGTAGTTACGCCAGGTCTCGCCGTCGAAGTGCGCGAGCCCGCCACCCCAGGTGCCGCACCAAACGCTGCCATCCTCGTCCACCAGCAGCGAAACGATGTAGTTGGGGTTGTACGCCACGTCCACGTTTCCCAGGCCCTGCTCCACCTTCTGACGCGCATGGTGGCTGGATTCTTTGGCCGGATCGCGCATGTACTGGATCTCGTCGCGGACCTTTTCGTAGGGGGCGCCGAGGCCGTCCGTATGGGCCCAGTGGCTCCACTGCTCGTTGGCGAAGCGCGCGAGTCCGCCTTCGGTGGCCATCCACACCTCGCCCTGCTTTCCCTCGGCGAGTCCGTAAACCCAATCGTTGGGAAGACCGCCCGCGGTATTCTCGACGGTGAAGAGATCCCAGCTGGCGCGATCCTGCAGCTCGCCGGCCCGCACCCGGTTGGCCCCCGACCAGGTGGCGATCCAGAGATCGCCGTTCCCGAGCTCGAGGAAATCGTAGACGAATGCGTCACCGAGCCCGTGCTGGATGTTCAGGTTTGTCCAGCTGTCCGTTGCCGGGTCGAGCATCGAAAGACCGCCGCCGTAGGTGCCCACCACCAGTTGCCCCTTCAGCTTGCTCAGGTGAAAGACGCCGTTGGAGAGCAGACCGCTGCGTACGTCGAACAACCGGTATTGGTCCGTTGTCGTGTCGTAGCGTATGACGCCGGCGGAGGTCCCGACCCACATGATGGGCCCGTCGGCGAGCATCGCCTTGATGTTGCGGCTACCGACGCGGAAATGCGTGAAGCTGATGTCCGGCCGGGTCGCCACCGACGGATGACTGGCCGTGGCCGGTATCGGCGGATGTGCGACCGGTAGCGAAGTCGGCGCAGCGCTCCCCTGTGGCGTCGGGACGATAGCGGCGCTCTCGCCGCCGCTCTGCTCGAGTCCAAGGGTATAGGCCACGGCGACCAGCGCCACGACCACGGCAGCGGCAACCACCAACCACTTGAGCTCGATTTTCACGCTGTCATCCTCCCGGCGCGTCTTGTTGCCTGCCGATGCGCGTCACGCCGCCCAGGGTGCCTGCCCATATGTCACCCGAAGGCGCCACGGCGACAGCGTAGACGTGGTCGTTCACGAGACCGCTGGCGCGATCGTAGGTGCGCCAGCCGTCGCCGTCGAAGCGCGACAGCCCGCGATTGGTTCCGAACCAGAAAACACCGTCCCCGCCCCTGGCAATGCTGTAAACGATGTCGCCGGCGAGCCCGTCGGCGGTGGTGTAGTTTCGCCAGGCGACAGAGTCGAAACGGCTCACCCCGCCACCCCAGGTGCCCACCCAGATGGTGTCGTCGGGGGCGGCGTATGCGGCGAAAACATAGTTCGGGTTGTAGGTGGGTTGACCTTGCCGCAACACGCCCAGGTCGTGACGGGTGCGGGTGCCGAGTCCGGTGTTCTTGCTCGGCGGTAACGCTTGCGCGTTAGGTGCGCCGAGACCGTCGCGGTGTGTCCACGCCGACCAGCGCGCGCCGTCGAACATGGAGACGCCGCCCTCGGTGGCAAACCACACGCGGTCGCGGGAGTCCACGGCGATGCCGTATACCCATTCGTTGACCAGCTCGTCCAGGTAATTACTGAAATCTCCGCTGACGGGATCCACGCGCGTGACTCCCGCCCAGGTGCCGATCCAGAGTGTGCCGTCGCTCTGATTGGCGAACGAATAAACCCAGTAGTCGGCCAGGCCGTGCATGGGAAAGAAGGTCTTCCATTCGCCGTCGCGGTAGCGCGATACACCGCCGGCGTTGGTTCCGAACCACTTGCGGTTCTGGTGATCGACGCCGATGGCGAACACGTACTCGTTGGCAAGCCCGTGTTCCCGGGTAAAGGTGTTACGCAACGCACCCGTGGCCAGATCCACCTGCAGCACACCCGTCGAGGTCCCCACCCAGAGGCTGTCGGTGGAGGGGTCGACGGTGAGGGCGCGCACGTAAACGTTGGCGCCCACCTCGAACCGCTCCAGCACGCGTTCCGGCGTCGCGGCCGTCTGACTACCGTTTTCGCCCTCACCGCACGCAGCCAGTGCCAGCAGCGCAAACAAGAGCACGGCCCCGACAGGCGAGTTACGGCGTGCCGCCGACGAAACCCGGGCGCGCCGGGAACACCCCCCTGGGGGGAGCCGATGATATGCGCGCCTCACTCTTCCTCTCCGAGCTTGCGATAAAGCGTCGACAAGCCGATGCCAAGGCGCTCGGCGGCCAGGCGCCGGTCGCCGCCCGCTTGCTCGATGGCGCGCCGGATGGCGCCCACCTCGAACAGATGGGCCTGCTCGCGAAGCGAGTCGTCGCCGGCACTGGCATTCACGCCGGGACCCCCGTCGCTGGAGGCCGTGGTCACCTGGAGCGGCAGATCGGAAAGCGTAATGCGGTCGGAGGCCGCGAGGATCAAAGCGTGATCGATGACATTTTGAAGCTCTCGAATATTCCCCGGCCAGGCGTAATTCACCAGCGCGTCCATGGCCTCGGAATCGAGGGAGTAGTTGCCGTCGATGGCCATGCGTTTCGGCTCCGAAGCAAGGAAGAACGCGATCAACGGCGGAATGTCCTCGCGCCGCTCGCGCAGTGGCGGCAGGTGAATCTGCAGAACGTTCAGACGGTAAAACAGATCTTCGCGAAATCGGCCGTCGTCAACGCGCTCGCGCAGACTCTTGTTGGTCGCCGCGATCATGCGCACGTCCACCCGCCGGGTCTGCTCTCCTCCCACCGGGCGGATCTGTTTCTCTTCGATGGCGTGCAGCAACTTGACCTGCAAAGCCATGGGCAGCTCGGCCACCTCGTCCAGCAACAGGGTTCCGCCGTCGGCTTCGCGAAACAACCCCTTCTTGGCCCGGTCCGCTCCGGTGAAGGCGCCTTTTAAATGTCCGAAGAACTCCGTTTCCATCAGATTTTCCGGAATGGCGCCGCAATTGACCTGCACCAGGGGGTAGCGTGCCCGCAGACTGTTCCGGTGTATCCGCCGCGCATAAACACCCTTGCCGGTGCCGCTCTCGCCGGTGATCAATACCGTTCCTTCGGTGCCGGCAACCTTCGACACCATGCGGTTTATGTGCTGGGAGGCCTCCGAAGGCAACACGCAGGAATCGTCCAGGGGCTCCGGAACCATGCGCCGCAGACGCCGGTTCTCTTCGCGAAGTCCCAACACCTCGCCGACCTGCACCAGACGATGCTTGAGATCCTCGACACGCACAGGCTTGATGAGGTAGTCGAAAGCGCCGCTGCGCATGGCGTCGATGGCGGTGCTCACCGAGGCGAACGCGGTCATGACCAGAAACGTGGTCTCCACGCCGCTACCCAGCGTTTGCCGCATGACCTCGATGCCATTGACGTCCGGCAGACGGATATCACAGAGCGCGATGTCCACGTCGCCCTTGGCGAGCCGATCGATGGCCGCTCGGCCAGTGCCCACGTGCTCCACCTGATGGCCGATGTCGCCGAGCTGCGCCGCCAGCACCTGGCGAACGGCCAGCTCGTCATCGATTACGAGTACCTGGAGAGACTTCACTGGGCGCCGGCTCGCAGGTCGACAGGGACGTTCAACGGCAGATCCACCGTCACGGTCGTCCCCTTTGCGGGGGAGGACGCGATCGAACAGGTCCCGCCGTGCTCGGCCACGATCGATCGACACAATGACAGCCCCAACCCCAACCCGTCGCCGGAGTCTTTTGTTGTGAAATAAGCCTCGAAGGCTCTGGCGAGCGCCGGGTCGTCCATGCCGAAGCCGTTGTCGCAGACATACATCCGCACCCCGGCTTCGCCGGGCCGCGTCTCGACCCGAATAACGCCTTTGCCTTTCCCCAATCCCTCGCACGCATCCTCGGCGTTCACCAGCAGATTGAAAATGACCTGGGTCAGCTGGTCCGGGGAGCCGAAGACGGCCGGCAGCTGACTGTCCAGGTCCAGATCCAGGGCGATGCCATCGAGGCGCGGGTCGTAGCGCAGCAGCCGCACCGCACCGCGCACGATTTCGTTGAGATCCAGCCACTGCCACTCGCTGACCCGGGGCGTCGCGACCTCCGATACCTCCCGGGTGATGTCCGTGAGCCGGGATACCTGCTGCGCCAGGGTGTCCAGCAGCTCGCGGACTTCCCCCGACACCGCGCGATCCGGTCCGGGCTTCACATCGTCGATCAAGGACATCCGCATGCTCTCCACCGCGCCGTGGATAGCGGCTACGGGATTTCCCACCTCGTGAATGATGCCTGCCGCCAACTGTCCGATGGCCGCTATCTTCTCGCGGTGAAAATATCTTTGTCGCGTATTCTCCAGCTCCTCCTCGGCGCGCTTTCGCGCCGTCAGGTCGCGGACGACGCCGACGAACTTTCGGCTTCCGCCCTGAAGCATCTCACTCACCGAGAGATCAATTGGTAAGACGCTTCCGCTCTTGTGTTGCCCTTCCATCTCGCGGGCACCGACACCCACGATACGCGCCTCGCCGGTACGCAGATAGCGTTCGATATAGCCGCGGTGCCGGCTGCGGTGAGGCTCCGGCGCGAGGGTCTCGACGTTGCGCCCGATGAGTTCGCCCGGCGCATAGCCGAACAGCGCTTCCGCGGCCGGGTTGCACATCTCGATGGTGCCCTCGCCGTCGATGGTGATGATGCCTTCGACAGTGCTTTCCATAATTGCGCGCAGACGCTCTTCGCTGTCCCGGAGCGCCATTTGCCGTCGCTTGCGTTCGCTGATGTTGATTTGGGTTGCGAGATAATGGGACAACTTGCCCTGCCCGTCGCGCACGGGAGAGATGGTCACGTCGTCCCAGTAATGCGTTCCGTCCTTGGCCCTGTTGTAGAGCTCGCCATTCCATGTGTGACCCACCGAGATCGTTCGCCACAGCTCGGCGTAAACCTCGGCGCCCGTCTCGCCGGACTTCAAGATGGCCGGTGTTTGGCCGATGGCCTCCTCGGCGCTATAGCCGGAGTTACGCGTAAAGCTCGCGTTGACATACTCGATACGTCCGTCGCGATCGCAGATTAGAATGGACTCGACGCTCTGCTCCAGGGCGTGGGACAGCATCAGAACCTGCCGTTCGGCATGCTTGCGCGTCGTGATGTCGAAATTGGCGCCGCGGTGTCCGATGACACGGCCATCGGCGTCGTGCATGGGCACGCCGCTGACACTGAGCCAGACCAGATCCCCGGACTTGGCGTAGCTGCGATGCTCGTGGTTGACGAAGGTCCCCTGTGCCTCGGGCTCGGAGAATAACGCGCGCACACGAGCGGCATCCTCGTCCGGCATGAAGTCCGTCGGCGTACGCCCGATCAGCTCCTCGGGCGTGTATCCGAGCACCGCCTTAACGCGATCGGAAAGGTAAGTGAAACGCCCCGCCTGGTCGACCTCCCATATGTACTCTCCGGCCGCATCGGCGACGTCGCGAAAACGCTGTTCGCTCTCCGCCACCTCCCGGGTGCGCTCGGCGACCCGCTCTTCCAGACCGAGGCGCGCCTGCTCGAGCTCTGCCAGGTAGCGACCGGCGATCGCGTGCTCCTGCTGCAGGTCTCGGTCCGTGCGCCGGAACAGTATCAGCGCCAGGACGTAGAAGCAGCCGAGCACCGCCAGCACGCCGATAGTGATGGATGTCTGAGTGCGGTCGATGCGCCCGAGCAACGGGGTGATGTCGGAGTAGAGTTCGAATACACCCACCAGGGGACCGGACGGGTCGAGCTGAATGGGGACGTAGCTTTCCACCAGGTCACGATGCTCTATGACGCCATCGGAGGTATTGAAGGTCTCGCGATGGATAATCTCGCTGTCGCTGTGTCCCTCCCTGGCCGCCAGTACCGAGTGGTTGTCGGGAGCCTGCTCACCGATCTGGCCGGGCTCGGTGGAATACACCACCCGTCCGGCCGGACTGTAGATCTTGATGCGCACGACCTTCATGCCCTGCAGCGGCACGACCAGCACGTCGTCGAGCCGTTGCACCTGGGCACTGGCGGCGAGCGCTTCATTGGAAAGCGCGGCCTCGCTCTCGAGCAGCGGCCGGATAAGCGCGCTGTGGGAAGCGGACAGGGTTCTCACCAGCGCCAGGTGACTGTCCAGGGACTGCTCCTGAAGCTCTCGCACCGCCACCCAGCGCAGCAGCAGGGCCAGCACCACCGTCACCGCCACCAGGGCGGCAGTGGATATCAGGGCGAATCGATACAGGCGACGGGTCATCAGCCGTAAAACCTCTCGAACGCAGCAATCGGCAACCGGCCGAGAAGAATACCCCAGTTGGTGGTCTCGAGAATGTTGCGTCGCACACGCTCGCGCAACCACGCATCGTGCACGTCCATGGGATTGAAGTCGTCGGTCAGCAGCATCGAGGGGGTTTTCGCGGGAAACTCGTAAGGCGCGATCAGGACCGATCCCACGCCTTTTGCCGCCAGGGGGTGCACGGGAAAGTGCCCCAGTAAAGCGGTGTTCGCCCGCCGCGGGCCACCGTCATAGGCCAGTATGGTGAGGTTACCGGCACCGTCAGTGGCCTCGAGTTCGAAGGTCGGAAAAATCTGCACCTGCTCGAAGACCGCGCCCAGGGTGGCGACCACCGAGGCGGTCATGAAAGTGTGGCGCTCGAGGCTGCCCACCAGGTTAAAGGCGACGACGCCTTCACGATTCAGACGCGCCTTCATCAGCCGAAGCGCCTCGAGACTCAACACGTGGCCCGGCGTGGTATCGCCGTTGAAGACGTCGACGATGATGTAATCGTAACGCCGGCCCGGCGACGACAGGAAGCTGCGGGCGTCGGCGACAATGACGTCACCCGCGCCCCGGTAGCCGAAATAGGTGCGCGCCACATGGGCGATGCTCGGATCGATGTCCACCACGTCGGTGACGATGCCCCGGGACTCATACCAGCGCGGCACCAGGCCCGCGCCGAGTCCGATGACAAGGGCGCGCTCGCCCCCGGGATGCGTGGCGTAGGGAAGCAGCTGGAGAAAGTACGTGTACTCGTACACCGGCAGACCCGTGCCCACGTCCATGCCGCCCTGGACCAGACCGTCGATGAGCAGCTCCCGTGTGTGCAACGCGCCGTAGCGATAGTCGACCACCTTGATGGCGCCGTAGAAGCTTTCCCGCGCCGCCACCAGAGCGACACGGGTGCCATCGTTCATTCGGGCCTCCACCGGTGCATCCGCCGTGGGCAGCAGCGGCGCCAGCAGTGCCGCCGTCACCAGCCAGCGGCGGCGGAAGATGATGAAGTAGCCGCAGGCAAGCGCGATGAGCAGCAGCGCAGCGAGGCGGAATATTTCGGTCACCCCCAGGTAACCGATGAGCAGAAATCCCGTGGCGAGAGTGCCGAGCACGCTGCCCAGCGTCGACAGTGCGTAGAAGCCGCCGGCTGCCCGGCCCAGGTTGTCGAGCTCGCGCACCGCGACACGCAATATATAAGGAGTCACACAGCCGAGGGCGAAGAGCGCCGGCCCGAACAGAATCAGGGTTCCCACCAGCGAGCCGGCGCGAAGTCCCAGGGGCACACAGGCCGCGAGCACCGGTGACTTCAGCGGCGGAATGGCGAGAGCGAGCAGCCCGGCAATCATGACGATGGTGAATAGATAGGTCGGCGAACGGAAGCGATCCGCGAGCACGCCACCGACAGCGTAACCCCCCGCCAGTGATACCAGCGTCACGCTGATCAGCGACGTCCAGACGTAGAGGCTCACGCCGAAAAACGGTCCGATGACCCGTGACCCCAACACCTCGAGGACCATGACGAGCCCACCGCAAACCACCGCCGTCAGCACCAGGTAGGCGAGCAGGCCGCGGCTGGCGGAAGTGCCGGTCACCGGGCAACCCTGCCGTTGCCGGGATTGCCACTCACCGCCGCGTCGGCGCTGGCGGCCTGCCACTCCCATAACGCCGCCCTGGCTTTTCGTACGAACGGATCGCCGGCCGGCGACAGGTGCACGAAGGTGCGCATGGCGCCGCGGGCAGCGGCGGTGTCACCCAGCGCTTCCAGGGCCTCGGCGAGCCCGTAATAGGCATTACGCTGGCTGGGCCTCTGGTCGATGGCCGCGTTGAAGTAATCCCGCGCCTCGTCGACACGGCCCAGGCCGAGCATGGCGTAACCCATGTTGACCTGCGCCTCGGGAAGCCGCGTCAATGTCAGCACGCGTTCGAAGGCCAGTGCGGCGTGCTGGTACTCGCGGGCGTGCAGCATGACGACTCCCTGGCGAAAGCGGCGTGCCACCGCCTCGGCATGCCCGCTGCCCGCGGCGGCGCCGTCGCTGGCGCCCTTGTCGGCGTTGCCGAGCTCGTGCCAGCGCAAGCCGGCGCCGAGGGCCGCAATCAGGCTGATGGCCACCGCCAACGTGGCCCAGCGCAGGGTACGCGGCCGCGCCATCACATCACTCCCTTGTGTCCGGCGACACTCACGAACGGCACTCCAAAAAAGGTCAGAATGGCGAGCACGAACACGACGATGATGAGCAGCCAACCGACCCACGGCCTCGGATCCCAGGTGATGCGCAAGTGCAGCGCCGTGCCGAGTACCAACCAGGTCACTAAGGCCCAGGTCTCCAGAGGATCCCAGGCCCAGAAGCGCCCCCACGCGTCCCGGGCCCAGGCCGCGCCGGCCAGCAACATGAAGCTGTCGAAGACAAAAGCGAGTGCCATGAATCGCCACGCGACGGCGTCCAACGCCGGTGATTCCGGGTCGACTTCCCTCGAGGAGCGCCGTCTCCATGCCCGGATCAGCAGCACACCGGCATTGCCCGTGGCGATCAGGCACGCGGCCAGAAAGATCTTGCCCATGCTCACGTGGATCCACAGCCAGTAGTTGTCGTAACTGGCCGGCAGACGCGTCGCCTCGGGGGACAGGCTGAGGGTCCAGACCGACAGCACCAGCAGGATCGGGAGAACCACGACGGCGCCGGGCCTCACCTGGGGTACGCGCCAGTAGGCCAGGGCGTAGAGCAGGCCGAGGGTGAGCAGGTTGCTGAGGAGCAACTCGTAGAGGCTCAGAAACGGCCCGTGGCCGAGGCGCAACCAGCGTTCCGCCACCGCCATCGCCAGCAGCGCGGCGCCGATGCCCAGCGGAACGAGCACCGTGCGATGGTCGAGGCGCCGAGTGAACACCCCGCGCACAGCAGCCCCGGTGCTGGCCAGGTAGCCGGCCACGCCCGCCATCAGCCAGGCCGTCTCAGGTGTGGACCACGGCAGCATCGCGCCTCCTTTTCGATGGCAGCTGCCCGCCGCCCGCCGGCAGCGGCCGGGACCACAACTTTTGCCAGAAGTGCCAGGCGAGCCCGGCGATGCCTACGGTGCCGGCGGCCAGCAACCACGCCAGCAGCGGATTGAAGCTGATCTGGTAACCCATCCACATGCGCAGCTCGTCGAACCGCAGCCGGCCGCCGGCGATGCTCAGCCACTGGCCGCGCTCCAGCTCGAAGTCGCGCCCGCGCCCACGCACCCGCAACTTGACGGGCATGCGCGACGCATTGCGGCTGTCCAGGCGCCAGGCGCGGGTATCCGGGGCGTGCTCAGGGAACACCAGCTCGAGGGTCAACTCGCTGCCTCCGGGTGTGGTCCAGCGGTTGACCTGCTGCCAGTCCTGCAACGGATACGACGGAAAGTGGACTGCGCCCAATGCCGGCTTGGCGTCGCGCTCCTGCCAGCGCAGCAGCGCCGCGTAGCCCTTGTTCGAGGTGGTGTGGAAATGAAAGCCGGCGATGCCCAGGGGCCGGGTGTCCCCGAACACCACCGGCTCATCGCCCTGCCCGACCAGGTTGACGTGGCTGCGGGTTTTGCGGCGGGTGAGATTGGGACCGTAGTCCACCGAGAAGTGATCCTGGCGAAAGGCCACCCCCCGCAGTCGGTCAACGCCGTAGAGGGGCCCGGCGGCCTGGGTCTGGACATTGCGCGCATTGAAGGCCTCTCCCACCAGCAGCTCCACCCTTCCTTCGAAGCGGCGCAGCTGCTCCGTCGCGCCGAGCACGAGCACGGCGAGCAACGCCAGATGAAAGCACAGCAGCCCCGGCTGCCGGCGAAAGCGCGGGTGCACCACCAGCGCCGCCGCCAGATTGACCGCGAGTACCAGCAACGGTGCAGACACCCACCAATGGGAGTCGAAGCCACCGCGGTAACTGACGAGCACGCCGACCACCAGCGCCAGCATGGCCGGGAAGGTCAGCCGGAGGGATGCGGCGATGCTCAACAATCGCATCATGGCGGATTCTCACAGACGTCTTTCATCCAGTCCCTGCCGGTCTGGGTATCGTTGCCGGGCGAGCTGGTGCCTGCCGAACCGCAGTTGCTTTCCTGCCAGCCACCCGCCGGCGCGAAAGTAATGACCTTGAGCTTGGCGTTACGGTAATAAGGCTCCTGGCTGTAGGCGTCGCCGCTGGCGTCCATGGGGAACTCCGCCGGGCTCGGCGAGCCGGCCTCGGGACCGCGGTCGTTCAGGTTCACCAGCAGACCCTTGTTCTTCCAGCCGTGGGGAACGGTCACGTGACACCACATGCAGCGCAGGTTGGTGCCGATGCGCTTGGCGTGCAGGGCGTGCAGGTTGGTGTCCTTGCAATCGAAGGCCGGGAAAGCGCCGCTGTCGCAACCGAAGCCGCTCTCGAAACCGCCGCGATCACCCTCGTTGGCCTCGGTGGCGTAGTTGGCGAAACTGTGGCAGCGGAAACACAGGCCGGTGTTGTTGTTACCGGTGGTCTGGCTCCAGGGTCCTTTCAGAATGAACTCGTTGCTCGAGCCGTGGGGACCCCACGGATTACCGTCCTCGCCGCCGTTGGGCTCTACGGTGCCGACGGCGGTGGCGCTGCCGTGGCAATCGCTGCAGTACATGCTCTGGGTGCCGATGCTGGCGCCGCTCCAGGGGGCCAGAAACAGGTTGGTGCTGGCGCTCATGTTGCGCACCCCCGCGGTGCGCCCGGTGCTGCTCATCACCGGGTGCCAGGAGCGGTGGTTATTCGTACCGAATCCGGGCCCGGCGCCGGTGTCGGAAGCGGTGCCCTCGCCGCGGTGGGTGAGCGGCGCCTGAAACTCGCGCGCCTGATTGGTGTACTGGGTCAGCCCGTTGACGCCCGGCGAGGTGCCACCGCCGGAGCTGCCCAGATCCGGGCGGTTGCCAACGGGCTGGACGTTGTTGTCGTCGTAGCCGAAGTCCGAGTGGCACTTGAGGCAGATCTGGTACTCCCGAGTGATGTAAGGATTGAGCACGTCGGTGTCTGCGCCGGTTCCGCCATCGCCCTGCTTGAGGGTGTAGTTGGCGGGAAGGGTCTGAAAGCTGGTGGAGCCGTACACGGGCTCGACGCCCCAGGTGCCGCGCAGCACGCCGGAGGCGATGTTGGTGTGCCCGGGCGCGTGCTCGTGGGTACCCGACGGCGATGGCCCACTGCCGTTGAAAAGGCGGTTCCTGAGCACCCGGTGAGGATTGTGGCAGTCACTGCATTCCACGTGGCGATTGAACAGGTTGCCGCCCTTGCCAAGCAACGCCAGCGGTTCGATACCATCGGCGTTTACCGGATCGTGCACTTCGGTGCTGGCCGCCTGATCCGAGGTGGTGATGGGCATGCGCACGGGCAGCAGGAAGTCAGTCTTGATGTTGGGAACCCTGGTGACGTCCACAAGAATGCTCTCGGCTGGGCTGCTGTGGCATTGGTAGCAGGCCTGCTCAATGGCAGGCTCGCCGCCGCTCTTCGGTACGCCGACGGCGTTGGTGCCCTCGCGCAGCAGCCGCCGCGCGCCGTGCACGGTGTGGGTGTCGTGGCAGTTGAGACAGGCCGCCTCCCACACACGCACATCGTTGGGCAGGTCGCGCAGGCTGGCCGCGTCGTTGCGGTAAATCTCGTCGGCGACGCTGACGTCGGCGTGCGCGGACTGCGCCCAGGTAATCCCGAGCTTGTCGTGGCAGGCCAGGCACATGGTGTCGGCACTGGCGCTGAAGCTGCCGCCGGCGGGCGGCGCCGTCTGCAGGCGATTGAGACGCAGGAACTTGATGCTGTGAGCGAGGGCGTCGTCGCGTATGTGCGCATCGTGACAGCTGGAGCACTCCAGCTTGCCGGTCTCCAGGGGCACCAGCGGCTTCACTCCGGGACCGCGGTCACCGATGTGCCCCTCGGTGGCCGGATCCCGCAGCTCGCCGTCGGCCAGCGCCAGGGTGCTGTCGTAAGTGAAGGAGATGGGATGATCGTTGGTCAGGTCCACGCCCAGGTCCCTGGTGAATCCCGTTTGCGCGCCGGCGCCGACGGGCATGCTGCCGTCGGCGGCGGTGCCGGTGAGCGGAATGCTCACATTCGCCGCGCCGTTGGCCACGTTCACCGCGCCCAGCGCCAGGGTACCGTCGTGACAGGAGAGACACAGCTTGGAGCTGCCGCCCGGGGTCGCGGCAATATCATCCGCGTTGATGGAGTTCGACGTGTACGGCGTGTAGGTCTCGCCGGACAGGGTGCGGTTCCAAAGCGGCGCGCCGGGAATGTTCTCCGCCGCGTGGGGAGTGTGGCAGAAGACGCAGATCTGGGACTCGGAAACCGCCCGCACCGGCCCGGGTCCGGTGACCGAGAGATTGTGCGGCGTGTTGCTCACATCCGAGACCCGGGCGGCCCACGCGCCGGCACCCAGGGCGAGGCACAGCATCGCGGCGAGCACCTTGTGACAATGGCACGGACGGCTCATCAAGAGCCTCCGAGGAACTGGAAGATCGACACGCGGCCGTTGAACATGTCGGCCACGTACACGCGATTACGGCTGTCGATCCAAACCCCGGCGGGCAGATAGAACTGTCCCGGTGCGTGCCCGGTGCCGCCCACGGGCAGCAGAAAACGGCCGCTGGGGTCGAATACCAGCAGGTGATCGTAGAAGGACTCCACCACGTAGACGTTGCCCTCGTCGTCCACGGCAACGCCCTTCGGCCTCGCCAGGTTACCCACATACAGGCCGCGCTCGCCGAAGACCTCGAGCACCCGGCCGTCGGGATCGAAGACCTGCACCCGGGAGTTCAGGGTGTCGGTGACGTAGAGCCGCCCTGCGCGGAAGGCGATGTAGGTGGGCGCATTGAGCTCGCCCTGATCCTTGCCGCCGCGGCCCAGGTAGTCCACCAGCAGCCCGGCGTCATCGAAGATCTTGATGTCGTTACCGCGGGTGTCGGCCACGTACACGCGTCCCGCCTGGGCGTCCCTGGCGAGGCCCGTGGGGCGCTGGAGGACATCGGCGCCGAAGCTGCCGAGGGGATTGCCGTCCCGATCGAGGCGGAATACCGCGCCCAGTTCGGCGTCGGTCACCAGCACCTCGTCGCGGGCACCGATGACCACACCGATGGGGGCGACGAAACGCTGCCCGCCGTTGGCCATGTCCCAGACCTGCAGCTTGCCCTCGGGCTCGTCGAACACGAACACGGCCTGGCGGCCCACATCGGTGACGTATACCCGTCCGCGCTCGTCGCTGACTCCGCTCTGGGGCCGGCGCAGCACCACGGGCGCGGTTTCCTCCTGGCCGAGCCCCACGATCCAGGCGAACACCCGGGCCGCGCCACTGCGGCTGTCCTCGTCGCCGCGAAAGTTGGCCGCCCCGGTGAGCTGGCCCGTATAGACGTAGCGCGGCACGTTCGGACCCGGCGGCCACATGGGCGCCTGGGTTCCCGGCTCGGTGCCGGGATCCAGCTCCATGACCGGCGCCTGGGGCGCACCGCAGGCGCCCAGTGCCAGCACGGCAGCCACCGCGAGCGCACCGGTGCGGCGCCGGCGTCGCATCTGCATGTGGTGAGTGCGGCTCATGACGATTGCAGAATCTCCTTCGCTTCCAGGCCACCGCGCCGGTGGATCGCCCATCACCAGCGCCCGGGCCCGAGTGTCTGGTGGCCCCCGATGATGCCGGTCTCGAGGCCCCGCCGTCCCGAGTGACACAGATCGCAGCGCTCCGGTGACCACGCCATCTCGCCGTCGTGGCACATGCCGCAGAACTTGCCGTCGATGATGTCGCTCATGCTGACATCGTTGGCGCCGGCGCGCATCTCGAAACCGAACTCGTAGTGACAGACCTTGCAACGAAAACGGATGCGGTGGAACCAGTGGGAAAAGATCACCGGACGCACGCCCTCTTTCTCCGCACGGCGGTTGAAGACCACGTCGCCGTACTCGGCTTGCAGCGGCGCCCCCGCGAGCAGCGTCAAGCCCAGCGCGAGCAGCGCGCCCCGCCAGATCCGGCCTTTCCCAACAGCAGGACGCACGCGTGCCTCGTCGCAACGGCCCGCCCGCGGCCCTAACGGGTCTTCAACTCGCTGCGCGACATGCTGTGGCAACGTCTGCACTCCGTCAGCGGAAACGACACCGCGCCGTGGCAGCGACCGCAGTATTTACCCTGAAGAATCTGGAACATGTTTACCGGGGTCGCGCCCGCCTCGGACTTGAAAATCCCCTCATGGCAATTGCTGCAGTCGAGCCACTCGGTGTGTGTCAGGTGTGGAAACACCACCAGCGGCATCTCGCCAGTGTTCATCATGATCACCTTGGAATCGAGCAGCTTGACCGTGGTGTCCTCGAGCACCCTGTTGCGTGGCGCAATGTAACCCTCGCGCAGTGCCCGTACCCAGTTCACCTTGTTGCCCACCAGATCCGGCGGCATCAGCGACAACGCCTCGCCCGGCTCCTG
>JAACFO010000188.1 GCA_009937425.1 Gammaproteobacteria bacterium
ATTCTCGAGAATGTTTCGGGCCAGGATGCACATGAGGGCAGCGCGGTGGCCAACAACGGCGAGATTTACGCCGACGGCGGCCAGGTGCTGTTGAGCGCCGCGGTGGCCCGGGGGATTATCGACCAGGCGATCAACAACACGGGCATTATTCGCGCCGCCAGCATCGATCGTTCCCCCGGAGTAGTGAGACTGTCGGCGCTCGGCGCCGGCATCGAAAACTCGGGCACCATCGACGTGTCGGCATCGCAACCGGGGGTTGCCGGCTCGGTGGCGCTCACATCCGACGGCGACGTCCTGCAACGGGGACGCATCCATGCCGACGCCGTGGATGGTGACGCTGGCAGCGTGCTGCTGGAAGGCGCGGGGCTTACGCTGCTCGATTCCGGAAATACAATCTCGGCACGCGCTTCAGGAGGCCGCGGCGGTGAGGTGCGTGTGCTCGGCGAATCGGTGGCAATGCTCGACGCCGCCACCATCGACGTGTCCGGCGGATTCGGCGGCGGCACCGTTCTTATTGGCGGTGATTATCAAGGCGCTAACCCATCGATCGCCAATGCCCGGCTTACGGGCATTGCCGCCGGCGCGCTCATCAACGCCGATGCCACCGATCGCGGTGATGGTGGCAGGGTCATCGTATGGTCCGATGACACCACCAACTATCTGGGAACCATCAGTGCCCGCGGCGGCGCGTCGGGGGGCGACGGCGGCTTTGTCGAAGTTTCAGGCAAGCAGCACCTGGCATACCGTGGCAGCGCCGATCTCACCGCCGCCATGGGGAGCCGCGGGACACTTCTTCTGGACCCGGCAACTCTCGAGATTACCGGCGGCTCCGGTGACGCCGATGGCGACGGCGACGATTCGCCCGCGCGCTTTGCCGGCGACAGTCCCGGCAGCGCCGCGGGAGCGATACTGTTCTCCAGCGACGAGCCAAGCGTTGTTTATCAGTCCGAGATCGAAGAGCAGAGCCGCACCGCCGACATCACCCTGCAGGCCACGCGTTCGATTTCTACCGTCGGAAGCTTCGACGGCGGCGCATTGACGCTCGCCCCCAACAGCAATCTGCTCATGGAAACCCGCAACGCCGGTAGCGGTGAAACTGGTCTCATCAATCTCATTGGCAGCAGCCACGGACCGGATCTGAACATCGTGACCGCGGGCACCGGCACCATCACCGTGCGTTCCGGCGTCGGCGGTGATCGCAACACACCGATACTGCTGCCGAACCTCGTCTCCGCCAGTGACATTCACATCTCCGCCGGTGGCGGTGCCTCCTCCTCTGTGCTGGTGTTCGGCACCCTGTCGGGCGCCAACATCGCCGTCGATGCCACCGGCTCGGTAACCGTGGTGGCCGGCGCCCGCCTGGTCGCCGGTGGTGACGGCACTTCGCTGACCGTCGACGCCAGGGGTATCACACTGCTCGACGGTGCCCCGGGCGCCGCGACGATCAGCAACAGCGGCACGGGTGCCGTGTCTCTGAGATCCTCGGGGGCGGCAAACATTCTGCTCGGTGAGTACGCTATCGCCAATGGTGTGGGCCTGCTGTCATTGAGTTCCGGGCGCAGCATCCTCGCCATCAACCTGACCGACGTGGGCGAAATCACCAGTGCCGGTAGCGTGTCCCTTGCGGCGGCGGAAGATATCGGCAGCGACAGCGAACGGATCGAAATCATTGGCGCCACCGACTTGATTCTGAACCTGGATGAGGGCGACTTCTTCGTTTCCGGCTCCGATGGTGCAGGCGGGGCCGGGAGGGCGCTGTCGCACCTTACCCTGAGTCTCGCACCGCAAGATGACGGCAACTATGTCATCGAAAATTTCGCTGGCCAGGATTTCGATTTCGTCCGGGGCACCTTCGGCGACGACTTGGTCATTCACGAGATAATCAGTGCTTCGCTGCTCGACCTGAGCATCACGACGCGGGACGCAGGAATCGTCATCGGCGGCGGTGCCGGCATTGCGCTTGCCGGCGCGAGCAATGTAACACTGGATTCTCAACACGGAATCGAGGAAGCGGTTTTCGATGACGGTGTTGGCGTTGTTGCCGAAATCACCACCGACGGCCGCCTGACTCTGGTGGCGAACAGCGATATCGGCGGCAGCGGCATGCTGGATCTGGCTGCCGCCTCCACCGGCGTGTCGGTGTTGCAGGCTGTGTCGAGAACCGGAACCGTGCGTGTCAGCGCAGGCGATGCATTGCGCATTGAGGGCGATGGCGTCACGGCCGCCGCAGGCGGAACTCTGGTGGCAGGGAGCGCACTCAATGTTGCTGCGGACATGGAGAGCGGCGCCGACATGCGCCTGGCGGCTGGTGACGACCTGAGCATCGCAGCAAATATCGATACCGGTGGCGGTACGCTTTCGCTGAACGCCGGCGGCGCCATCGGGCAGTTGGCCGGAAGCATCGCCGCCGCCTTTCTTGGCAGTGACTCGGTTGGTGCAACAACCCTCGATGGCCCCGGCAACGCCGTCGATGGGTTTGCGGCGAACGCGGGTGGCGACGTCACATTAACCAACAGCGTTGCCCTCGCCGTCGGGGCCTCTGAAGTCGGCGGTAGTCTGCGCATTGATAACGCCGAGGCGCTGAGTGTCGGCGGCGGCATCAAGGCGGCCGGCGGCGGAAGTCTATCGTCGGAGAAGGCGATCGATATCGCCGCCACTGTGGAGAGCGGCGCCGACATGGCCTTCGTTGCCGGCGACGATTTGAGCATTGCCGCGAATATCGATAACGATGCCGGCGTGCTTTCGCTGACCGCCGGGGGCGCCATCAAGCAGCTGGCCGGGCGCATTGCCGCCGCCAGCCTTCGCAGCGATTCCGGGGGCGCAACCACGCTGGATCAGCCCGGCAACGCCGTCGGTCGGTTTGCGGCCATCGCCGGTGCCGATGTTGGCTTGAAGAACAGCATTGCTTTTGCCATCGGCCCGTCCGAGGTCGACGGCAATCTGACTATCGACAGCGCCGAGACCGTGAACATTGCGGACCTGGTGCAAGTCACCGGCACGGCAACGTTGACGACCACCGCCGGCAACATCGATGGCGCGGGCGGGCGAATCGCCGCCAACCACCTGCATCTGGATTCCGCTGCGGGAATCGGTATCGCGGCAGTGCTGAACACGGCGGTGGCTGGCGACATTTTCGTGCGTAGCCGCGGCGCAGCGGGTGACGGCGACATTCGCATTAGACAGCAAGGCGATCTCGCCACCAGCCAGTTCGGGCTGTTGGCTACCGATGCCAGCTCCACGCAGACGGTCTCCATCGCCGCCACTGATGTGTTGCGCGTGGACGAGGATCCCGTCGACACGCCGGATCTGCAATCCGGCGATATGCTGGAACTGGATGCAACCCGCATCGAGTTGGCGGGAAAAATTTCCGGTAAGGATGTGGACATACGCTTCAAAGGGCCCGTGGACGTTACCGGGTCGTCGGTTTTCATCGATCTCGACAAGGGATTGCTGACTTTTGATGCGAACGTTTCCCCGGGCGCAGACACGACCCTGACAATCAGCAGCCAGGTGGCATTTGCATCAGGTCACGTGACCGGCAAGCCAGGCTCCAGTTTGGTTATCGACGACACCTTGAACCTGGTCAGCAACACCACCATCGAGATCGACAATCTGTATTTGAGCGGCGATCCGACATCGCTCACCGGCAGCGGCAGCCTCACGCTGTTACCGGCGACCCACGGTAAGGATTTGGTCATCGGTGGTGACGACGGACTGGCGCCCGACATCACCCTGGCAACACTGCGGGGCTTCGGTGGTGGCCGTGAGCTCAACATCGGCGTACCGGCATTCCCGACAAGCACTTCTCCTTTTGCCGGAAATGTAAAAGTCACAGCCGGTCTGTGGGTAGGTGACGCCGTGCTGACGGTGGGAGGGCTTGGCGACGTGACGCTGAATAACCATGGTGATCCCCTGGAGAGTGATCGCGCGATTAACATCGTCGCGGTGGGCGACAGGCGCGTATTCCCGGGCCTGGTCAGTCACGATGGCGGAAACATACTGGATAGCGATGCCAGCGCCGGCGCTTCCGCCACCCTGAAAGCGCCCGAGGTAAGCCTGATTGCCCAGGGGCGTGTCGGTTCCGCCAGCAACGCCTTGGAAGTGGCGGTGGGGTCTGGTGGGCATGCGGGCTTCGTCACCGGCGCCAGCGACGCCTTCATCAATACGACTCCCGGCGGGCAGAGCGTTACCAACATTTCAGATACCTCCACCGTGCTTGCCGCGTTTCAGTCCCAGGGCTTCTTCCTCGATCCACTGAACCAGGCAGCTCTGGGTCGCACGGTGGGCCTGGAAACTACCGGTCTCCAGACCACGGGTCTCGGCGAGCTGCTTTATCTGGACGAGGGGGTGTTCCTGCTTCCGGATCCCTACACGACGCCCGTTCAGGCAACCCTTCTTCCGGCCTTGATGGATCCGGACTTTCCCTCCAACCGGCGCCCGGACGATCCGGACGACGAGGAAGCGTGGCAGAGTTTCTTCAATGGTGTTCTCAAGGATTACGTGCAGTCGCGCTACCTGCTGCCGGACGACGCCAGCGCCTCCCAGCGTGCCGAGGTCAACGACCGCATCGCGGCGGAATGGCAGTCCCTGGTCGACTATTTTCAGAAAGTCCGGAGCCGGGAGCACGCCGCCATGGCGACCGGCGCCACCACCGCCGGCAGCGGCGGCTAGACCAGGCATCCGAGATTGCCGCCACTTCCCGGCGGTAGCCCCGCTGCAAGCCGCCCGTCGGCGTGCTAATCTTCCCCAGTGACCTGTTTCATGACTCTCCGACTGCGACCTTTGTCATAAGAATCAAATACATAAGTATAAGATGCCGCCTCGGCCATGGATGTGATCTGTAAGGCCGGGGACGGGGGATAACGACAGCGGATGATCGGATTTGACGCCCGGAGAACTGTCTGAGCATGGCGAAAGAGACCGCTACGCGGGCGATCGTATTTGCGGACATCAGCGGCAGCACACGCCTCTACGAAACCCTCGGCGATGCCATCGCCCGTGAGTTGGTATCCCAGTGCCTGGACTTGATGACCGAACAGGTCAATCGACATAACGGCGCCGTCATTAAAACCATCGGCGATGAGATCATGGCCACCTTCGCCACCGCCGAGCAGGCGGTGGAGGCTTGCATGTCCATGCAGGAGGCAGTCGCCGAGGATCTTCCTCAACGCAACCAGCACACACCGCCGAACTTCACCATTCGCATCGGTATGCATTTCGGTTCCTGCATACTCGAAGGCGGCGACGTCTTCGGTGACGCGGTGAATGTGGCTGCGCGCATGGCGGGGATCGCCAAGGGCAGTCAAATCATTACCACTCAGGATACGGCGGCGGCGCTGTCTCCAGCCGTGCGCTCGAGTACGCGGCACGTGGATCGCATTTCCATCAAGGGAAAATCCGAGGACGTGGATATTTTCGAAGTCATCTGGCAGGCAGACGATGTCACGCGCATGGCGACCGGATTGTTGCATCACGGGGCAAACAAGATCGCGAACCTTCGCCTGAGTTATCACGCCGAGGTCATGGACCTGGACCAGGATATGAATGTGGTCATCCTGGGGCGCGGCCAGAAGGCGGACATGGTAGTCAACGACAGCATGGCGTCCAGAGAGCACGCGCGCATCGAGTGCCGCCGCGGCAAGTTCATCCTCACCGACATGAGCACCAACGGCACTTATGTGGAGACCCTGGAGGGACCGTCGTATCTTCGGCGTGAGGATATCGTTCTAACCGGCCAGGGAAAGATTGCGCTGGGGCGCGACCTGGGAGAAGCCACCGAGTACGTGGTATTCGATTGCCAATAACGACGTTCGCTCAGCCCGTCCATTCAGCGCCACGTCTTTAAGTCATGGTCGATCACGCCGAGCAAGTACGCCAATCCTGGTCGCAACGCCTGCTGTTCGTCGACTCGCAGGAACCCACGTCGCTGCCGGCACCGCGCGCCCATGAGCGATTCGTCATCACGGCCCTGATGCGGCGCGGCTCGGATATCTCGGCTGGACACTTCCGCCGGCGCATCGAGGTCGATCTCGCCGCCAGGCTTCGCGAGCGGCAAGTGGATCTTGGTCTCGCTTCGCTGAAGATTTTCCGGGACGTGAGCGCGGGCGGTATTTTATCGTTCTTCCTGCAGCTGACGCGCTCCCACGGCTACACGGCGTTCTTATGCCGCGTCCTGCGAAGAAGCGCGCCGCCGCCCTATCGAATCCCCTATGGGGTGCTCTACGACAACGTCGTGCAGATTAACTTCGAGGGGAGTCCGGATTCCTCCCAGGTGGATGCGGTGCTGGCGCTGCTGCGCAGTCCGGAATTTCCCACTTCGCAATGCACTGTTCTCGCGAGCTTCAATCAGTACACGGTTTACGACGATCAGCCGACCCGGGACGAGCGCAAGCGCGTCGACATCTGCTTCCTCGTTAACCGCCCGAAGGAAATGACCCGCGAGGCCTGCCAGGCGTATTGGCGCTCCAGTCACGCGGATCTGGCGCTGCGCAACATGCAATATCTGGGGCTTACTCGGTATCTGCAGGTGCACACCAGGGAATCGCCGGGTGCCGGTTTCGACGACACTTACGATGGTGTCGTCTACGCGGAAAAGAGCTCCCTGATCAGATTGATCTTCGAGCTGGCAAAGCCAAACAGTTTTCGCTTCAACAACACCATCGTCATCGACGAGACCAATTTTACCGAGTGCACGCCGAT
>JAACFO010000189.1 GCA_009937425.1 Gammaproteobacteria bacterium
ACGGGGCTAATCGCACCGGGCGACCTTTCACAGGCGATCACGCAGGCCGGCTGCTCTACGAAACCCTGCACGAGTTGGATTTGGCGAGTAAGCCGGAATCGGAGCATCTTCGTGATGGGCTCACGCTGCGCCACTGCCGCATCACCAATGCCGTGAAATGTGTGCCGCCCCAGAACAAGCCCGTGGGGGCCGAGGTGCGTAACTGCAACGACTTTCTCGGTGCGGAGTTGGCGGCGATGGCCAGTGGCGGGGTGATATTCGCCCTCGGCGGTGTTGCCCACGGCGCAGTGCTCAAGGCCCTGGCCCTCAAGCCGAAGGATGTCCCCTTCGGGCACGCCAACGAGCACCGCCTGGACGATGGGCGCTGGCTGGTGGATTCGTACCATTGCAGCCGCTATAACACCCAGACCCGGCGCCTGACCACGGTCATGTTCCGCCGGGTCATGCGCCGCGCGAGAACCCTGGCCAAGATTCCACGGGAACGGGGATAATGTCCGCGGCGCCAACGTCGACCATGGAAACCGTGCCTCCCGAATTCGATTCCACTGCCTTTCTCAGCACCTTGACCGGTCAGTCCGGCGTGTACCGCATGCTCGATCCGGGCGGCCAGGTGCTCTACGTGGGCAAGGCGCGCAACTTGAAAAAGCGTGTCGCCAGCTATTTCCGCGCGCCTGAGCAGTTAGCCCCGAAAACCCGTGCGCTAATGAAGCACACAGTCTCCGTCGAGGTGACGGCCACCCATACTGAAACCGAGGCCCTGCTGCTCGAGAACAATCTCATCAAGGAGCACCGTCCCCGCTACAACATCGTGCTGAGGGACGACAAAAGCTTTCCTTATATATACCTCGCCACGGAAGAGGCCTTTCCGCGACTCGCCTTTCACCGTGGGCCCCGGCGTGGGAAAGGGCGCTATTTCGGCCCATTCGCCGGCGCCGGGGCGGTGCGCGAGACACTCAATCTTCTGCAAAAGCTCTTCATGGTGCGCCAGTGCGAGAACTCCTTTTTCCGCAACCGTTCGCGACCCTGCCTGCAGCACCAGATCAAGCGCTGCACCGCGCCCTGTGTCGGGCTGGTGGACGAGGCCCGTTACGCGGATGACGTGCGCCATGCCGTGATGTTCCTGGAGGGCAAGAGCGAAGCGATGATCGAAGAGCTGGTGGCACGCATGGAAAAAGCGGCCCAAACCCGGGAATACGAGGCCGCAGGGCGATACCGGGATCAGATCATCAGCCTGCGGCGGGTCCAGGAGCGCCAGTACATCAGCAGCACCAAAGGAGACATCGACGTGGTTGCGGCGCGCATCCGGGATGGGATCGGCGTCGTACAGTTGTTCATCGTTCGCAATGGCCACAGTCTTGGTACCAAAACCATCACGCCGCGCCATGTGGCCGGCGCCGAATCCAAAGACATCCTGCAAGCCTTCCTGCCCCAGTATTACCTCAGCGCCGCCGCCAACCGTCCAATCCCCGGCGAGATATTGGTGAGTGAGCCCATCGAGGACGTGGAAATCCTGGAAGTGGCCATGACCGAGGTGGCCGGGCGCAAAGTAGCGGTTCGCCATCGGGTGCGTGGCGATCGGGCGCGTTGGCTGCAAATGGCGAACACGAACGCGGAGCTGGTCCTGGATCAGCGCCTTGCTGAACGCACGAGCCTTCGCGAGCGCTTCGACGCGCTGCAGGAGGCTTTGGAGCTCGATGAGCCGCCGACGCGTATCGAATGCTTCGATGTCAGTCACAGTTCGGGCGAAGCAGCGGTGGCATCATGCGTCGTGTTCGAAAGCGACGGGCCGGTCAAATCGGACTATCGCCGCTTCAATATCAAGGACATCGAACCCGGGGATGATTACGCCGCCATGCACCAGGCGTTGAGACGGCGCTATACGCGCCTGCGCAAGGAAGAGGCGAAGATGCCCGATTTGCTGATCGTCGACGGCGGCAAGGGGCAGCTTACCCAGGCACGCGCCGTGCTCGACGAGCTGCAGCTCGATGATCTGGAAGTGCTCGGCGTCGCCAAGGGCAGCACCCGCAAGCCGGGCCTCGAGCACTTGTTCATGGTGGGGCGCGAGCGCCCGTTGATTCTGCCGGGCGATGCCGTCGCGCTGCATCTGATTCAGCAGATCCGCGATGAGGCCCATCGTTTCGCCATTACCGGCCACCGCGCCCGACGCAACCGTGCGCGCAAGACCTCGGTGCTCGAGGAGATCCCCGGGATCGGCGCTAAGCGCCGGCAGCGGCTGTTGACTGAATTCGGAGGCCTGCAAGGGGTCGCCCGGGCCGGCGTCGAGGATCTGGCACGGGTCAATGGAATCAGCCGCGCTCTGGCCAAGGACATCTATACTGCTTTCAGAGAGCAGTAATGAATATTCCCAACAGCCTCACCGTCATCCGCATCCTGCTGATCCCGGTCTTCATCCTGGTCTTCTATCTACCGTATAAATGGACCCACGCGGCCGCCGCCGCGCTGTTCGCCCTGGGAGCGGTGACCGATTGGCTGGACGGATATCTGGCCAGGAGGCTCAATCAGACCTCGCGCTTCGGCGCGTTTCTGGATCCCGTCGCCGACAAGCTCCTGGTGGCGACGGCACTGGTGCTGCTGGTGCAGGCGGATCCCCGCGCGTGGTTGGCGATTACCGCCGCCATCATTATCGGCCGGGAGATCGCCGTATCGGCCCTGCGCGAGTTCATGGCCGAAATGGGGCAGCGCTCCCAGGTCAAGGTGGCCACCATCGGCAAGATAAAGACCATGGCCCAGATGACAGCCATCGTCCTGATGATCTACCGCATCCCCGTGCGCGAGGTGCCTATCTACGAGATTGGCTTCGTATTGATGGTCATCGCCGCGGGGCTGACCTTGTGGTCCATGTTCGTCTACATGCGGGCGGCCTGGCCGAGTCTGAAGCCCGGTGTGGAGGAGGGAGGCCCTGGTCCCTGAGACATTTCCTTGACAGGGATGGGGGCGCTAATAAAATACGCAGTTCGGTTGCGCGGGAATAGCTCAGTTGGTAGAGCACAACCTTGCCAAGGTTGGGGTCGCGAGTTCGAGTCTCGTTTCCCGCTCCAATCCCCTTTGATCCCTTTCTAGTCCAGGGCTGAGTGGCAGAGTGGTTATGCAGCGGCCTGCAAAGCCGTGTACGCCGGTTCGATTCCGACCTCAGCCTCCAATAATCCTTGCTCGCTGGCGGTAATCGCCATGATCGCCCTCAGTGCTCCCACTGCTTGCCCGGCACGCTGTCCAGAAGCTGGCGGGTGTACTCGTGGCTGGGGTTGGCGAAGATCTCGGTGGTCGAACCGCGTTCGACGATCTGGCCGTGGCGCATCACCAGCACGTCATCACACACGTGGGCGGCGACCCGCAGATCGTGGGTGATGAACAGCATCGACAGGTGTAAGGACTGACGCAGATCGTCGAGCAGGTCCAGTACCTGCTTCTGCACCGACACGTCCAGCGCCGACACGGGCTCGTCGGCCAGGATCAACTTCGGCTTCATCGCCAGGGCGCGGGCGATGCCGATACGTTGCCGCTGCCCACCGGAGAACTCGTGCGGGTAGCGTTCGACCGCATCCGGCTGAAGATCGACCAGGGCCATCAGCTCGCGCGCCTCGTCCAGGGCCTGGGCCTTCGGTGTCCCGCGCTGCATCGGCCCCAGGGCAATGATGTCGCCGACCCGTTGGCGCGGGTTGAGCGAGGAGAAGGGGTCCTGGAATACCATCTGCACCAGGTGGCGGTACGGGCGCATCTGCTTGCGTGACAGACCGGCGATGTTTTCGCCCTCGAGCAGGATCTCGCCACCGTCGGGCGTCTCCAGGCCGACGATGCAGCGCACCAGCGTGGACTTGCCGGAACCGGATTCGCCCACCAGGGCCAGAGAGTGGCCGCGCGGCACCTTGAGGCTTACCTCCTGCACGGCTCTCACCCCCTGCCTCTGGGCGCCGAGCAGGCTGGCGCGCGCCGCGTAAGTCTTATCCAGCGCGCGCAGCTCGAGCACCGGCGCCGGTGGCTCGATTGGCGTCACGTGGCGCGGCGTCAGGCTCGGCACCGCAGCCACCAGCGCCTTGGTGTAGTCCGCCTGGGGCGCGCGAAGTACGCTTTCGGTCCTGCCGGACTCCACCAGCTTGCCGTGACGCATGACCACGACGCGGTCGGCGATCTCGGCCACGACGCCGAAGTCGTGGGTGATGAACAGCACCGCAGTGCCGTGCTTGGTCTGCAGCTCCTTGAGCAGACTCAGAATCTGCGCCTCCGTGGTCACGTCCAAGGCGGTGGTCGGCTCATCGGCGATAATCAGGGCCGGCTCGAGCGCGAGTGCCATGGCGATCATCACGCGCTGGCGCTGCCCGCCGGAGAGCTCGTGGGGGTAGCTGGAGATGATGCGCTCCGGTTGCGGCAGATGAACGTCCGCGAACAGCGCGATCACCCGCGCGCGGCGCTCGGCCGGCGTCAGATTGGTGTGGATCTCGAATATCTCGTCGATCTGGCGGCCCACCTTCATCAGCGGGTTGAGAGCCGCCATGGGTTCCTGGAAGATCATCGAGATGCGCCCCCCGCGCACGCCGCGCATGTGGGTCTCCGAGGCCTGCAGCAGATCGTGGCCCTCGAACTCGATGCGCCCGCCGGTCACGCGGACCTGCGGTGCCGGCAACAGTCCGAGGATGGACTTCGCCATCACCGACTTGCCGGAGCCGGACTCACCCATGACGCACAGAATCTCGTTGCGATCGATGGCGATGGACATGCCTTCCACCGCCAGTGGGCGGTCGGACCACGCCGGCAATGCCACCGTGAGGTCATCGATGGTAAGGACCGGCTCGCTCACAAGTCGGACAGCCGTGGATTGAGGGCGTCGTTGAGACCCTCGCCTACCAAATTGATGGACAGTACGGTGAGCAGGATGGCAATGCCGGGTATGGTCACCAGCCACCAGGCGTCGCGCAGGAAACTTCGCCCAGCCCCCACCATGAATCCCCAGCTCATCAGGTTCGGCGCTCCCAGCCCCAGGAAGGAGAGCGCGCTTTCTATGAGGATGGCGGTAGCCACCAGCAATGAGCCAGTGACGATGAGGGGCGAGAGCGTGTTCGGCAGCACCTGGCGGAACAGGATCGCGAGATCCGCCTGCCCCGCGATCACCGCCGCCTGCACGAACTCGCGCGTTCTTACCGACAGCACCTCGCCGCGCACTACGCGGGCGATGGGCGGCCAGCTCACCACCGCGATGGCCACCACCAGGCTGGTGGCTGAGGGGGACAGGATCGCAACCAGCACGATGGCGAAGATGAAAGAAGGAATGGTCTGGAAGAACTCGGTGAGCCGCATCAGCGCGTCGTCGATGAACCCACCGTAGTAGCCTGCCACGGCCCCCATAACGGTACCGAAGGCCACCGACGCCAGGGTCGCGAAGATGGCGATGATCAAGGTCGTGCGCGCGCCGTGCGCCAGGCCCGCCCACATGCTCCGCCCCAGGGAGTCGGTGCCGAACACATAGTCGTCAAACGGCATGAGGAAGGGCGCGTCGACGATCGCAAAGGGATCGGTTGGCGCGAGCACGGGCGCCAGGATAGCCACCACCACTACCAGCGCGAACCAGGCGAGCCCGGCGATGACCCGCGGATTGCCGAGAAAACGCTGCCAGAAAGTCTTCACTTGGCCAACGTGATGCGCGGATCCAGGATCACGTAGATGATGTCGATCACGATGTTCACCGCCACCACGAGGCAGGCGGACAGGAAGAAAATACCGAGCAGAAGGTTGAAGTCGCGGGAAAACAGCGCCTCGAACGCGAGCTGACCGAGCCCCGGCCAGGCAAACACGCTTTCCACTACCACCGATCCGCCGAGCAGGGCACCCACTTGCACACCGGCAACGGTAACCACGGGCAGCAGTGCGTTGCGCAACACGTGACGGAAAGTGAGCTGGCGTTCGGTGAGGCCTTTGGCACGCGCGGTGGTCACATAGTCGAGGCCGCGCTGCTCGAGCATTGTCGCTCGCATCAGCCGTGCGTAGAGTGCCATGTAAAACAGCGACAGCGTGATCACGGGCAGAACCAGATGGTGGGCGATGTCGACGACGCGATCCCAACCCTCGTAGAACATGACGACGTTTTCCATGCCCGAGGTGGGGAACCAGTCGAGCCAGATGGAGAACACGAGAATCAACATCAGCCCCACCCAGAACAGCGGCGTAGCGTAGGCGATGATGGCTGCCACCGAGATGATGTGATCGCGCCACGTGCGCACCCAGATGGCGGCAAACAGCCCTGAAAGTGCGCCCACGCCCACCGACAGCAGCAGGGTGCTGCCCATCAGCAGCAGCGTCGGCACGAGACGCTCGAGCAGCAGCTCCGCAACCTCGGCGTTATGTCGAAAGGAGAAACCGAGGTCGAAGAACAGGACGTTCTTGACGTAGATAACGAGTTGAACGAGCACCGGCTTGTCCAGCCCGTAACGAGCGCGCAGCGTCTCGATATAACCTGGAGAGGCGCCTCCCGATTCTCCCGCCAGCACCTCCGCCAAGTCGCCAGGAGCGAGCTGCAGCATGAGGAAACACATGACGGTGACGCCAAGAATCACCGGCACAGCCTGAAGTAGCCGCCACAGCAGGTAACGCAACAGGCGAGCGCCGCTCATGGATCGATTCTCTGGCAACTGCAGCCGGGGCGCCGGCGGTGAAAACCCGCCGGCGCCC
>JAACFO010000190.1 GCA_009937425.1 Gammaproteobacteria bacterium
AAATCCCCATGCCGATAAAAAAACAAAATACCTTCAAATTCTGGGCCGTCGTACCAGCGGCCGGCATCGGCACACGCATGGGTGGTGAAATACCGAAACAGTATTTACCCCTGCTGGGTCGACCGATAATTGCCCACACACTTGCGTGCCTGTGCAATCATCCACGCATATCCGGTGTCGTTGTAGCGCTGGCCGCCCATGATCGGTGGTGGCCTGAGATACCCATGGACTTTGCCCGGGCGCCGCTGGTGGCTGCCGGCGGTGACGAACGGCGCGACTCGGTGCTGAGTGGGCTGCATGTGTTGAGCGGGCACGCGGCGGACGATGACTGGGTACTGGTGCACGACGCAGTGCGCCCGTGTCTGCGCGATGAGGACATGGATCGGCTCATGAACGAGTTGTGTCTGGACGAGGTGGGGGGGCTGTTGGCGACGCCGGTTCGAGACACCATGAAGCGATCAAACAGCGACAACCGCGTGCGTGAGACGGTCAGCAGGCAGCACCTGTGGCATGCATTGACGCCACAAATGTTTCGCCTAGGTGCGTTGCGCGATGCCATACGTCTTACTGTCGACGAAGATCGTGACGTGACCGACGAGGCGCAGGCCATGGAACTCGCCGGCGGGCGTCCGCGGCTGGTGCAGGGCCACGAGGACAACATCAAGATTACGCGGCCGCAGGATCTACGCTTAGCGGAGATGATTCTTACCCACCGGGAACAGAAAACATGAGAATCGGTCACGGATACGATGCCCATCGCTTCGCCGCCGGTGAGCGTCTCGTGCTAGGTGGCGTCGAGATTCCCCACGATAAAGGACTCGCGGCGCACTCCGACGGCGATGTGGCTTTGCACGCGCTTTGTGACGCACTCATTGGCGCCGCGGGGAGTGGTGACATCGGCAAGCACTTTCCCGACAACGATCCCCGCTATGAGAACATCGACAGCAGAATTTTGTTACGTCGTGTGATCGAAACCCTGGGCGGTGATGGATTCAGGGTCGGCAATGCGGACGTGACTATCATCGCCGAAGAACCCCGCCTGAGTACCTACGTGGCGCAAATGCGTAGCAACATCGCCGCCGATCTCGGCATCGACGCCGCCAGGGTCAACGTCAAGGCAACAACCACCGAGAAAATGGGCTTCGTCGGCCGCGCAGAGGGCATTGCCGCCCACGCGGTGGTGTTGCTCGAGGAGTGACACGGGAGTCGCTTGACGCGGAGATCCGCCGCTGCTTCATTGCAGTGCCGGAGCTTCCCCACGCCTATGGACCGGCGCCGGGACGGGGCCACATCAAGCAGAACGCCGACGACTTCCGGGTCGACGAGATCCTGGGCTTCGAGCCCGAGGGCGAGGGTCCCCATGCGTGGCTTCAGATCCGTAAGCGCGGCACCAATACCGCGTGGCTTGCGGGGGAGCTTGCGCGCCTGGCGGGTGTGGCCAGGCGCGAGGTGGGTTATGCGGGCCTCAAGGATCGCGCCGCCGTCACCAGCCAGTGGTTCAGTGTTCCCATAGAGGGCAGGGCGGAGCCCGATTGGGCAGCCATCGCCTCCCCCGAGGTGGAGTTGTTGCGCGTTACGCGGCACCGCAAGAAACTTCGCCGTGGCATACAAAAGGCCAATCGCTTCCAGATTCGCGTGCAAGACTTCCAAGGCAATCGTGAGTCGCTGCTGGCCCGCGTCCAGGATGTGGTCAGCGGCGGCGTACCCAATTACTTCGGCGAGCAGCGCTTCGGCCGCGATGGCGGGAATATCGCCAGCGCCTGGGGAATGCTGGTGGAGGGAAAGCGGGTGCGGGATCGCCAGTTGCGCGGGCTTTACCTGTCGGCGGCGCGCAGCATGCTGTTTAATCGCGTGCTCGCCCACCGGGTTCGTGAAGACAGTTGGCGCCGTGCGATTCCCGGCGAGGCCTTGATGCTGGACGGCAGCCACAGCGTCTTCAACCTGGTGGAGCCCGACGCGGAAATCCACCAGCGACTCGAGGGCATGGACGTGCATCCCACGGGGCCCATGTGGGGCAGCGGTGACGCGATTGCGTCCGGACAAGCGCTGGCGCTGGAGGGATCGGCCCTGTGCGGCTGCACCGCCTGGTGCGAGGGCCTGGACGCCGCCGGTCTGAAGCACGCCCGCCGGGCTCTGCGGGTTCCGGTGGCGGACCTGGAGGCGGCATTCGAGAGCCCGGATCGGCTTACGCTGGCCTTCGTCCTACCCGCCGGAGCCTACGCCACCATGGTCCTGCGGGAGTTGGTGGATTCAATCCCGGCATCTTCCCCCCTCTCTCCCTCGGGGAGAGGGCCGGGGTGAGGGGACCGTCAACTCCTCAATAAGGCAAGACCGGTGCCCGGTACCTGGTGTCAATAAGTCAAGGGCCGGGGTGAGGGGAACATCAACTCTTCAACAAAACATAAACAGCCCCCGTCCCCCCATCCTTCGGTTGCGCCGTGCAGAATGCCATCACCCCGTCGTGGCCGCGCAACCAGCGGTCCACTTCCCACTTCAGAACGGCGTGTCCATCGCGCGAGCCCAGCCCTTTGCCGTGAATCACCCGCACGCAGCGAAGCCCCTGCTCGCGGCACTCGCGCAAAAATTCTTCCAACAACGATTGTGCTTCGCGAATGCGCATTCCGTGCAGGTCGGCCTCTGCGGCGATGGCCATCTGCCCGCGGCGCAGCCGTCGCACGTGCTTTTGCTGAAGACCGGAACGTACGAACAGCTGCTCGCTGTCGCGTTCCGCATTCTTGATGCTTTTTGCCGGTGGTCGTTGCGTGGCGGCGGTTGGGTCGTCTCCGGATCCCGCACGCACCCGGGGCCTGGCCGGGGGCTTGGGGCGGCGCCGGTAGACGGGCTCACGGTCGTCTTCGAGCACGCGCACATCACCGGCGGCATCGCGAAACAAGGCCGCATCTTCCTCCGACACGGGGCGCTTCTTGCTCAACGTAAATCCTCGAAAGGGATGTCAGGTAGCGATCTGGCGCGCGGCGGCGGGCTTCTTGTCACCAGCCGGTGCGCGAATTTTCGCCAGGCGCTGGGCGACGGCGGGTACCCTGGCGAGAAACAGCAACAATAAAATACCCATGTAGATCAGTGGTTCGCGCAAATCCGCCTTTACCAGCCACAGGAAATGTAGCACACCGCCGGTGGCGACGACGTAGACAAGCTTGTGCAGACGGCGCCAGCGCTGGCCCCCAAGCCGGCGCACCATGGCGTTGGTGGACGTCACGGCCAGGGGGATCAGCAACAGGAAGCTGGAGAAGCCGAGGGTGATGTAGGTTCGGTCGGTGATGTCCTCGAGGATATAGCCCAGATTGAAAAATGCATCCAGCACCAGATAGGTAAGAAAGTGCAGGCACAAATAGAAAAATGCGAACAGGCCGAGCATGCGGCGCAGGCGCACCAGCGCCTGCCAGCCCGTTATACGCCGAAGCGGCGTCACGCACAGGGTTATCAGTAGAAAGCGCAGCCCCCAGTCGCCGGTTTCGAAGGTGATGGCTTCCACCGGATTTGCGCCCAAGCCATCGTGCAGGGCATTCCACACCAGCAGAGCGAGGGGCACCAGTGCCGCGATAAAAACCACCGGCTTGAGCAGACGGCTGACGAGCTGCTGCTGGTTCATTGCAAAATGCCTGGAAAAACGCCCGGGAAAAATGCCCGGCGTCAAAAGTTCTTTTTCAAATCCATGCCGGTGTACAAGCCCGCAACCTGCTCGCCATAGCCGTTGAACTCGAGAGTGTCGCGTTTGAGGATATCACCGATGCGCCGTTCCCGGCTTTGACTCCAGCGTGGATGGTTAACGTGCGGATTGACGTTGGAGTAAAAACCGTACTCGCCCGGCGCCTGCATATTCCAACTGGTCGCCGGCTCCTCCTCGGTGAAACGAATGGTGACGATGGACTTGATGCTCTTGAAGCCGTACTTCCAGGGCACCACCAGGCGAACAGGCGCGCCGTTCTGGTTCGGCATAGCGTGGCCATAGATCCCCACCGACAGGAGCGTCAACGGATTCATCGCTTCGTCGATGCGCAAGCCTTCCACGTATGGCCAGTCCAGGTAGCCGCGCTGCTGTCCCGGCATCTCGGTGGGACGGAAGACGGTGCGGAAGGCCACGTACTTGGCTTTCGATGTGGGTTGGAAGCGCTTGAGAACCGGTCCCAGAGGCACGCCGACCCATGGGACGACCATGGACCAGGCTTCGACGCAGCGCAGGCGATAAATGCGCTCCTCCAGGGCGTGCTGTTTAATGATGTCGTCGAGATCGTATTCACCTGGCTTTTCGCACTCACCGAGAATTTTCACCTTCCAGGGCAACGGTTTGAAGCGCCCGGAATTGGTGGACGGATCCCGCTTGCCGGTGCCGAACTCGTAAAAGTTGTTGTAGCGGGTGACATCTTTGTAAGGGGTCGCGGGCTCGTCGGTGGAGAAAGGACCATCGGTCACGCCTTGCAGGGCGTCGCCCTTGGCCGCGGGGTCCTCCGTGAGCGCCGCCGCGGTGCCCGGCAGCAGCAATCCCGGCGCCGCCGCCGCCAGCGCCGAGGCCGTGGTCAGGCCCGCCGCATTGCGCATGAACCGTCGCCGATCGAGGTACACGGCCTCATCGGTGATCTCAGAGCTCCTGATATCGTCGGGTCGCCTGATCAGCATATTGGCACCGTATTTTCAGCTGGCATGGACCAAGTCTAGGGCAGAAATCTCACACAAGTCTCACATCTTGCGGATTAGCCCGGGCCTGGAGGGGGCTATGCGAGCCAGGTCCGTGCGTTGCGGAACATGCGCAACCACGGGCCGTCTTCTCCCCAATCCGCGGGGTGCCAGGAATGCTGGACGCTTCGCGTGACGCGCTCGGGGTGGGGCATGAGGATGGTCACCCGGCCATCGGGGGTGGTCAAGCCGGTGATGCCGTCTCTGGAGCCGTTGGGGTTGGCGGGATAGCCGATGGCGGGCTGACCGGCGCCTTCCACGTAGCGCACGCACACCAGCTGTTGCTCCTGGACGGCCCGCAAATCGTTGTCGTCGCGAAACACCGCGCGTCCTTCACCGTGGGCCACCGGTACCGGCAGCACTGATCCCTGCATGCCGGTGAAGAAGATCGATGGTGATTCACAGATCTCCACCATCACCAGACGTGCTTCGAACTGTTCCGAGCGATTGCGATCGAAACGCGGCCAGTGGTCGGCGCCGTCCACCAACTCACCGAGTTGGGCAAACATCTGACAACCGTTGCACACGCCCAGGGCAAAGGTGTCGTCACGGCCGAAAAACTCGCCGAAGGCGATGCGACTGGGCTCGTTGTACATCACCGTGCCCGCCCAACCACCGCCGGCGCCGAGCACGTCGCCGTAGGAGAATCCACCACAGGCGGCGATGCCTTGGAAATCGTTCAGCGACACGCGCCTTTCGAGGATGTCGGTCATGTGCACGTCGCTCGCATCGAAGCCGGCGCGATCAAAGGCCGCCGCCATCTCCACGTGACCGTTTACGCCCTGCTCGCGCAGTATTGCCACCTGCGGCCGCCGGCCGCCGATGAAGGGCGCGCAGATATCTTCCCCGGGATCGAAACCCAGGGAGGCGTGCAGGGGCTGCGCCCGCGGATCATCGGCCCGTTCGAACTCTTCCCTGGCGCAGGCTGCGTCGTCGCGAAGTGCCTGCATGTGGTAACTGGTCTCGCGCCAGACGCGATAAAGCGCGCTTCGCGGCGCGCTCATGATGGTTTTACCGTCGTGCTCCATGTGCAACCGGTCGTCGTCGCCGATTGCGCCGAGAAGATGTATGTGGCCGTTGAGCGATGGCGATGCGGCGAAGCGATCCAGCACCCGATCCCGATGGGCGCGGCGAATTTGTATGACGGCGCCGAGCTCCTCGGCGAACAGCGCGGCAATCGCGTCTGCCCCCAGAGGATCCAGATTGATCTGTAATCCCACGTGTCCCGCGAAAGCCATTTCACACAAGCTGACGACTAGACCGCCATCGGAGCGATCGTGATAGGCGAGCACCAGCCCCTGTTCGTTGAGCCACTGCAGATCGGCAAAAAATTCACGCAGGGCGGCGGCATCGTCCACGTCGGGACACTCGTTGCCCAGTTGTGCATGCACTTGCGCCAGAGCGGAGCCACCGAGTCGCAGGCGTCCCGCGGCCAAATCCACGAGCAACAGATCGCTTTCCCCCGCATCGCTGCGAAGCGCAGGCGTCAGGGCGCGACGTATGTCGGTGACCGCTGCGAAGGCGCTCACCACCAGAGACAGGGGTGAGGTGACTGCCTGCTCGCGGCCTTGCTGCTGCCAGACGGTTTTCATGGACAACGAATCCTTGCCCACGGGAATGGCGATGCCCAGGGACGGACAAAGCTCCATGGCCACGGCTTGTACGGTGTCGAATAAAGCCGCGTCTTCCCCTGGATGGCCGCAGGCAGCCATCCAGTTGGCGGACAGGGTGACATCACCGAGGGATTCGATGGGCGCCGCGGCAATATTCATGATCGCTTCTGCCACCGCCATGCGTCCGGACGCGGGGGCATCGATGATAGCCAGGGGCGCGCGCTCTCCCATGGCCATGGCTTCCCCGGTGTAGCCCCGGAAGCCGCTGGCGGTCACGGCGCAGTCGGCCACCGGCACTTGCCACGGCCCGACCATTTGATCCCGCACCGACAGGC